>CAYXPN010000025.1:0-7061 GCA_964467075.1 uncultured Planctomycetaceae bacterium
ACGGCAAGCCGATTCCCCGCAAGTACACCGGCGAGGGCGACGACGTCTCGCCGCCGATCCGCTGGTCGGGTCTTCCCGAAGGGACCACGGAGCTGGCGCTGATCTGCGACGACCCGGACGCACCAACGGCCGATCCCTGGGTCCATTGGGTGATCTACAAGATCCCGGCGGACGCCGAAGGGCTGCCCGAGGCAGTCCCTGCCACACCCCGGGTGGAAGACCCGTCGGGCGCGCTTCAGGGAACGAATAGCTGGCCCAAGATGGGCTACGGCGGACCCATGCCGCCGCCGGGCCACGGCACCCACCATTATCATTTCAGACTCTACGCCCTGGATGCGCAGCTCGACTTGGAGCCGGGGCTGGACAAAGAGTCCGTGCTCCAGAAGATCGAGGGCCATGTGCTGGCCCAGGGCGAGTTGATCGGGACCTACGAGAGGTGATGTCTTGCCCGACCGCCGATCCCACCGGGGTCCCCACCCGGAGGATGCGGGTCTGTTTGCCCCGGAACACCACCAGCGTTTGTGCCGGGCCACGGCAGACCTTTGCTGGTTGCTCAGCCGGGGCTATGCCGGCCAATCGGCCCTGAAGCTGGTCGGCGACCGCTACTGCCTGGTGGCCCGGCAACGTACCGCGATCGGTCGCGCGGCGTGCAGCCGGCAGGAGGCGGCCCGCCGGGCTGCGCACCGGATCGAGCCGGGCGGGCAGCGGGGCCGGATCCTGTGGCTGGACGGCTACAACGTGCTGACGACCATCGAGGCGGCCCTGGCCGGTGGGGTGATCCTGGGCTGCTGCGACGGCACCTGCCGCGACATGGCCAGCATGCACGGCAGCTATCGCAAGGTGGCCGAGACCCTCCCGGCCCTGGAAATCATCGGACGCGTGCTCGACCAGCTTGGCCCGGCAGAGTGTCTCTGGCTGCTGGACCGGCCGGTGTCGAACAGCGCACGGCTGGGCGGTCTGATTGCCCAGGTAGCCGACGAGCACGGCTGGCCCTGGCGGGTCGAATTGGTGCCGGACCCCGACCCGTTGCTCTGCGATCCCGCGGCGGGTCGGCCCGAAACCACGGCTGACGAAACGCACGCCTTGACCGGGCGCGGGGCGGCAGATGCCGAGGATTCGGCCGACCGCGGAAAGCCCGGCTGCGGCCCGCGGGGCCGCGCCGGAGCGCAGGTGATCGTGGCCAGCGCGGACAGCGACATCCTGGACCACTGCCCGGCGTGGTTGAATCTGGCCCGGCTGATTGTGTCGCGCTGCCTCAGCCAGGCGGTGGTCGTGGATTTGGCCGCGGAGGTCGAATGGGGCTGAGGGCGAGGTGGTCTGGAGCTGCTCAGCCGCAAATCCCGTGATGATGGGCATTTTGGTTCTGTCTCGTAACTTCTTCTCCGGTAAAAGATTACGACCGGAATGCCCACTTGTGGGTACTACACTTACGGGGGGCCTGCTCTGGAAGACCCCGGCCCGGACTGATACAATCATTGGCCGTCGGAGAAGGGGGCGAGTCGGGCCGGGCCAGCCGGCCCTCGGCTACGCCGACTGTGGCCCCGGCACCCGATCCCTGTCCAACCATGACTCGCATCTCCTGTCCCTCGGGCGGGCGCTCGTCCCCGTGCCCTTTTCCCGAAATGCCCGTTCGAGGACGCACGTGTGTCTGGTGCATTGCTGGCAGCGATCAGAGGGAGACGAGCAATGGCTGTGGAACTGCACGCCCTGGACCGTGTTCGCCAGTTGCCCGAGGCGCTGCTGCCGCTGCGCGAGCGTCTGCTGGCGAACCTGGTGATGATCGCCCAGATTCCCGCGCCCACGGGCGAGGAGGCCCAGCGCACCCGCTTCATCCTGGACCGGTTCGCCGAAGCGGGGCTGGGTGATGCCACGTTCGACGACCTGGGCAATGCGGTGGGCCGGCTCTATGGGCGCAGAGGAAACCGCAACATCCTGCTGGTTTCCCATTTGGACACCCTGTTCCCGGCCAGCCTGGATCATGCGGTCACCGTGGAGTCGGACCGGGTGATCGGTCCGGGAGTGGGAGACAATGCGCTGGGGGCAGCCATTGTCTCGCTTCTGCCCGCGGTGCTCGAACACCTGGGGATCGAGCTGGATTCGAACCTGATCCTGCTGGGCTCGATCCGCTCGCTGGGTCGCGGCAACCACGCGGGGCTGCGGTTCTTTCTCGACCACCTGCCCGACCGGGTGGACTGCGGGATCTGTGTCGAGGGCATCCAACTGGGGCGCGTGAATTTCTTTTCGATCGCCACGGCGCGGGCGGATATCACCTGCAACGTGCGTGCCGAACCCTCGCGCAGCTACGGCAACGAGAGCGCCTTGGTGGTGCTCAACCACATCATGAACCGCGTGCTGGCCATTGCCACTCCGAGCCGGCCCTACACGGTGATCCGGCTGGGCAAGATGCGGGCCGGGGTGGCCTACGATTTCGAGCCCGACCATGCGGAGCTGGGCCTGGAGATCGTCAGCCACGACGACGAGATGGTCGATCGGATTCAGGAGCAGATCGAGGACATCGTGGCCGAGATGTCGGCCCGGCATGCTGTAAACGCCCACCTGGACGTGTTCTTCCGCACCCAGGCCGGCGGTATCCCCTTTGCCCACCCGCTGGTCAAGAGTGTGCTGAGTGTGATGCACGCGTTGGGGATCGATCCGGACCAGGGCCACAGCCCCTCGGAGCTGTCGGAGCTGGTCGCCCGCCGCATCCCGGCCGTCACGCTGGGCGTCAGCCGCGGGGAGAAGAACGTCAAGCGGAGCCCGGACTACGTGTTGATCGATCCTCTCCTCAGCGGTGTGGCGCAGTTGATCGGTGTGATCCTGGCTGCCGACGAGGGAGTGTGCGATGAAGTCTAAGCAATGGCTGGCCGAGCGCACCTTCCATCACAGCAACTTCTGGGACATCAAGTGGCTGGTCGAGGAAAAGGAGCGCCAGGGACTGAGCATCTCGCTCTGCCTGCCCGCACTGAACGAAGAGCGCACCATCGGCCAGGAAATCGTGATCCTCAAGGCCGAGCTGCACGACCACTATCCGCTCTTGGATGAGATCGCGGTGATCGACTCCGGCAGCACGGACCGCACCTGCGAGATCGCCGCCAGCTTCGGTGCCGACGTTTACGTGGCCGCGGAACACCTTGCCGAATACGGCGACCGCCGCGGCAAGGGCGAAAACCTCTGGAAGGCCCTCTACCTGCTCAAAGGCGACATCATCGTTTACGTGGATGCTGACATCAAGAACATCCACCCGCGCTTTGTCTACGGCCTGGTCGGTCCCTTGATCCAGGACCCCGAAGTCCACTATGTGAAGGCCTTCTATGACCGGCCGCTGGCCTTTTCCGGCGGATTGCGGCCCACCGGCGGCGGGCGCGTGACCGAAATCCTCATCCGGCCGCTGTTCAGCCTGTTCTACCCCGAACTGACAGCCATCCTTCAGCCGCTCTCCGGCGAATATGCCGGACGGCGGTCGATCCTCGAACAGATTCCTTTCCCCGTGGGCTACGGCGTGGAAACGGCCATGCTGATCGACATCTACGAGCGTCTGGGCCTCTATGCCTTTGCCCAGACCGATCTGGACCGCCGTGTGCACCGCAACCAGGAGACCGTGGCCCTGGGGCGCATGGCCTTCGGCGTGCTGCGCACGTTTTTCTCGCGCCTGACCGACCGGCAGCGAGTTCAGCTCCAAGACGAATTACCCCAAATCATGCGCCAATACGAGGTGGGCGACGGCGAATATCGCCAGGTGGAATACGACATCGAGGAATACGAACGCCCGCCCATCACCGAGGTGGATGCCTACCGGCAGAAGTTCCACTCGCAGCAGCCGTCCACCTGAGCCGCGGTTGCGAAACCAGCGGCGTGAGCCGCCGGTTTGCCCGGGCACAACGACTCACGTTGTTAGCGATTCCACCCGAACCCGGAGCTGACGCTCCCGGCTCGCCACGTGTCCATTTGTGATTTGCGATCTGCAATCTGCAATTTCAGATTTCAGATTTCCGACTTCCGGCTTTGGGCCCGCCGGGGCTTCGCTTCGCCGTGAGCCCCGGCCACCCCGACTTGCGACTTTGGGCCCGCCGGGGCTTCGCTTCGCCGTGAGCCCCGGCCACCCCGACTTGCGACCTCCAACTTCGCGCGCCCCATGACGCCCACCTCGCGCCCATCGCTGCGCCACCCGCCCGACCTGAGGCGCACCCTGGCACGCCTGATCCGCCAAATCCCGGCCGGCCGCGTGGCCACCTGCGGTACCCTGGCTGCGGCATTGGGCGACCGCGCGGCCGCCCGCTGGGTGGGCCGGTTCCTGCTCGACCACACGCATGCGCACGACTGCCCGTGCCATCGCGTGGTGCGCGCCGACGGCACGTTGGGGCCGTTTGTGACCGGGGGTTTTGAGAGTAGGCAAAGGCTGCTGGCCGCCGAAGGAGTGAGGATCGATCGCGCCCGGGTAGACCTGGGCCGTCACGGTTTCGAGGCCTTCCGCTGCGCACAGCCGCTCAAGCGACTCGCGCAGCTC
The DNA here is from genome assembly GCA_964467075.1 of uncultured Planctomycetaceae bacterium. GTDB lineage: Bacteria > Planctomycetota > Planctomycetia > Pirellulales > Thermoguttaceae > CAYXPN01. The sequence goes on from CAYXPN010000025.1 coordinate 4,505, forward strand.
CAAGAGCAACTGGCCGCCCAGGTGCGCTTGTGCCCGCGCCGTCGCCTGCCCCGCCTGGTCGGCGGCGTCGACGTGGCCTATGCACGCGAGACGCTGGCCGTCGGCGCCATGGTGGTCGTGGACACATACAACGGGCGCGCCGTTTGGTCCGCGGTGCGCCGCCGGCGCATCCAGTTCCCTTACATCACGGGCTACCTGGGGTTTCGCGAGCTGCCTGTGCTGCTGGCGCTCGTGGAAACCGCGGCCCGCGCCGGGCGGTTGCCTGGCGTGCTGCTGGTCGACGGCAGCGGCATCCTGCACCCGCGCGGTGCCGGCGTGGCCGCGCACTTGGGTGTGGCCGCGGGCGTGCCCACCGTGGGCGTGACGAAGACGCTGCTCTGCGGCGAAGTGGACTGGCAAGACATGGAGCCGTGCGAGTCGCGTCCGGTTCTCTGGCAGGGACACATCGCCGGTGTAGCGATCCGGCCCACCGCGGGCAGCCGGCGACCGATCTTTGTCTCGCCGGGCCATCGGACGGACGTGGCCTTTGCCCAGCGCCTGGTCCGGCAGATGCTCAGCGGCCGGCGCCTGCCCGAGCCGCTCTACCAGGCCGATCGGGTGAGCCGCAATCCCGAGACACGGCTGCCCTGAACCAAACAATCGCGCCTTGGGCCGCGGTGGCGCGGCCTCGGATCGGAACACACGGGGGCTGCGGACTGATTCCGCAGCGCACGCGGCAAATGGTGCAGCCGATCATACTTGGCAGATGCGGTTTGTCCTCTGAGCTCCGTTTCGACGTCCTTGCGGTGCTCGCCGACCACGAAGCAGCGAACCTGCTCATCAATCAGCTTCAATGACTTGCCGTTGAATCCGGTTAGCACGGTGTGCACCGCGAGGCGCGCCTCGCTCTGTGCCGCAGGGCTCATGTTGTTGAAAGATTCGCTTGCCCCTGAATCACCGCGCGCGATTCGTGTAAAGCCGTAGGGTGGGTCGAGCCGAAAGCGTCGACCCACCAATTGGCTCACCTCGGCGGCAAATCCGGCCCTTGGTGGGTCTGCGCTGGCGCTTGACCCACCCTACGCGCTTGCCATCTAAACCCAGACCGTGTCGCACAATCGCGCACGGTCATTTAATCGCCTCACACGTCGCACAACTCGACGGCCTCGAAAAGCGACTGCACGGGATCGCGCGTGGGAATGAACTCCTGGGCCACGTAGCCCTGGTAGCCGGTCGCCACAATGGCCCGCATCACCGCCGGGTAGTTGATCTCCTGGTTGTCGTCCAGCTCGTTGCGCCCCGGCACTCCGGCCGTGTGGTAGTGGCCGATGTAGTCCTTGTATTGCCGGATGCGCGTGATCAGGTCGCCCTGCATGATCTGCACGTGGTAGATATCGAAGAGGATTTTCATCCGCTCCGAGCCGATGCGCCGGCAGACCTCGACACACCATTCGACGCTGTCGCCCATGTAGCCCGGGTGGCCCTTCATCTCCACGTCCACGCGCGAGTTGAGCACCTCGATGCAAAGCGTGACCTTTTTCTTTTCCGCGTAGCCGATCACCTTTTTCAGACCCGCCACCGAGTTGTCCAACCCAACGTCGTCGGAAATCCCGTTGCGGAAACCCGAGAAGGTGATCACGTTGGGAAAACCGGCCTCGGCGCAGGCGTCCACGGCCCGCTTGATCTCGGCGATACACATGGCGTGGTTGGCCTTGTCGTTAAACCCCTTGACAAAGCCGTGGCTGCCGGCGATCGCGCAGACCAGCCCGTGCTCTTTGAGGATGTGCCACTTCTCGGGCGGGACCAGCTCGATGGATTTCACCCCCATGGCCGCGCAGTGGCGGGCCAGCTCTTCGAGCGGCATGGGATCGAAACACCAGCGGCAGACCGACTGGTTGATCCGGCCCTTCTTCACAGCGCGGCCGGGCTTGCGCCCTTGGGGCTTTGTCTGCGCAGCCGGAGTGCGGGGCGGGGCGGCCAGCAATCCGGCCATGGCGCCGGCCCCGGCCAGGCCGTGGAGCAACCGGCGGCGGGAAATACGCTGTGGCAGGCTGAACGGGCAAGCGTTGTGCATGGCGATGTTCCTTACGAACCAAAGGCGGCGAAACAGTTCGGGCGAACCGGCGACTTGAGACCGGAACTTGATACCGGAACTACCATGCTAATCCGGCGTGGCCCCGGCGGCAAGGCGCTTGAACACCGGTACATACCGGCCCTCTGGCGGCCGGCTCCGGGCACGCCCGGCCCACCTGGGGAGCTTTCCTGCGCCGCGGGTGACCGGCTGATGCGACTGGGTTACAATTGGGAAGCTGCGTCCCGGCGAGCCGGGTGAGGGGAGCATTGCGTCGCGAGCCTGTAGGGGCGACGCATGCGTCGCCCCTACCGCGCGGGTGCCGTGGCAAGCCTCCCTGTCCGACTGTTCACGGTGGAGAGACGGATGCTCAACATGCGATACTACGTTTGCTTGCGGCCTGCTCTATGGATGGCGACACCTGAACCCGCGGCTTACGCCGCGGGCTCGCCTCACGCCGGGTGCCACTGCTGGCTTGTCCAGCAGTGTTTCCCGCAGAATCATGCAAGC
>CAYXPN010000025.1:7161-9659 GCA_964467075.1 uncultured Planctomycetaceae bacterium
CGTCGTTCGTGGTGGCGGCTGAACCCGCGGCTTACGCCGCGGGCTCGCCTTGCGCCGGGTGCCACTGCTGGCTTGTCCAGCAGTGTTTCCCGCAGAATCATGCAAGCCGGCTCGGCGCATTCGGTCCGATGGAATCGTCGTTCGTGGTGGCGGCTGAACCCGCGGCTTACGCCGCGGGCTCGCCTTGCGCGGCCGGCGCGCGGGGTGGATACATCCGGTCGTGTCGGCGCGCGGCGGCCGCGGCGATATGGATTTGCCTGGCAGTTTCCCTTGGCTGGTGGTTTGCAGGCGCCCGGCCGGCCCGCGCCGCCACGGCGCCCGAGGCCCGGCAGTTCGAGTCGCTGCGCCTGGCGATCGAGGACCTGACCGAAACGTTCAGCCCGCATTATGCGCGCGGGCGCGAGCACCTTGCGCGCCTCGACGCGCTTGAGCAGGGCGCGGCCCGGGGCGAACCCGGCGTGGTCCAGCGATTCGAGGCCCTCAGGCGCGAGGCCCTGCTGGCCAATCCGCTGCTTAAGTTCGAACGATTGCTGCTTATCAAACGCAAACCGCAGAAAGGCGCGGACGGCCTGGGGTTTCCTTCCAATCATGAGTGCAACTCGTCGCTGCGGAAGACCGGGTATGACAACGAACTCGCCGTGCTCTCGCCGGTCGCTCCCGACGGCGCGCTTACGACCCTCTTCCGGCCGGACGACAGTGGCTATGTGGGCGAGCTTGACTTGCATTGGGATGCCGAGCGACTGCTGTTGACGCGCTCCCAAGCCCGGAACTGGAACGTCTGGGAGATGCGCAGCGACGGCAGCGGTCTGCGCCGGGTGTCGCAGGTGCCGGAAGACGTAGACTGCTTCGACGCCTGTTATCTGCCCGACGGCCGGATCGTCTTCGGCAGCACGGCCTCCTATCAGGCAGTGCCCTGCTGGCACGGCCGCAAATGGGTCAGCAACCTCTACGTGATGAACGCCGACGGATCGGCCGTGCGCCGGTTGTGCTTCGACCAGGACCACGATTTCCATCCCTGCGTGATGCCCAACGGCCAGGTGGTCTATCACCGCTGGGACTACACGGGTATCAACCATATCTTCATGCGCCAGTTGATGCTCATGAACCCGGACGGCACAGGCCAGCGGGCCATCTACGGCAGCAATTCGTGGTTCCCCAATTCGCTCTACTTCCCGCGGCCGCTCCCCGGTCGGCCGGGCGCGCTGGTTTGCATCCTCTCGGGCTACCACGGCGTGCACCGCATGGGCCAGCTTGTGGTGGTCGATACGCAGCGCGGCTGGCTGGAAGCAGCCGGCTTGGTGCTGCGCATCTCCGGCCGCGGCGAGCCGATCACTCCCCAGGTGCGCGACAACCTGGTGGACCACGACTGGCCCAAGTTCCTCCATCCCTGGCCGCTGAGCGACAAGTATTTCCTGGTGGCGTGCTCGCCGCGCCCGGGCGCGCCGTGGGGCATCTATCTGGCCGACGTGTTCGACAACCTGGTGCTCTTGCGCGAGGAGCCGGGCTACGCGCTGCTGGAGCCGATGCCGCTCGTGCCGCGGCCGCGACCGCCGGTGGTTCCCTCGCGTGTCGATCTCGGGCGAGACGATGCCGTGGTCTATCTGCACGACGTTTACGCGGGCCCGGGGCTTGCGGGCGTGCCGCGCGGCACGATCAAGCGCCTGCGCGTGATCGCCTACCACTTCGGCTATCGCCACCTGGCCGGACCGGACAAGATCGGTCGCGGCGGCCCCTGGGAGGCAATGCGCATCCTGGGCACGGTGCCGCTGGAAGACGACGGCTCGGCCACCTTCCGCGTGCCGGCCAACACGCCGCTGGCCGTGCAGCCGCTGGACGCCGAGGGCAAGGCCGTGCAGCTTATGCGGAGCTGGTTTACGGCCATGCCGGGCGAGAAGCTCTCGTGTGTGGGCTGCCATGAAACGCCCGCCGAAAGCGGCGCCGTGCAGATGGCCGCGGCTGCGCTGCGCGAGGCGCGCGAAATCGAGCCCTGGTACGGACCGGCGCGCGGATTCGACTTTGCCCGCGAGGTGCAGCCCGTGCTCGACAAGCATTGCGTGGGCTGCCACCACGGCGCGGACAGCGCCCCGCCCGATTTGCGCGGCGAAGCAGAGCGGCCCGACTATCACGGCAGCCGCTTGAGCGATCTGGGTGTGCAGCGCCTACACCCGCAGATGGCGCGCGATACGGGCGGCTATCTGAAATACACGCCGGCCTACGAGGCACTGCTGCCCTATTTGCGGCGCGTGGGCATCGAAGACGACGTGAGCCTGCTGGTGCCGGGCGAGTATCATGCGGACACCAGCGAGCTGGTGCAGATGCTGCGCAAGGGACACCAGGGCGTGCGCTTGGACGCCGAAGCCTGGGACCGGCTGGTGACCTGGATCGATCTGAATGCGCCCTGCCACGGCACGTGGGGCGAGGTGTATCCGATTCCCGAAAACGTGCATCAGCGGCGCATGGCCCTGCGCGCCCGGTACGGCGGGCCGAGCGAGGACCCC
>CAYXPN010000025.1:9669-28507 GCA_964467075.1 uncultured Planctomycetaceae bacterium
GCTGCCGCAAGTAGAGCGTGAGCCGGTCGAGCCGGTCGTGCCCGCGCCCGTGCCCCGGCCCGAGCGCGTGCAACTCGCAGGCTGGCCCTTTGCCACAGGGGTGGCCGAGCAGCGCCAGGCCGCCCTAGGCCGGCGCGAAATGACCGTGGAGTTGGCCGACGGCGTGAACATGAAGCTGGTGCTCATTCCCGCGGGCGAGTTCGTGATGGGTGATCCTGCGGGCGATCCCGACGAGTATCCGCTGGCCGCGGTATTCATCAAGAAGCCCTTTTGGATCGGCGCGCTGGAGGTGACCAACGAACAGTTCCGCTGTTTCGATCCCGGCCACGACAGCCGCTACTATCAGAAGCGCCACGCGCGGAGCGACGATCGGGGCCTTTCGCTCGACGAGCCGCAGCAGCCCGTGGTGCGCGTTTCCTGGCAGCAGGCCATGGCGTTCTGCCGCTGGCTTTCGCAGCGCACAGGGATGGAGTTCACCCTGCCCACCGAGGCGCAGTGGGAGTATGCCTGCCGGGCGGGCAGCGCTGAGGCGCTCTGGTACGGTGACGTGCAGACCGATTTCTCGGCCTGGGCCAATCTGGCCGACGAGTCGTTCTCGCAAGGACTGAACAAGGGCCGGCAGATCACCGGCGGGCTGGAGCACCTGTCGCCCGAAGGCGCCGCCCTGGCCGAGGGCCGGTTCAACGACGCCGCGGTGGTGACCAGCGAAGTGGGGCGCTACCGGCCCAATGCCTGGGGGCTCTCCGACGTGCACGGCAACGCGGCCGAGTGGACCCGCTCCGTCTATCGACCCTACCCATATCGCGAAGACGACGGACGCAACGACCCGAGCGCGCAAGGGCGCCGGGTGGCACGCGGCGGATCGTTCTTCGACCGGCCGGCCAGGGCCCGCAGCAGCTTGCGTCTGAGCTATCCAGACTGGCAACGGGTGTTCAACGTGGGCTTTCGGGTGGTGTGTGAGACGGTTGGCCCGGCTGAGCCTTGAGAGCAGCCCGTAGGGTGCGTGCTTTGCACGCACGCCAAGTCGTGTAGGGTGCGTGCTTTGCACGCACGCGAAGCAATGCGAGGCATCGGCCTGACCACGCACGGGTGGACAAGCCACCCGTGCCACCCGACGTAGGCTTGTAGGGTGGGTCGAGCTATAGCGAGGCCCACCGAGAAGGCAGCTTGGTGGGTCTGCGCCTGCGGCTTGACCCACCCTACGCGTTATGGCTTGACCCGCCCTGCGCGTTACGGCTTGACCCGCCCTGCGCGCTGACCGGACAGCAGAGGCCGCACCTGCCAGCAGCAACCACAAGGAGGCGAAGACCATGAGACTACCGGGAGCATCACTCGTGCTTGCGGCGTGTGCGGCTCTGTGGGCTGCAAGTGCCGTGTTGACCCGCCCCGCGGCAACCGCGGCAGAACAACCACCGGACAGCGCGGCCGACCTAGCGTCGAGGCTCCAGGCGGCTCCAACGCTTCAGACCGAGGACCTCTGCGAGCCGGTCCGATCGGTGCGCATGGGCCTCACGCTCTGGGCCCCCAACCCGGACGGCAAGACCTGGGATATTGTGCAGATCTACTTTCCCCAGTACGGCGGTCCGAACACCGTCGTGGTGATCGACCTGGGCAGCGGCGAAGTGAAGCAAATCCAGACTGAGCGGGGCTGGAACTTCCACCTCTGCCCCACGGTGACCGTTCCCGACGGCCGGCTGTTCATCTCCATTTTGGACCAACGCCTGCGCCAGAGAATCTGCATCTACGACCCGGCCGCCAACGAGCTGAAGCTCGACGCGGTGAAGATGCCCGACGAGCTGCTGGGCGAAACACACCCGCTGGTGATGGGCACCGACGGGAAGCTCTACGCCATTGGCCAGCACCCCAGCCGCGCCGCGGCCGCAGCCGCCATCGATCCGAAGACCCTCGAGGTCACTTTCTACGCCCCCATCGGTCCCAGCCACGAGCCCAATGCCTGTTGGGGATATTCCGGCGCGGCCGACGACCGCTTCATCTACGTGGCCAGCGGCAAGGTGCCCTGGTACCTGGTGGCTTTCGACCGCCGGACGGGCAAGTCGCACACGCTGATCGAGACCGAGACCGTCGGCGGATACGTGAGCGTCGGCCAGCGCCACGACGGGTGTACAGCCCATGCCAGCGGCATCCTGGGCACCGACGGGGCCCGCGTGGATTACTGGCTCTACCAGGGCCGGGCAATCCCGGTCCGCGATCGCAATACCCAGCCGCCCCCCTGGCCGAAGCGCGACGAGCCTGCCAAACGGACCGAACGGCCCGAGATCAATACCGGCCTGGCCGTGCCCGACACCGAGGGTTGGGCCGAGATTTGGGTGCGCACGGCCGAGGCCAAGGCCGCGGTGCCCGAGGGCACCCCGCCGGACTCCCCGCCCGAGCGGCTCGGCTGGCGGCGGTTCCGCTTCCAGGTGCCGCTCTATCCGCACCGCATCTACCGGCTCCTGGAGCTGCCCGACGGGCGCCTGCTGGGCACCGCGGGCGCGTACGAAGGCAATTTTGTCTATGATCCGCAGACGGGCCGCGACGAACACCCGGGCAAGATCCATTTGAGCCACTACGCTACGACCATCTGCGGGGGCCGGGTCTACATGAGCGGCTATCCCACCTCGCCGCTCTACGTCTACGATCCGACCAGGCCCTGGACGGCCGGCAAGTTCGTGGGCAATCGGGTGATCGGCGACGAAGAGGAAGCGGCCAATCCCCGCATGATCATGCGCCTCGGCAGCAAAGAGCTGGCCGGCACCCACAAGATGTACGCCGCGGTGACCGGCGCCGACGGGAAGGTCTACTTCGGCGGGCGCTGGGTGCGCGACGGGGCCTGCGGCGGCCTGGCCTGGTACGACCCGGCCACGGGCGAGGCCGCGGGCCTGTGGCAGGCGCTGAGCAACTACCAGGTCACCCACCTGGCTACGGCCGACAACGGGCGCGTGGTGGTCATCTCCACGCGGCGCGTCGACGACCCCGTGCTCGGCAAGCCCAAGCCGGCACAGGGGGCACTGTTCTTCTTCGATACTGCGCGCGGCGAGCTGACCGGCAAGTTTGAGCCCGTGGCCGGCGCCAAAGGGACCGGGCCGATCGTCGATGCCGGCGGCGGGCGCGTGCTGGGCTGGACGGTCGATCCGGAGGACGAGAAGGCCGGTTTCCTTTACGCCGTGGACGTGAAGGCTCCCGCGCTGGTCTTCAAGCGGCGGATTCCCTTCCCGCTGCCGGTAGCGATCGGGTCGAACCAGCAGGAGCCGTGGGACTTCCGCCTGGGGCCGGACGCAATGGTATGGACCTTTGTGGACAACGTGCTGGTGCGCATCGACCCGGACGACGGCGAAATCCACCCCGTGGGCCGGCCGGCTCAGCCCGGGTGCATCGCCTTTGCCCGCGGCCGTGTGTACCTCGGCGGCACCACGGCCCTGCGCCGGGTAGAGGACCTCCAGCTTCCTTAAGGTGTCCGAGAATTGACGCAGGATTTTGCTCACAAAACGACCGTGTGCCACTGCTTGCCCGGCGGGCAAGCAGACGTAGGCCGGAACAAGTCGCCCAAGCGACGACGTTCCGGCATCAGCATTGCGCCGGAACGGCGCTGCGCTTGTTCCGGCCTACGATGCTTCCCATCAAACCACCCCACACCACCCGTGCAATAGGAGCGACTACCATGAAACGCCCCTGGAAAGCTGCCGGCCGGCTGGCGGCCATCGCAGCGATCTCGGCCGCAGCCCTGGCGGCCGAGCCGAACCCGGACCGCATCCGGCCCTGGGAGGAAAACGCCTATTACTGGCAATCCAAAGGCCGGCCCGTGCTGCTCCTGGGCGCCAGCGACGACGACAATCTTTTTCAAATGCCCAATCTTGCCGAACACCTCGACGCCATGCGCGCCGCGGGGGCCAACTATATCCGCAACACCATGAGCGACCGGCCGGACAAGGGCTTCGAGGTCTATGCCTTCCAGCGCTTGCCCGACGGCAAATACGACCTGCGCCAGTGGAACGACGAGTACTGGCGGCGCTTCGAGAACATGCTGCGCCTGACCGCCCAGCGCGAGATCATCGTGCAGATCGAGGTCTGGGACCGCTTCGACTACACCGACAACCGCGACTCGTCCCGCTGGCAGCGCCATCCTTATAATCCGGCCAACAACGTCAACTACACCTACGAGGAGTCGGGCTTCGCCCAATCCTATCCGGACCACCCGGGCCGCAATCGCCAGCCCTTCTTCTTCACCACGCCCAAACAGCGCAACAACACCGTGGTGCTCGAAGTCCAGCAGCGGTTCGTGGACAAGCTGCTCTCCTACAGTCTCCAGTACGACCACGTGCTGTATTGCATGGACAACGAGACCTCGGGCGAGGAGGCCTGGGCCACGTATTGGGCCGAGTATGTGCGCCGCCGGGCCCATGAGCAGGCCAAGCAGGTTTGCATTACCGAGATGTGGGACGACTGGGACTTGAAGGCCGAGCGCCACCGCCGCACGCTCGACCACCCCGAGCGCTACGATTTCGCCGACGTGTCGCAAAACAACCAGAAGAAGGGCCAGGAACACTGGGACAACTTCCAGTGGGTGCGCCGCTGTGTAGCCGAGCGCCCGCGCCCCTTGAACACGGTGAAGACCTACGGCGCGGACGGCGGGCCATATGGCACCACGCGCGACGGCATCGAGCGCTTCTGGCGCCACGTGATCGGCGGGGCGGCCTCAGCGCGGTTCCACCGGCCGCCCTCGGGCCTGGGGCTCTCGGGGCCGTCGATTGCCGCGCTTAAGGCGGCGCGCAAACTGGAGTCGCTCATCAAACTCTGGGAAGTGGAGCCGGCCCAAGAGTTGCTCAGCCAGCGCGAAGAGAACGAGGCCTACCTGGCGGCCGCGCCGGGAACGGCCTATGCCTTGTATTTCACCGACGGTGGGCGCGTGGGGCTCGACCTGGGCAAGCACTCGGGACGGTTCGACTTGCGGTGGATTTCGATCCGCACGGGCGATTGGGCGGGCACGAGCACGCTCACCGGCGGCCGGACCGTGTCGATCGAGGCCCCGGGGCCGGGCGGCTGGGTGGCGGCCATCGTGCGCCAGGGCGGGGATTGAGCGGTCGATGCGTCGCCGCGCCCTTGCCCGGCTCAGTCCTCGTGGTGGTAGTGCGTGCGGAAGCCGTAGATGGCGATCACCACGAAACAGAGCACCGGCAACACGAACGAGGCACGCACGGCACTGAGCGACATGAAGCCGAGGCTGACGGTCTTCAGGTCGGTGATCGCGCCTTGCAAGGGCGGGAGCACCGACCCGCCGAGGATAGCCATGATCAGTCCTGCGGCACCGATTTTGGCGTCTTCGCCGAGCCCCTTAAGCGCGATGCCGTAGATCGTGGGAAACATCAGCGACATGCAGGCCGAGACGCCTACCAGGCAGTACAGCCCGGCAATCCCCGGCACGAGAATCGTGGCCAAGGTAAGGGCGAAGCCGCCCGCGGCCAGGGTCGCCAGCAACGCGCCCGGTCTGACGTACTTGAGCAGGTAAGTGCAGATGAACCGGCTGCTGCAGAACAGCACCATGGCGCCGATGTTGTACTTCTGGGAGAGCACCTCGGCCGCTTGCTCCGACATGTTATAGGGCGAGGACGTGAACAGCTCCGTGCCGTAGTGGATGATAAACGTCCAGCACATGATCTGCGCACCCACGTAGAAGAACTGGGCGATCACGCCCTCGACGTATTTCAGGTTGGTAAACAGGCGGGCCAGCGTGGCGCGGATTTCCAGGCGCTGCGTCTTGTCCTGGGTGTGCGGCATTCTGACCACGGCGATCAGCACGAAGAAGGCCAGGATCACCAGGCCGATGGCCACATACGGCGTGCGGATGATTCCCAGGTCGTGGGCCGTCACCTGGTAATACACGTCCGCGGCCATCGCTTGGCGCTCTTGTTTGGTCGCCTCGTTGAGCCGGGCCAGGATGAGCTGTTGGGCCGTGAACATGCCCAGCAGCGATCCGATGGGATTGAACGCCTGCGAGAAGTTCAGCCGTCGCGTGGATGTCGCCTCCGAGCCCATCGAAAGGATGTAAGGGTTGGCGCTGGTTTCCAGGAACGACAAGCCGCAAGTGAGCACGAAATACGCCACCAGGAACGGCCAGAAGACCATCATCAGACTGGCGGGGATGAACATCAGTGCTCCGGCCGCATACAGCCCCAGGCCCATCAGGATACCCGCCTTGTACGAAGTCTTCTTGATGAACAACGCGGCCGGAAACGCCATGGCAAAGTAGCCGCCGTAGAACGCAAACTGCACGAGCGAGCCCTGGAAGTTGTTCATCAACAGGATCTTGGAAAACGCCTTGACCATCGGATTGGTGATGTCGTTGGCGAACCCCCAAAGAGCGAAGCAGCACGTGATCAGAATCCAGGGCAGCAGAACCGGCCTGGCAACCACCGGATCGGCCTGGCGTGAAAGTTGGTTCGACATGGTTTCCGTCTTTCCTGGTTACAGTTCCCCGCGACGAATCCAACGCAACGCCCCGGCAAGCTCGCGAATTCCCTTTTCCAGGCCGATCGTGGCTTGGAATCCCTCCTCTGCGATCCGCCGGCAGCTCAACACGTAGTTGCGCTGGTCCGCGTCGCTGCCTTGCGAACACAGTTCGATCTTGGTTCCCGGCACCACCCGGGCCACAGGCTCGCCAAGCTCCTGCTTGGTGCAATTCTGCCGTTGACCTCCCGGACTGAATAGCTATCGTTGACCGCAGATCGATTATATTGGCTTTCGCGGAGCTTTCCCATGCCCGCCGCCAGCCGATCCGCCGGGCCCGTTCTTCTCCGCCCGGGTGCGCGAGGCTCGGCGGCTCTGTCTCGAGCCGGCTCCGCCCGATCAGGTGCGGTTCGCCGTGCTCCGCGACGGTCGCGCGCCCTGCCGGCCCGGCTACCCGCCCGACATACTTGAAGTGTTGAGTTGGGTGCCACTGCTGGCTTGTCCAGCAGTGCCGAATACACGGTTGGGCAAGCCAACCGTGGCACCCCACAGTCTAGCCATGTCGGATGACTACCCGCCCGACGCACTCTGTGCGCGCAGCAACGCTGCCTCGCCGCCAAGCAGGCTGCGAATCTCTCCGGCCAGGAAGAACGAACCGGTCACACAGATCAGGTCATCCGGCCCGGCCAGCGCGCGCACCTTCTGCCAGGCCGCGGCCGGGTCGGTCTCGACCGCACAGGTCTTGCCCGAAATCTCGCGGGCCAGTCGGGCCAGCTCGTCCGGCTCCACCGCCCGGGGATTGCTCTGATAGCGGGTAAACACCACGTGGTCGAAGGCGGACAGCAGGCGCTCGAGCATGGGGCGCAGGTCCTTCTCCTTGGTGGCCGCCATCAAGAGCCATCGCCGCTCCGCGCGGAAGCTCTCGGCCAGGACCGCCAGCAGTGAATCGACCGACGCCGCGTTGTGGGCCGTATCGAGCACAACCGCCGGGCCCCGCCCTACCACTTCCACCCGAGCGGCGCACCGGGCCGCGCTGAGCCCCCTGCGCACCGCGGTCTCGGGAATCTGCCAGCCTCGGGCGACCAGTTCTCCCAACGCGGCCAGACCCACGGCGGCGTTGGCCGCCTGATGACGGCCCGCCAGCCACAGCGCCAGCCCGAAACATGCCTGCGGCCACGGCGCTTCCTCCGGCATGTGCGGCGCGGGCGACAACCCCGGAACGCAGTGCCGCGCAGCAGGCAACGGGCCGGTCCAGTAGTCCAGCCGCCCGGGCCGCTCGGCCAGTTGGAGGTCGCGTGGCGGCTGGTAGCCGAAGTGGAAGTCGAGGCCCAGCTCCCTGAGCGGCGCCTGTTGGCAGTCTGCTTTGGCGCGAATCGCGGCCCGGGCTTCCGGCTGGACTGCGCCGCTGATGACGGGCACACCGGACCGGATGATGCCGGCCTTCTCACCGGCGATTTCGGCCAGGGTGCCACCCAACTGGCGGCAGTGGTCGTAGCTGATGCTGGTGATCACGGAGACCAACGGCTGGCAGACATTGGTCGAATCGAGCCGGCCGCCCAGTCCCACTTCGAGCACGGCCACGTCCACGCCCCGCTCGGCAAAGTGCAACATGGCCAGCGCGGTGGTCAGCTCGAAATACGTCGGGCCGATCTCGGACGGCTGGCCCGCGGCCCGGCGATCCATGGCTTCGACCACCGGGCGGGCGCGCGCGACCAGCTCGGCCAGCTCGCCCTCGCTCAGGGGTCGGCCGTCGACAGCGATGCGCTCTTCGAGCCGTTCGAGGTGGGGCGAGGTGTACAGCCCGGTCCGATATCCCGCTGCCGAGAGCACCGAGGCCAGCATGGCCGCGGTCGAACCTTTGCCCTTGGTGCCGGCGATGTGCAGGGCGGGCAGTCTCAAGTGCGGATCGCCCAGGCCGCGGAGCAGGCAGCGCATGCGGTCGAGCTTCAGCAGGCGCTCGTGATAGGGCATGGACTGGAGGCGTTCGTAGTTGATGCGCGCGAACAGGAAGCGCAGCGCAGCCTCCTCAGCACTGGATTGCGGTGCAAGTGATGGATCGACCGAGTGGCCCATGGATTGGTGTTACTCCAGCAACGAGTCAGCAGTGCCGAAGCCCGCCGACGCGGCTGGGTGGCACGCCCTCAGAAGGGCGTGGCTGGACCACGCAGCGGTCACCACGCCCATCGCTTGCGCTCTGGGCAAGCCACCCAACCGTCGCCCCCGCGCCTGCTCGCTTGCCCAGCAGTGCGTGACTTCGGCGCAAGCAAGCACGGGTGGACCAGCCACCCGTGCCACCCGACGCAAAGCGTCAAGTATAGCCGACGCGCGGTCAACCGTCTGCCCAGCCCTTGACGCCGAGAAGGGCAGAGCCCAGTAGCGGCGACGCATGCGTCGCCCCTACGGCTGCCGGTTTGCCCGGCAGTGCGTGACCTCGGTGCAAGCAAGCACGGGTGGACAAGCCACCCGTGCCACCCACCCGGGGAGCCCAGGCCGGGCGCTCCTTGTCGAGCCGCCGGAGGCGACCTATCATGGCGCATTAGCCCGGAAGACGGCCGCCAGAGTGAACCGTCGGCCGGGCGATTGCGTAAGGCAGTAACGGTGGGGTGTTGGCTGCCAAAGCGGCAAAGCACGAGGTAGGGCCCATGGACCCCGAGGTGGTCATCGAGACGCGGAATTTGACGAAGGTCTACCACGACTTCTGGGGTCGGCGCAAGGTCGAAGCCCTGAAGGCCCTGGACCTCGAAGTGCGCCGGGGTGAGGTGTTTGGACTGCTGGGGCCCAACGGCTCGGGCAAGACCACCACGATCAAGCTGCTGCTGGGCCTGTTGTTTCCCACCAGTGGCCAGGCCCTGGTCTTCGGGCGCAGTGCAACCGACGTGGGCAAGAACCAGCGGATCGGCTACCTGCCCGAGGAGACCTACCTCTACCGTTTTCTCAACGCTGAAGAGACGCTGGACTTTTACGGCCGATTGTTCGGCATTCCCAGGGCCGCGCGACGCCAGCGTGCCTTCGAGCTGATCGAGCTGGTGGGGCTGGGGTGGGCCAAGCGCCGGCAGTTGAAGGAATACTCGAAGGGCATGATGCGCCGCATCGGCCTGGCACAGGCCCTGATCAACGATCCGGAGCTGCTCCTGCTCGACGAGCCGACCACGGGCCTGGACCCGATCGGCATCCGGCAGATGAAGGAGCTGTTGCTCAGCCTGCGCGAGCAGGGCAAGACGATCCTGATGTGCAGCCACCGGCTCGACGACGTGGAGGACGTGTGCGACCGGATCGCGATCCTGCACCGGGGCGAGCTCAGAGAGCTGGGGCGCGTGGACGACTTGCTCAAGATCCGCGAGCTGACGCAGATTCGGGCCGCGGGCCTCAGCCGCGAGGCCCGCGAGGAGGTTCTTCAGGTGATCCAGCGTCACCACGGCAAGGTGGTTTCGGTCGACCACCCCACCGCCACCCTCGAAGAGCTGTTCGTGCGCATCATCCGCGAGAGCGAGGCCCACCCGGGCCGCCGGGTGCGGGGCACTGAGTCGCGCGCGCTGCCGGCTGCCGAAGACCAGGCCGTCGAGGCCCCGTTGGTCGAGCCTGATGCGCCGCATCTGCCTTACAAGCCTCCGCAATCCAACGGTGATGAAGCGCCGCCGTCGTAGCCCCGCTCCCCGCCGAGCTGCGTGGTTTTCACCGTCCGGCTGTCGATGCTAAGCGGAGATCGCCTGGTCCGAGATCGGGCCGGACGCGCCGGGCAAGCTGCTCGAGCGCCTGGTGGACCGGCGGAGTGCCGAGCACCGGCTCCCGGCCGCTTGCCTGGCCCAGGCCTGCGGGCTGAGTGAACTGGCCGGGCGTTTGCTCGATCAGGCGGGGCGCTTGCGCATGGAGGTTGCGCCGTATCGCAACCGGCTGGGTGATGCCGCCCTGGCGCAGGGCGTGCGCCTCCTGGACGAGAAGCAGCTCGCCGCGGCAGAAGAAATCATCGCGAAAACGCGAAAGGACGAAAACGCGAAAACGCAGGCGGATGGGCAGTAGCTCGACACCGCGCCGCTGATTCTTTCGTGCTGTCGCTCTTTCGCGCTTTCGCTCTTTCGCGCTTTCGTGATTCTCTTTCGTGCGTTTGTGATTCAAAGCGGGAGTTGCACGGCTCAGCAGGAGCTTCGCCCTCCCGGATTCGGCTTCGCCCTGCCGGCGAGCCGTCAAGCCGAGCTGTCTCCGGTGGGTCTCGCTTTTCGCTCGACCCACCCTGCCAGCCTCCCCAGGGCGAGTTTCTACCACGCCCGTCGCTTGTGCTCTGGGCGTGCCACCCAGCCGCCGCTGACTCTTTCGTGTTTTCGTCCTTTCGCGCTTTCGTGATTCAAACCGGGATACGCGTTGGGTATCTCAAGAGGCGTAGAGTAGCTCAAGCCGCTTTGCGCGGACCCACCGAGAATGAAAGCGGAAAACGGGGGCCGAAAGCCGAAGCCGGTGGGTCTCGCTTTTCGCTCGACCCACCCTACACGTTGCGCAAGCGGCCCACCACCAGCGAGCCGTTGTGCCCGCCGAAGCCGAAGCTGTTGGACATGGCCACGAAGACCTCCCGCTCGCGCGCCTGGTTAGGCGTGTAGTCCAGGTCGCAGAGCGGGTCGGGGGTGAGGTAGTTGATCGTGGGCGGGATCACCCCGTCGCGCAGGGTCAGCGCCGTGGCCACCAGCTCCACGCCCCCGCTGGCTCCCAGCAGGTGGCCCAACTGGCTCTTGGTGCTGGAGATGCTCACCCGATAGGCGTGCTCGCCGAAGACCGTCTTGATGGCCGCGGTCTCAGATTGATCGCCCAACTGTGTGCTGGTGCCGTGGGCGTTGATGTAGTCGATCCGCTCGGGGTTCAGCCGCGCGTCGCGCAGGGCCGCGTTCATGGCATGGGCGGCGCCGGTGCCGTCCTTGTCGGGCTGGGTGATGTGGCCGGCGTCGGCGCTCACGCCGTAGCCCAGCAGCTCGGCGTAGATTTGGGCCCCGCGGGCCCGGGCGTGTTCGAGCTCTTCGATCACCAGCACCCCGGCGCCTTCGCTCAAGACGAAGCCGTCGCGGTCGGCATCGAAGGGGCGGCTGGCCCGGGACGGATCGTCGTTGCGCTCCGAGAGGGCGCGCATGGCGGCGAATGCGCTTAAGCCCAACTGGGTGACCGCGGCCTCGGCCCCGCCGGTCAGGACCACGTCGGCCTCATCGTACTGGATCAGGCGCATGGCGTCGCCGATGGCGTTCGTCGCGCTGGCGCAGGCGGTGGAGACGGCCTCGGTCTTGCCCTTCAGGCCGTAGAGAATCGAGATCTGGCCGCTGGCGGCGTTGGCCATCAGCTTGGGGATCGTAAACGCGGAGACCTTGTCCGGGCCTTTTTGCAGCAGGCGTTCGTGCTGGATTTCGATTTCCAGCAGTCCGCCGATCCCCGAGCCGATGATCGCTCCGCAGCGATAGGGGTCTTCGCGCGAGAAGTCGATGCCCGAATCGCGCACCGCTTCCATCCCGGCGACCACGCCGAACTGCACGAACCGGTCCAGCCGCTTGCCTTCTTTGTGCGGCAGGTATCCGTCGGTGCTCCAGTCGGCGATTTCGCCGGCGATACGGGAGCGGAACCGGGACGCATCGAACCGCCGAATGGGGTGAATGCCGCTTTGGCCGTCGCAAATCCGCGTCCAGAACTCGTCCACCCGGCAGCTCAGCGCGGTCACCACTCCCAGACCTGTTACCACCACTCGCCGTTTCATGCCGGTTTGGTCAGGAAGAGGCCTGGCTGCCTTGGACTGCCCGCTCGATGTGCTCGATCGCTTGGCCGACGGTCTGGATCTTCTCGGAAGCCTCGTCGGGGATGTTGATGTCGAACTCTTCTTCGAGTTCCATCACCAGCTCGATCGTATCCAGCGAATCCGCGCCCAGATCATTGACGAACGAGGTCTCTGGGGTGATTTGTTCTTTGTTGACGCCGAGTTGCTCGGCCACGATCTCGATCACACGTTCTGCAACTGAGGCCACGTCTGGGATCCTCCCGAAATGCAAACCACCGAGCGCCAGGGCCCCCTTGGCCCCCGGACACCCCAATCTGACTCTGACGACCGATTGTCCCTTCTGCCCCGACGCCCCGCCCGAAGACCCGCCTCGGCAGCCCCCCGCCCCGCGGCGGTTGCCCTGGACGACCCTTCGCGGCCGCGGAGCGAGGCGGACGGCTCACAAAACTCAAACATATACCGGGTTTTGCCGCCCGTGTCCATACGGGCTTGATGCATTTTGGGGAGGTCCCCCAGCCTGCCCGGCCATCCCAGCAGTGCCCGTCCGCTCCATCTTTAACGGCTGGGTTCTGTTGGGCCCGGCTCCGATCGCCTGCCTGGAGGGACGCGCTCTGTCGCGTCCGTCTTTCCTGGAAGGGTGGGCTCCGTCGCGTCCGCGTTGATGTCGCCGGGGCTCGGCCACGACGGAGCGTGGCCCTCCATGACGCGGCCACGACGGAGCGTGGCCCTCCATCGGCGGGCGTTCTCGCCCCCGCTGCGATCTCCGGGGTCCCGCTCTAGTGGGTGGGTTCAGGCGGTGAGTCCTCCGTCCACGGTCAAAACGTGTCCGCTGATAAACGCGCCCGCGTCGCTGGCCAGGAACAGCACGGCGTCGGCCACATCCTGAGGGTCGCCCAGCCGGCCGAGGGGGACCTGCTTGCGAATCTCGGCCAGCGTGTCCTCGCCCAGGGCGGCCGTCATCTCCGTGGCAATAAACCCGGGGGCCACGGCGTTGACGGTGATCCCCCTGGGGGCCAGCTCGCGGGCCACGGTGCGCGTCAGCCCGATCACGCCGGCCTTCGAGGCCGAGTAGTTGGCCTGCCCGGGATTGCCCATCAGCCCGGAAACGCTGGCGATGTTGATGATCCGCCCGCCGCGGGCCTTCATCATGGGCCGGGCGGCTGCGCGGGTAAACAGGAAGGTGCCGCGCAGGTTGACGTCCAGCACGGCCTCCCACTGATCGTCCTTCATGCGCATGATGAGGTTGTCGCGCGTGATTCCCGCGTTGTTGACCAGGATGTCCAGCCGGCCCCACTGGCCGACGACCTGTTCGACCACTTCGGCCACGCGTGCCGCATCGGTCACGCTGCAGGGCCAGGGGGCTGCGGTGCCGCCGGCCTGTTCGATCTGGGCGAGCGTCTGCTGGAGCATCTCGGCCGAAAGATCGACACAAGCCACCTTGGCCCCGGCCCGGGCGAGCGTGCAGGCGATCGAACGGCCCAGCCCTCGCGCCGCGCCGGTGACCAGGGCCGCCTTGCCGCTTAAGTCCGCGGAAATCCGAGTGGAGGTGGTCTCGGCCATGATGTGCTTTGCCTCTTGCGTGTGATGAATCTCTGGCGCCCGCTCGTCAGACCCCCACGCTCTGACAGGGTATCTTGCGGTCAAGCCGGCGCAGCAGCCCCAGCAACACCCGGCCGGGGCCGACCTCGTAGAACTCGTCGAATCCCTCCTGGAGCAGATAGCGCATCGACTCCTCCCAGCGGACCGGCTGACGAATCTGGCCCATCAGCAGGCTGCGGATTTCATCCGGGTCGGTATGGGGCCGGGCATCGACGTTGGAGACCACCGGGATGCGCGCCCGGCGCATGGGCACGCGCTGGAGGGCCTCGGCCAGCCGGCTGCGGGCCGGCTCCATGATGGGCGTATGGAATGCGCCGGCTACGGCCAGCGGGATCGCCTTGATCGCGCCGAAGGAGCGGGCGATCTCGGCCGCCCGTTCACACGCCGCATTGCTGCCCGAAATCACAATATTGCCCGGGCAGAGCAGGTTGGCCACCTCGAGGATATCGTTGCCGCGGGCCTTTTCGCAGAGGGCGTCGACTTCCACCCGTTCGAGCCCCAGGATGCTCACCATGCCGCCCGGCGTGGCATCGGCGGCCTCCTGCATGGCGGCCCCGCGGATTTGCACCAGGGTCAGCCCGGCTTCGAAATCCATGGTCCCGGCAAAGACCGCGGCCGTGTATTCGCCCAGACTCAATCCTGCGGTGGCTTCGCACGAGAGGACCACCTCGGGCGACTGCTCGCGCAGGGACTCCAGGGCGGCCAGCGAGGTGACGAACAAGGCGGGCTGGCTGCAAACGGTCGTGTCCAACTGCTCGGCCGGCCCCTCGAAACACAATTGCGCCAGGTCGTAGCCCAGGACTTCTCCGGCACAATCGTACAGCCGTCGGGCGGCCGGAACGTTCTCATACAGCCGGCGTCCCATGCCGACCACCTGAGCGCCCTGGCCTGGAAAGAGAAACGCGATCTTGCTCACCTTTCTCCGCTCCCCATCCCTAGCGGACAGAGTCAGCCCTGTCTGGTCGGCCTGATCGGTCTTCAGACTGTGCGTCTCGGCGAACACGCGCCTCGACCAGCCAAACCGGCCACGTCTTGCGGTCTGCTCCTCTTGCGCCAAACAGCCGGGCAACCAGCAGACCGCTCGGGTTGCGACCTGCCGAGAATCAGCCATTCACAGCGCCCAGACACAGTGCCGCCACCTGGACGCGAACCGTCCCAGTCAAAGCGGGCGCCGGGCGAACGCCTACCTGCCTTACTTCTTCTTCTCCGTTTCCACGACTTTTCGTGTCATGTAGTGGCCGCAATTTGGACAGACCACGTGCGTGGGGACGGCCGTGCTGCACTTGATACAGTAGGTCAGCTCACGCGGCTTGATGCCGTCGTGGGCCCGGCGCTTGCCGGTTCGGGAATTGGAATGTTTTCGTTTGGGAACGGCCATGAATGGGAATCCTTGATGGTCTCTTGCGGGGTCTTGTTCCGACGGGCAACCGCGAGCCGGCGCGCCCCGGCCTGCGCTATGCTCGGTATCTTCCCGCCCCCAGGGACATGGGCGCCTGTGAACGTGAGCCTACCCCGAGCAGCATAAACCCTGCATCTTAGGGAGCGGGCGGCAAGGGGTCAAGCGGCTCGAGACCTCCCGACGACCAGGGGCATGCCGTGCCCCTTGCGCTTGTGACGGCTCCGGGCGTGGGTTCGGCGCCCGTCGGGTGGCCGGGGTTGGAGCGCAGCGAAACCCCGGCAATCCCAGGCTCCCGGCGCGCGGGCCCCCGATCACCGCTCTTGGATGACCTCCGGGCGCGGGTTCGGCGCCCATCGGGTGGCCGGGGTTGGAGCGCAGCGAAACCCCGGCAATCCCAGGCTCCCGGCGCGCGGGCCCCCCGAGTACCAGCTTCGGACAATCTCTGGGCGTGGGTTCGGCGCCCATCTTTTGTCGTTATTCGGGGCAAGCCGACGGTCCGCCTGCCCCCGGCGCCTACTGGCTCGCGGTGAGCATCTCCCGCATGGCGTCGCGTGCGGTCTGTAGGGCTTTGGGGATGTTGTCGGGCTGTTTGCCGCCGGCCTGGGCCAGATCGGCGCGGCCGCCGCCGCCGCCGCCGACTGCCTGGGCTGCCTGGCGCACCCAATCCACCGCGCTGAGGCCCCGCTCGACCAGGTCCCGGCTCAGGCCCCCGATGATCAGCACCTTCTGGTCGTCCTGCCGGCTGGCCAGCAACACGGCCACCGGAGCGGCCCGGCGCCGAAGCTGGTCGATCAACTGGCGCATCGTGGGCGCGCCGGTGCCGGGCAGCTCGGCGACCACGACCCGCGTGCCGGCCACCTCCTCGGCCTCGTCCAGCAGGCGGTCGGTGCCCACGCTCTCCGCCTTTACCCCCTGGGCCAGCCGTTTCTTAAGCTGCCGGATTTCCCGGCTCATCGCCTCGACGCGCGGCAAGACCTCGTCCAGCGGCACTTTGAGCACCGCGGCGGCTTGGCGCACCGCGGTCTCGGTGCGCTGGGCATATTGCAGCGCGCCCATGCCGGTTACGGCCACGATGCGCCGCGTGCCTGCGGCCACGCTCTCTTCCGCGGTGATCTTGAAGAGCCCCACCTGGGCGGTGTTGTCCAGGTGGGTGCCGCCGCACAGCTCGCGGCTGATCCCGCCCACGCTCACCATGCGGACCACGTCCGGATATTTCTCGCCGAAGAGCATGATCGCCCCGGCGCGTCGGGCGTCGGCCAGCGGCAGGTTCTCCCACCCGATCGGTTGCCCGGCGAGTATCTGCTGGTTGACCTCCTCTTCGATGTGTTGGAGCTGTTCGGGTTTGAGTGCCTCGGGATGGGTGTAGTCGAATCGCAGCCAGTCGGCATCCACTTTGGAGCCCTGCTGCTGGGCATGCTGGCCCAAATGGCGCCGCAGGGCATAGTGCAGCAGGTGGGTGGCCGAATGGGCCCGGCGGATGGCCTGGCGGTGCACTTCATCGACCCGGGCACAGACCTTGGCGTCGATTTCCAGCACCCCTTCGCGCAGGTAGCCCAAATGGAGCGTAAACGCGCCGTCCACCTGGCAATCGCTCACTTCGAAGCGGAACTGCTCGCCGGTCAGCTCGCCCCGGTCGCCCACCTGGCCGCCCATCTCGCCGTAGAAGGGCGTCCGGTCGAGCACCACCGTGATCGGCTCCTCGTGGCCCAGCTCGGCGAACCGGTCGCAGGGATGGCCCGCGGCAATCACAGCCACCACCCGGGCGTCGTCTACGCGCGTGGTTTCATAGCCCACGAAGCGGCTGCCGTGCATGGCCTTTTTGAGCCCTTCCAAGGGATCGTGTTTGAAGATTTCCACGGGCTGGTCGGGGCCGCCGTGGCGGCGTTTCATCTCCTGCTGGAAACCTTCCCAGTCGAAGGTGAAACCGTGCTCCGCGGCCATGGCCTCGAACAACTCGGGCGGAAAGCCGTGGGTGTCGTACATCTCCGCGGCCTCCGGCGAAGGCACCACGCGGCGCTTCTGGGCGCGCATCTGCTCGAACACCCGCTCGATGCGGCTCAGTCCGGCATCGAGCGTGGACAGGAAGTGCTCCTCTTCCTGGGCGATGACCTTGGCCACGCGCGCGGTGGTCTCGGCCAGCTCGGGATAAGGCTCCTTCATCAATTCGGCTACGACCGCTGCCAGGTGGTGGAGCACCGGCTTGCGCACGCCCAACTGGTGGGCATCGAGCACAGCACGGCGCAGCAGGCGCCGGATCACATACTTCTCCCTGTTGGGACCCGGATATACGTTCTCGTGGATCGCAAACGTGCAGGCCCGAATGTGGTCGGCGATCCGCCGCAAGCGCCGGCCCGCTTCGCTCGCAGGGTCGTAGCGCACTCGGCAGGCGTCTGCGGCCGCCTCGACCAGCGGGCGAAGGATGTCGACATGGAAATTGCTCTCCACGCCCTGGAGCACCGAGGCCATGCGCTCCAGGCCCATGCCCGTGTCGATATTCCGGCTGGGCAGCGGGCGCAGGTTGTCCGGCGGGGGACCCACGCGGTTGAACTGGGTGAACACGAGGTTCCAGACCTCCACGGGTCCGTGTTCGGTGTGGTAGTAGATCTCGCTGCACGGGCCACACACGCCGTCGGGTCCCTGGCTGGGCGCATTGGCCGGCCAGAAGTTCTCATCTTCGCCCAGGCGTTCCACCCTTTCGGGCGGCAGGCCGACTTCTTCGGTCCAGATGCGTGCCGCCTCCTCATCATCGAGGTAGACGGTGGCCGAGATGCACTGCGGATCGAGGCCCAGCCAACTCGGATCAGTCAAAAACTGCCAGGCCCAGAGGATGGCCTCGCGCTTGAAATAGTCGCCGAAGCTGAAATTGCCCAGCATTTCGAAGAACGTGTGGTGGTAGGGCGTGCGGCCGACGTTTTCGATATCGCCGGTGCGCAGGCACTTCTGGCAGGTCGTCGCTCGCGTGAACTGAAGCTTGCAGCGACCCAGGAAATGGTCCTTGAACTGGTTCATCCCCGCGGGCGTAAACAGCACCGACGGGTCCCAGCGCGGCACGAGCACGTCGCTGGGCCGGCGCACGCAGCCCTTGCTCTCGAAGAAGGCCAGGTACTTCTCGCGCAGTTGGTCGGTCTTCATCGTGGTTGTCGTTTGAACGCGGACAGGGGAAATCGGCCGAAACCCGTATCTTACTCGCCTTCGGCAGCACTGAGAAGCCGCGACCAGCCCCAGACCGGCGAGGCGATCAACCCGTCGGGCAACTCCCCGCACAGCCGAATCGTAACCGTTTACGGGCCGCCATTGTCGCCTTTCGCTCCGCGAAAGCAGCGCCACTTTCGCGGAGCGAAAGGCGACTATCCACGCGAAATGGCCCGAAAACGGGCAGCGGCCCGTGAACGGTTACGTCGAAGCAGCGAGGGCCCCCGCGCGGCCCGGCTGCGCTGATGGACCGTACGCAAAGACCCTTGCCCGGGCTCCGCTTCGGCGCGGCCTGGGACTCGTAAACGGGTAACACTTCAGCCGAATGGAGACAGGCGGAGGGGAAAAAGGTGACAGGCACCATTTGCCGGAACGGCCCGCGACCAACCTTCGGTCGGTGCCCGGCTTCGCACAAATGGTGCCTGTCACGAATGGCACTGTCGAGTTCGCGAAAGTGACCCCTTGTG
>CAYXPN010000026.1:0-27791 GCA_964467075.1 uncultured Planctomycetaceae bacterium
TGTAAAGGGATTACTTCCCGGGGCTTCGCTTCGCTCCAGCCCCGGCCACCCGGGCCCGGGCACGGGATTGGGAAAACGATTCCTGTACAAGTTCTTGGGCCGGCCGGGGTTCTCCCGGTCTGCGTGGCCTTTTTCGCGCTCGCGGCCGCGGGATGGGTGCTGCCGGCCCCCGACGCATTGGGTGCCGAGCAGTCCGTCGCCTTGATCGACGGGCAGACCGCCTGGCGGTACCAGGCCGTCTGCCGGCCGCCGGTGGCGCGCACGGGCGACGGCGATCAGACCGTGCCGCTCAGCCAGTACATCTGGCAAGTCCAGCTACCCCAAGGGACTTCGCCGCTGCCGCCGCGGGAGTGGATTCAGCCCGATTTCGACGACAGTGCCTGGCCCGCGGCCCAGGGCGCGGTCTCGGGCGGCTTCGGCACCCAGCGGCCCAGCGGATTGGCCCTGCTGTGTTTGCGCGCGCGTTTCGGCGTGCTCGATCCGAAGGCCGTGGGCGAGCTGCAACTGGCGATCGAGTACCGCGGCGGGGTGGCCGTCTATGTCAACGGCAAGGAACTCCAGCGGGCGCATCTTCCCGAGGGGCCGCTCGACCCGCTGGCCCTGGCCGCAGACTATCCGCGCGACGTGTTCGTCACTGCGGGCGGCGAGGCCGTGTTGCCCAACTACGGTTCGCGCGAGCCGCCCTCCGCGGTGCGCCAGCGCTACGAGGATCGCATCCGGCGTTCGACACTCGACGTGCCCTGGCAGGCCCTGCGCCGGGGAGAAAACACCCTGGCCCTGGAAATCCACCGCACGGCGCTGCCGCCCGAGCTTCCTGAGTTCGGGCGCGGGGCGTGGGATACGGCCGGGTTTTGCGGGGCGAGGCTCAGTGCGCCGGCCGGCAGCCCGGTGATCCCCCAGGTGGCGACCGCCGAGGGAGTGAAGGTTTGGGAGGTGCCCTGTTGGGCCCGCGTGGAAAAACACCTGGCCGAGGCCGCTCCGTTCGACCCCTCCCACGTGCTGCGCCTGCTTGCGCCGCGGGGCGGATTCGATTCGGCACAGATCGTGGTGGCCCGGGACGCAGGCCTGCGCGGCCTCAGGGCCGCGATCGGCGATCTGGCGGGCCCGGAGGGCGCACGCATTCCAGCCTCGGCCTGCCGCATCCGCTATGCCAAGGCCGACGAGGTCTTTGTGCCGCTGCTCGAGCGGCCGATCGACGGGGCCACGATCCAGCCGGTGTGGCTCAGCGTCTTCGTCCCGGCCGATGCCGCGCCCGGCAAGTACACCGGCCGACTGGAACTGAAGGGACTGGACAAGCCCTGCGCTGCGCCCGTGGAGCTGACAGTCACTCCGTGGCGGTTGCCCCCCGCGCGGCAATGGCGGACCTCGGTCAACTTGCTGCAATCGCCCGAGTCGGTGGCCGGCCGCTATGGCGTCGCCCTCTGGTCGGACGAGCATTTCCGGCTGATGGAACCGTCGCTGGCCTTGATGGGTCGGGCGGGTAACGACGTGCTGGGCATCTCCGCGGTGCGCCAGAGCGTGTTCGGCGACGATCCCCTGGTGGTGTTCCGCCGCACCTCGGGCCGCTATGTGCCGGAGATGAAGCTGGTGCGCCGCTACCTGGCCCTGTACGACCGTCATGCCGGCCCGCCGCAGTTCCTCGCCCTGCACGTGTGGAGCTATGGGATGTATCAAAGCGGCAGCGGGCGCGACGGCGGCACGGTCGAGCAGCGCGCAGAGACGATTCCTGTGATGGAGCTGCGCGGCGACCGGCTCGTGCCCATCGAGCTGCCCATCTACGGCCACCCTGGCACGGACGAACTCTGGCGCGAGGTGATCGGCTCGCTCGGCAGGTGTCTGGAGGAACTCGGCTGGGAAGACACGCGCCTGCTGGTGGGCACCTCGGGCGATGCCTGGCCCAGCCCGACCACC
Organism: uncultured Planctomycetaceae bacterium; assembly: GCA_964467075.1. Taxonomy (GTDB): domain Bacteria; phylum Planctomycetota; class Planctomycetia; order Pirellulales; family Thermoguttaceae; genus CAYXPN01. The sequence goes on from CAYXPN010000026.1 coordinate 1,912, forward strand.
GTGGCGTTTTTCCGCCGTATCGCCCCGGCCGTGCAATGGCGCGCATTGACGCACGGCGGCGGCGTGCCGCGCTGGGGCCTGAGCGACCACCAGCGCACGCAGCCCAACGGCATGACCGTCGGCTACCTGGAAATCGCACGCCGTCTGCAAAACCACCGGGTCAAGCGCCCCGAGCACCCGGTCTCCTGCAATGCCCGGGACAGAGTGGGCTCCAATCCGTTCACCTATCGCGGTCTGGCCGTGGTCCACACGATCACCACCAACTACGACGGCCTGTGCTGGAAGGGCGTTGACTACTGGACCTATACCACGCCCGAGGGCCTGAAGCGCAATGCGCTGAATACGTACTGCCCGTTCGGCAACATGGTGGGCGGCACCCCCCGGGCCATGGCCTGGCCGGGTCCGCGGGGGGCGGTGACCACCGCCCAGTTCGAAATGCTCTTGGCCGGGCTTCAGGACGCCGAAGCGGCCCTCGACATGCGCGCGGCAATCGAGCAACTCCGCGAGCCTCCGCAGCAGCCATACGACATGCTCAACCTGCGCCTGGCCGGGGCCCTCTGGCGCCGGGAAAAGCCCCGCGGCGAGCGGCCGGGGGAAATCACCAACCGCGACCTGGACTTGACCCTGGTGCTCAAGCCGGGCGAGCCGTTGCCGCAGGAAATCATCGTCACCGCGCGCACTTACAATAAGGGCACGCATCAGTGTCGCTTCAAGGCCCTGCCTTCGCCGACCGGACAGAAGCTGGAACTCGACGTGACCATCGGCGACGACCCCTGGGTGCGCGGCGGCCGGGGACGCTACCTGCTGCAATACCAGCCCGATGGCTCGCAGTACTCGGGCAGCTTCGAAGGCGAGTACGAAAGGCGCCCGCGCCGCGGTTCGGTCACCGGCTCGCTGACTCCGGCACTGACTGGCGCGGAAATCGCCGCCAGCACGGGCTGCGAGCTCCGACTGGCGCGCGACGAGTCGGCGACTGCTGAGGGCACAGAGCCGCCAGTCGAGTTGCCCGAGGAGTTGGTGCGCCGCGGCGAGGGGGCCGTCGAACAGCTCTCGCGCGTGATGGACGGCGGCCTGCGCGGCGGGCTCCAGGGCAAGCGTGATCTCGACGAGCTGCGGCAGCGTCTCTATGCGACGCTCAGGGAGCTGGAACGCCCGGCCGGGCAGCCGACAGCCCCGTGAACCCCTCGCCGCCGGGGGGAGTGAACAGGCTGCCGGCCGCGGGCAAACGGCCCTTGTTGCGGCTTGCCCGCGTCTTGTGGTGGCTTGGTTCCCTACCAAGCCCGTTGTGGTGCCTCTCCCTCTCGGCTGCACGCCGCCAGCCGCCACCGCGGCTGCGTCGCCTCGCTGCCGAAGCCGGCTTTGCAGAAAAGGGGTTTTCCTTTATATTCGAACCGCGAATCGGGGTTTCGTGGTGGAAGGCGGAATCCGGCGCCGAGCCCCATCCATCCTATTCCCAACGACCATGGCCAAGGTGCTGGTTACCGGCGCGAGCGGTTTTATCGGCTCGCATCTCTGCGAGGCGCTGGTTGAGCGCGGCCATGAGGTCAATTGCCTGGTGCGCAAGACCTCGCGCACCGCGCATCTCGACTCGCTGGGGCTGCGCCTGGTGACCGGCGACGTGACGGACCTGGACAGCCTGCGCCGGGCCGTGGCCGGGCAGGAGGTGGTCTACCACCTGGCGGCGCAGCTCCGCGCCTTGCGTGCGCGGCGGTTCTACGAGGTCAACGAACACGGGGCCGCCAATGTGGCCCAAGCCTGCGCCGAACAGCCCGCCCCGCCCGTGCTCGTGCTGGTCACCTCGCTGGCCGCGGCCGGGCCGTCGCCCGACGGGCTGCCGCTTACCGAAGATCGCCCTTCGAGGCCCATCTCGCACTACGGCCGCAGCAAGCGCGCCGGTGAGCTGGCGGCCTCGCGCTGTGCGGCTCAAGTGCCGATCACCATCGTCAGGCCGGGCATTGTCTTCGGCCAGCGCGATCAGGGCTGCCTGCCCATGTTTCGTTCCATCGCCTGGTTTCGGGTCCATCTGGTTCCCGTGCTGCCCACGCTCGGCGCATCGCTGATCCATGCCAGGGATTTGGTGGAACTGCTCATCCTGGCGGCCGAGCGGGGCGAGCGACTGCCGCCCGCGGGCGCAGAAGGACCACCGGGCAAGGGCTACTACTTTGCTGCCTGCGACGAGCACCCCACCTATTTCCAGCTCGGCCGGCTGATCGGCGAGGCGCTTGGCTGCCGGCGGTTTCTCGTCGTGCTTGCGCCCTGGCCCGCGGTGCGCCTGGTCGGCGCGGTCAACGAATTGCTGGGCCGGGTGTTGCGCAGCCCGCTGGCTTTGAACATGGACAAGTCGCGCGAGGCCACGGCCGGGTGCTGGTTTGGCTCATCTCAAAAAGCGAGCGACCAGTTGGGATTCCGCGCGGGCGCGCCGCTCGTGGAACGCCTGCGCGAGACGGCCCAGTGGTATCGGCAAGAGGGCTGGTTGTAGGCCGCGGGGTGGCGATGCCCTGGTGCAGCCGCGACCGCACCACAGCCTCCACCACAATCGCCTCGGAGCAGCCAAGGCGGCTGCACCGCAGTTGTGCAATTCCTCCCCGGGCAGCCGGCTCAAGGCTTCACGCGGTAGATGTGCACGGCCAGCGGGCCGAACGTGTCCGCAAACCCGCCCTCGGCCGAGCGGATCGTCCGCCCTTCGTCCACCACCTCGATCGTCCGGCCCGCGCGCAGCCCGGCAATCGACACGCGGGCCGCGGTCTCGCGCAGGCGCTCGTCGTAGTTCACAGCGAACAGATACAAATCACCCTCGAACGAGCGGGCCGTCAGATCGAGCTTCACGCCGTCCGGGCTGTGGATGGTCGGCTTGTTCGAGGGCTCTTGGGCCAGGATGGCCGGTGCCAGGCGGGTGATCTGCCGGTTGATCTCGCGCAGGGCCCGGCGGTTCTCCTCGGGCACGCCGAACTGGCGGTAGCTGGGTTTCCACACGTGGGTGAAATAGCCGATGGCCGTGGCCCCGCGGCAGACCGCCATCCAGACCTCGGCGCGGATGTGCTCGGGGCGCACCTCGTGTTGGCCTTCGAGCGGGCCGGTCCACTGGCCGCCTCGGCTGGTCTCGATCCAGGCATACACCGGGCGCGGGCCGGCCAGTTGGCGGAGCAAGGCGGTGGCGTCGTGGACCAGGTAAATCCACTCCGGCTTGTTCCAGCCGTAGATGGGATAGATGTCGTAGCCCACCACGTCCGCCGCGCGCACATAGCGCGAATAGAGCGCGGCCCGTTCGGCCTCGGGCCACTTGCTGAAATGGGGATGGAAGTAGCCGGTCAGCGTCATAAACACCGGGCGCGAGGGGTCGGCGGCCTTGATCCGGCGATAGTGTTCGAGGACCTCATCCGGCCGGGCGCGCGGTTCCAGGCGCGGCGGCGCACAGAGCACGTTGTGCCCCTGCGCGTCGAAACCTTCGATCTCGCCGATCGAGCCCCAGACCTGCTCGCCCGGGTGGATCGAGTGGACCGTCATTTTCAGTTCGCTGAAGGTGGCCGGCTCGGGCAAAGTGATCTTCTGCTGGCCCTTGCGCGCCTCGAGCGTGGCGCGAACGAGCAGCTTGCCGTCGGCCTCGAACGAGACCTCCTTGGCCACGGCCAGCCCCGGCGAGACCGTGAGCCACACGGCCAGGCTGGTGACGGTTACGGGTTTTTCGAGCCGGATCGTGAGGCTGGCATTCTCGAGCGGGTCGAGCACGGACCAGCTATGCGTCACCCCATCGACGATCTTCCACAGCGGGGTCTTGCGGTTGATGCGCAACTGCTCGGCGGGCACGATGGTCGCGTCGCTCACCTGGTGCGGCAAGTCGGGCTCGTCGCCGTGGATATACGCCAGCAGGGCCTCGTGGCCGCGCAGCCGGCTATCGAAGGGCATCGCGCCATAGAGCCCGGCCTTTTCCACCAACTCCAGATACTCGGCCACGTCGCGCGTGTTGCTCGAGCCGGGCCAGTAGCCGGCCACGGTGTTCATGCCGCAGCTCTTCAAGGCCGGAAAGTTCTCGGCGTCCTGGAGCCAGGCCATCACGGGGAAGAACGGCCGATCGTTGACGTAGAAGGCGCGATTGGCCTCAATGCGCACGCTCTGGATCGGCGGTGGCTCTTGCGCGGCCGGCGACATCGTCGGTGGCTCTTGCGCGGCCGACCAAGCCGTCCACGAGAGTGCAGTTGCGAACACGAGGAGGCCGAGTGCTGTTCGGCCGGCACAAAGTGCTGCCCGGCCACGACGAAGCGTGGCCCTCCATTGGTGCGATTGGAGGGACGCGCTTCGTCGCGTCCGCGGCGTCATTTCGGACGGCTGAAATCTGGCGGTCATTACACGGCACCTCCCTTCACGAGGGCACTGAGCGCTTCGGCAGTGCCGGGCCCGTCCGGCAGCCGCTACCCAGAGTGTAACCGAACCGCTCGGCGCAGGCCAACCGGCCGGGAAAAGCGGGCCTTTTGCAGGCCAAATCGCGGGCGCGAGCCGGCCTTTGCCAAGCCAGGCGCCGCGCACCCGCCGGCCCTGCGCGGCCCCACCCGACGTGCAAGTTGACACCGGCGCGCGACGGCGGTTTAATGGCAGCCGTGGGCCCTGCCGGCCTTTATGCCGCGCTTGGGCCCCGGACACGCCGTCCTGGCAGCCGAACCCGGCACCGCTGCGCAGCGACCAATCAAGCCCACCAACCACCCGTTCGCACGAGGAGCACCGATCATGAGTAGCGATAATCCGCCGGCCCAACGCAGATCATCCGGCAAACCGAGAAGCACGCGACGCGATTTCCTGAAAACCGCGGCAGCCGGCGGCGGTGCGGCCGCCCTGGGCCCGCTGGCCGTGGCGCGTGCGGCCCATGCCGCGGGCGAGCAGATGATTCGCATCGGCATGATCGGTTGCGGCGGGCGCTGCTCGGGCGCGGCTGCGCAAGCCCTGGCCGCCGGCCCCGACGTGCGCCTGGTGGCCATGTGCGACGTGTTCGAGCACCGGGTCAAGAGCAGCCTGGCGGGCCTCGCGCGCCGATTTCCCGACCAGGTCGTGGTGGACGACGATCACTGGTGGGTGGACTTCGAGGGATATCAGAAGGTGATCGACAGTGCGGACGTGGTGTTGATCGCCTGCGCGTCGAAGTTCCATCCCATGTATTCGGAGGCAGCGGTCAAGGCCGGCAAGCACGTGTTCGTCGAAAAACCCCACGGCATCGACCCGGTGGGCGTGCGCCGCATGCAGGCCGCCTGCGACCTGGCGAAAGAAAAAGGCGTGAGCCTCGTCTCCGGCCTGCAGAGCCGCTTCCATCGCGGCTGGCAGGAAACCGTGGCCCGTATCCATGACGGCGCCATTGGACGGGTCGTGGCCGCCCAATCGATGTTTCTGCGCGGGCCTTACGGACTGGTGCGACGCGACCCGAAGCTTTCGGAAACCGAGTATCAGTTCAGCAACTGGTACCACTTCTGCTGGCTGTCGGGCGACGACGTGACCCAATCGCTGGTCCACAACCTGGACCGCGTTTCATGGATTCTCAAAGAGGAAATGCCGCGCTCGGCGTTCGGGCTGGCCGGACGTTCTTCATCGTTCGGCGAGGTCTACGGTGACATGTTCGACCACCATACGGCCGTCTATGAGTACGAAAGCGGCGCGCGCGTCTATGCGCTGTGCCGCACGCAGAACGGGTGCTACAACAACGGCACCGACATCATCATGGGCACCAAGGGCACCTGCTATCTGGGCCCGTGCCGCATCGAGGGGGAGACTAACTGGCGGTTTGAAGGGCCGGGCAACAATCCCTACGACGAAGAGCAGCGGGCCCTGATCGAGTCGGTGCGCCGCGGCGAGCCGATCAACAGCGGCCAGTACATGGCCAACAGCACCATGGTGGCCGTGTTGGGACAGCTCGCCTGCTACTCGGGCAAGCAGCTCACCTGGCAAGAGGCCGCCCAGGCCGATTTCCAGTTCGGCCCCCCGCCCGAGGAGTCCAGCTTCCAGACACCGCCGCCCAGCGTGCCGGACGAGACGGGCAACTATCCGCTGCCCCTGCCGGGGATGACCAAGATTCTATAGGACGCGCTTTCACCTGGCCGGCGTGCGGCGAGCCGCGGTGTGAGCCGGCGGTTTGTTCAGCTTGTAGGGTGGGTCGAGCGGCAGCGAGACCCACCGACAAGGCCAAACGGTGGGTCTGCGCCTACGGCTTGACCTGTGGATTATGGCCAAATCGAGGCGAGGTGCTAGCCAAACGGTGGGTCTGCGCCTACGGCTTGACCCACCCTACGCGCCCGGCACCCTACGCGCCCGGCACCGAGACGAGCGTTCAGAAATCGCGCACGCTGGTTCAGAACCGCAGGATCAGGTCGAAATCCACCAGCACCTGGTGCAGCTCCGTGCCGTCGCCGAACGGCCGGTAGCCGGGCAGGTCGCCCGTGGCCCAATCCCAGCGCAGCTCCGAGCGGCAGATCACGCGCTCGTGCGGCTCGTATTTCAGCCCGAAGCTCAGCTCGTAGTAACTGGCCGCCACGCCCGGATTGACTTGAAACCCGTCCTCGTCGCGGAACCACTCCAGGCGCAGGCCGCTCTGCCACTCGGGGTTGATCCGGTAGATCAGGTACTGGTTGATCCCATACCAGTTGGCGTCGCGCGTGCCGGCCAGGCGGGCGTTTTCGTCCACGCCCTGGTCGTGCTGGATCACGTAGAGCACCCGCTCGGTGACCTGGCAGCTCAGCACCAGGCTGTAGGTGGTGCGCGTGCCGAAAGCCTGCGGCGGCTCGTCCTGCTCCGGCCCGGTATGGATGGCGAAGACCACCTTCCAGCGTTCGTCCGGACTGAGCCACTCGGCACCGCCGAGGAAGCCCAGGTCGTTGTTGTTGTCGTCCCAGGTGTCCCAGCCGCGGGTCAGTCCGGCGTGGAACCTCATGCGCCCCAGCGGCACGCTGCCCAGCAGGCCGGTGTGGGTGAACGGCTCGCCGTATTGCATGTGGTAGGAGTGGGAATAGAAGAAGTTGTCCACCGCGGGCACGGTCTCGTAGCCCAGCAGGGTGTAGAAGTGGCCGAGCTTGAAGTCCATGCCGCCACACCAGGGCGTGTGGACTTGGGCATAGAGCTGGGGCATGGCCGGCCCATACTGTTCGGAGCTCCAGCGCGGCGAGCCGTCGTCGTGCAGCTCCAGCCCCTTGGCGCCCGTATAGGCCCAGTCGGTGCCGTACAAGAAATCCACGCGTCCGCCCACGTCCCACGTTTCACCCTCGGCCACCGGCCGTTCGAGCAGCAGATAGAGCTGGTTGAGCAGGTACTCGTTCGATCCCTCGTTGAAGGTCACAGGGAAATTCGAGCGGTTTCGTGGGCTCAGCGTATTGATGGTCACTCCCTGCTGCAACCAGCCTTCGTAGAGGATCGAGTGCAACCAGCCGGCCGCGGCCGGCCGGCACGCGCTTGCGCAATCGCACCAGGCGCAGCCAGCCGACGCTTCACGCCAGACAGAAGGCCCGCAACTTGGCCCCGCGTCCGGCACCGCCCCCGGTTTTTCCAGGATGAAGGGCGATTCCGGGCCCTGGCCGGGAGCACCGACCTCGTAGGCCGGGTCCAACGGCAAGAGTTCCGGCGGCAGCAGGTCCTCGGCGCCTTGGTCCGTCATCCGCGGCGTCCCGTCGCTGGCCTGGGCCTCGCCCGGCAGTCTGTCGAGGCCGGGCAGCAGGGGGGCCTGCAAGGGTTCGGGGCCCGCAGGGGCAGGTTCGGCGGGGCGACGCGGCGGGGCGGGCACCAGCATCTCGCCGGCGTTGCCGGAAGAAGCTCCAGGCGCGAACGGATCGCCCGGCAAGGACTCGCCGGGCCCCAGGTCTGAGGGCTGTTCCTGGAGCATGGCCTGCAACAGGCTCCCGGGGCGGCGCAACGCGCCCAGACGACCCGCGGTACCGGTCGGTGTGGGGACGGCGTGGTTCGCCGAGTCGGCCGCCTGGCTCCGTGCGGGATCGGCAAAGGCATAGCCCGCGGCAACGGCCGGGTCGATGGTCTGACGAACCAATTCAGGCCCGGAGTGGCCCGGCTGGCCGAACACAACGAGTCCGGTAACGACAACCGCAGTCTGCAACATGGCGTCTGCCTCCTGTGCGGGGGGACGAACCGGGCCGAGGGGCCTGGCGCGATGAGCCCGGCTTCGACAGATCGTGGGCCGAGCCGGATCGCCCCCAAGCGGGGCACCGCGAGCCGTCGCACCCGGGCGTTCTTCGACTTTTTCGGCTGTAGCGACCGTCGGGGTTTTGCGTATTAGGCAGAGAACGCCGAGAATGCCGGTTTTGGCGGTCAGGCGGGCGCGCAGCTTACCGGTTCACGCTGAAATCACGCAGTTTCTCTGTTGTCCCCAATATCAGAAAATGCTCATTCGATGCGGACGCCGGCCGTGGTGGCTGTGGTAGAAGAGCTGGCCTGGGACTGCCAGGTTGCCTGGAGATCGCAGGGGGGATGCCGGCGCCAGAATGCCAGTTGCGGGCCAGTTGGGGTGCAGCCGCTTCGGCTGCCACAAGACGAGCCTCGTCGCGCCCGCGTCAGATTCCCGCGGGGGCCCCAAGAGACGGGGCTGCTTCCACGGCCGGTTCGGCTTGGTGGCCGTTGTGGCGGTGGATGCAGTTGCGGCCGGCGCTCTTGGCGCTATACAGAGCGGCGTCGGCGCGAGCGAGCAGGGTTTCAGCCGAATCGCCGTCCAGGGCCACGGCCACGCCGCCGCTCAGGGTCACGGTGGTCTCCTGCTCGACTTTCTGTCGGAGGCGCTCGGCAAAGATGCAGACGCCCTCCAGGGCGGTTTGCGGCATGACCACCACAAACTCCTCGCCGCCGTAGCGGGCCACGACGTCGGTCTCGCGCACCGACTGCTGGAGCACGTGGGCGAGCCGGCGCAGAATGCGGTCGCCGTGCAGGTGGCCTTCGCGGTCGTTGATCTGCTTGAAGTGGTCGATATCGAGGATGGCCACTGAAAAGGGCGTGCCGTAACGGCACATCAGGGCGAACTGCGCGGCCAGCGCGTCGTCGAGTCCGCGCCGGTTCTGCAGTCCCGTGAGCGGGTCGCTGCGCACTTCGGTGAACGCCGTGAGGTTGGCGGTCTGCTGGCGGATTTCGTCGTAGGCGCCGGCCATCTGCGCGGCCAGCCGCAGAGTGGGCTTGAGCACTTGGTCGGCCTCGCGGCAAAGCCCTTTCCAGGCCGCCTCCCGGTCGCAGGCGGACAGTCTGCTGATCTGTTCTTTGAACCGCGTCAAGGCGGCGTGGTGTCGCGCCAGGCCTTTGCGCACGTTCCAGGCGATTTTTTCCAGCTCGGCAGCCACCTGCTGGGCACGGCGCAGCTCGCCGTGCGAGCGGAAGTCAAGGTTGTTTCGGCCGGCCCGAGCACGACGTGCGAACAGGTACCCCAGCGTTGCCGCCGCGGCCAGCAGAACGGTCAGGAACACTTCCAGGTTTGTCAAATCCATGGTCACGATTTGCTCCCGATCTGTCGGTCTGAGACGGTCCGCCGTGCTCCGTCGGTATTTCGACCCACCGAGCCGCTCAGGGGGTGGGCCGCTCAGTAGTTGGACCGCGAACCATAGCCGCGCAAACACATCAGGCCCACGATAATCACGCCCACCAGCACCAGGAGCCATTCCTGGATGCCCATGCGGCCGACGTAGCGGCTCAACTGGTCGAAGTAGTGGCTCAGCTTCGAGATCATGGTAGTGACCGTCCTCAATCCGCTTGATGCGGGATTCTTTCGGCCGCCCCCCACGTGGTCGGCGCGCGGTTACCCGCAGGTGCCTGCCCTGGTGCCTGCCCCTTGAAATCTAGGCCATGCCGTGCGCACGGGAGCCGACCGCTCGGAATTGGTCGGCCGAAAGCACCGCGCGACCAGCACGAGGGTGGGGGCCGAACGCGCGGGAAGTGCCGCGAGAACGGGGGCGGGTGGTCGTGCCGGTGGCGCGGACGCGGCATCCCCCTTTTGTCGGGCTTCAGAGCCGCGCCAGGTCGTCCAGCCAGCCTTCCACCACGGTGCTTTCCAGGGCGTTGCGGTCGACCTGTCCGAGCGCCTCGATGCACCGCTCCAGCGCCGCGGCCGCCTGCTCCGGGCCGACGTGGGCCGCCGCCTGCCCCAACCATCTCTCCCAGTCGGTCGCCGTCTCAGGCCCGGAACGCAAGCGCAAGCCGCTTGCCAACCGCAACAGCTCCCGATAGAAGGCCACGGCCAGCCGGATCACCTCGCGTGCTCGGGCACGACGCAGGGCCCCGGGCGGCCTTTTTCCCAGCAGGGCGCCGATCTCTGCGGCCAGCCGCGTCACGTCCAGACGCTCCGCGGCCAGGTGCCCAAACAGCACGCTGCGAAACTCCCACAGCGCGGGGTCGGCCAGCTCGCGCGCACGCTGCAAACTGCCGCCCGACAGGGCCGCCAGTTGCCGGGCCTTCTCGGGTTCGGTGACGATCTCGTGGGCCAAGAGCAGTTCGGCCACCTGCTCGACCGAAAGCGGCTGGAACCGGACCAGCTGGCAGCGGGAGCGGATCGTCGGCAGTTGCCTGGCCGCACTGGTGCCGATCAGGATCAGCACGGCCCGGGGAGGCGGCTCCTCGAGTGTCTTGAGCAGTGCGTTGGCGCTTTCCTGGTTGAAGTAGTCGGCGTCGTCGATCACCGCCACCCGGTAGCCGCCCATGTAGGGACGCAGCGCGAGGTCGTGACACAGCCCGGCCTGCCCGCGGTGCTCCTTGTCGCCCACCACCAACTCCAGCGGCAGGAAGGCACGGTCCTCGGGCTTGGCCACTTGGAGCAGGTCGGGATGGGTGCCTGCGGCGACCTGCACACAACTCGCACAGCGGGCGCAAGCGCTGAATTGGGCCGGGTCGCGCTCAGCGCACAACAGCACCTGGGCCAGCTTGAGGGCAAAGGTGCGCTTGCCGACCCCTTCGGGGCCCACGAACAGGAAGCTGCCGCTCAGCCGTCCTCGGGCCAACGCGCGGCGAAACCGCTCGACCACCTGCTCGTGGCCCACCAAATCCTGCCAAGACATGAGCTGTTTTGCCTCCCTGGTCGGTCCCCGCTTTTGGGTGCTCGTTGACGCCGCGTCGGGCTTCGTCACCGGCCGTCGCGGTGGTGGTCCGTGCGTTGTGGTGCAGGCGGCTCGCCTGTACCCGGCACTTCCGGCAGCCGAGCGATGTGCAGCCGTGACGGCTGCACCACAAAGCAGTGCAACCTCAAGGCCTACAGACGGCTGAATTGTGACCGTTTTTCAACCACCCGTCACCCTGCCTGTTCGGCTCGTCCCGTGGGTTTCAACCGCCGTCATCGCCCTTTTCAGTCGCATCGCGCGCGTTGCCTTGCAGGGTGAGAACCACCCGTCGGCGCGGGGCCCGGCTTCGATGCTCGAAAAGGCAAATCCCTTGCCACGCACCAAGGGCCAGGCGCCCGGCACGCACCGGCACCAGCAGCGATACCCCCAGAAGGGAGGATTTGGCGTGACTGGGCATGTCGTCGGGGCCCTCGGAGCTGTGGTCGTAGGGCCAGTCCTCGGGCACCACGCGACTGATCACGTCCTCCAGGTCGCCCAGCACGTCCGGGTCGGCGTTTTCGTTGATCGTCAACGATGCCGAGGTGTGTTGGAGGAATACGTGGAGGAGGCCGGCTTGCACCGAGGCGATCTCGGGCATGGCCTCGATAATCTGCTGCGTGATGCTGTGGCAGCCTTTGGACATGCGAGGCAATTGGACTTCACGCTGGCACCACACGTGGCACTCCCCTTCGGTTGCTGGACAAAGCCTGAGTGCTCCGGCGGCTCGATCTCCGGTCCGAAGGCGGACCGCGAGGTAGCCGGGGCAGAAAAGCCCCAGTCTAGCGAGGAAACCCGAGCGATTGGCCTCCCCAATAGTGGTACAATGGCCCCTCCGTTCGTGTGCAACGAGGGCCTCCAGGCGCCTCCCCGGGTAGTTCAAGCCCGGAAGCGGGTCCCCGGGGCAGTTGGCGCGTCGGGAAAGGCCCGATGGGCGAAAGGCGGGCAATTCGGCGTGGGCGCATGTGTCAGGAGCCCCGGGGCCGGGGCGCCCGGGGGCGCGGGAAAGCGAGCGGGATTCCACAAAATGTGGAGCAGGCGCTTGACGAACGATAAGAAAACGCAAAAATGAAATGTTTACAGGTTTCGAATCGGTCACCCCTAGTAGGGTGTTGTGTCTTTTGCCCTCCCGGCAATGATGGCATTCAGGGGCTTGAAGCGGTTGGTGACGGCTTGAAAGGCCCGCAATCGGGCGACCCGAGACCCGGCGCGGACGATCGGTCGGATGTGTCGTTTAGGCGTCTGAGAGAGCGGGGAGGGAGTTCGTTTTGGAGTTGTCGGCGATGCGAAACGTTTTTGAAGCCATTCTGGAGAACGGTCACGACGAAGATTTTGTCCCCAATGTGACCGACGATTTCGAGCCCACCGATGCGGCTGCGGGGTCAGCCCAGAAGATCGAGATTCTGGCGCAGCGGGTGATGCGGGGCGAACCGCTTTGGCATCCGGAGGATCGCTCGGACTATAGCGGTCTGACCGGCGCGATCCGGCCCAGAAGCTGACGAGCGTGCCGGCTGCGCGCCCGCTGCGAGGCTGCGCGCGCCGGAGCGGCCGAAGCGCAGGCGCGGCGGCTCAGCCGTCCCCGCGTTTCCCTTGTCCCTTGCGTGCGCGCACCGCAGAACCTGGTTCCCACTGGTTCGGGGCGTGCGCAGGCTCAGCGCCCGCTGTGCGCGCGGTAGCCACGCTCGCCAGGGCCTGGAGCGCCGTGTGCAAGGCCCTTGCAGGCTTCCACCGTCTGGCGACGGTGGCTACCCACACGGACTCGTCTTGAAACAAAGCCTGGTTGGGCCGAGCCGGCGCGCGCAAGCCCGGTGGCGGCAAAGGCCGAACAGGTTCGGGGCGCCGTGGGACGGATTATGGTGTGGGTGGCGGCAGGGCCAGGGGCGACTGGTCGCGTGGCTCGAGCTCGTCCCGCAGGATGACTACATTGCGCGGGGCCTCGATTCCCAGGCGCACTCGGTCTCCGTTGACGCGGATCACTGTGACGACGATGTCCTCGCCCAGTTTGATCCGTTCGCTTTCTCGACGTGATAGTACCAACATGGTCTGGATTTCTAGATGATGGATGGAATGATGCCGTTTCGGTGGGCCCGGCAGCGCCGGGCCGTTTGTCGCCGAAGCAAAACGCACTAGGGCCATTCTCGGCTGAGCCGGTCTGAACCCAGCCGATCCGCGGGGCGTGCACCCGCAAAGGATGCCCCTTAGGGCAGGCGCGCGCCTGTCGGGCGTGTGAGCCACGGGCTGCCCCCGGGCTCTGGGCGCCAGCGCAGCTTCAGAGGGGTGCGCCGATCCGTTGGGTCGCGACGATGGCTGGGAATCGGGTGCTTCCTGGTGGGTATCTGGCCGGGGATGGTTCAGGCTGCGGCACACTCGAGCTGAGGTGCCTCGATCAATTGCGTTCGCTGAAATCGCTCGCCGGTTGGGCCATAGAACAGAACCTGGTTCCGTTCGGTTTCCCAAATCGCGGTGAATTTCAGCCCGCGGGGGCCTTGCAGGCAGAAGTACAGCCCGCACGGCCTGCCGCCGCGGAAAAGCATGTGTTCGCCCATCGGGTAGGCGCCGAGTTGAAGTTCGAATGCATCACAAAGGGTGGTGTAGATGTAGTCTCTCAGGTCTTCCAAGCCGCCAATCTGGTGGACACAAGTAGCCATTGTGGGTGCTATCTCCATTGCGGGCGCGGAGTCTGCGCGGTCTACATTGTTCCGCGCAAGGGAGAGAAAATGGGGTGAGTGCCGACAGAATTAGCTATCGGCAATCTAGGGCGAATACTTCGCCCTGGGATCGCGCTTTCCCAGCAATCCTGAGCGACTCCAGCTACCCAGTCGCCGCCACCATTCTGAACATTTCATATGTCGCCAGTTCCCTGCTTTCACTGGAGACTAGGTAGGGATCCTTGGAGAGCCCTGGTATTGATGCGCCCCGTACGAGAAACGCCAGACAACCGCGCTGAGTTGGGCTCAAAACGCGGCCCCCGCCTGCCAAAGTGCAAATGCCGCCCAAAAGAATAGAGCACGACCGATCAAGCCGCAGTACCACGTGCCAGGGCCTCAGTTTGCGGCTGCGCTAACCCCATAAGCAAGGCGGGCTAGGCCCGACCACCGAATAGTCTTCGCAACCGCCCTATTTTTCCAACTTTGAATAGTCCGCATAGGCCTCCGCGACCCTGCCGGCCAAGTGGTCCCCCCGATGGAGATACACCCGGTAGCGGAAGGTCATCGTCTCGTCGGGCTGTAGCACGTGGGAACCGTCGGCCGTCTTGTCGCCCGTGAAGTCGCGCACGCCAAACGGGTTGGCCGCAAACAGCCCATAGGTGCGCACGTGCCAATACGTGGGAAAGCGGAAGCTGCTCGGGTGGTTGAAGATGGCAATGCCCACGGTTTGTCCATCGAGCGGCCCGTAGTAGTCGACCCATGCAGCGGGCTTGCCCCAGGCTGCGCCGTCGGTTTGGCCTTCGCTGTTGACGATGCGGCCGCCCTGCTTGGCATCGACCTTGATCGAGGCCGCCACCCGGACCCCGAACGTGCCCTCCTTGGTGTCGCCGAATTTGACCGGCTGGTCCAGGGCTTTGAGCGTGATGTCGAAGTCGATCCATCGCGCCTGGCCGTCCGTGCCGAAAGTCAGTGTGCGCTGGTCCTCGCAAACCGGCTCCCCGTCAGGGCTCACCCATTGATTGCGCGTGGCCACCACGGCCGTGGACTCGCCGCTCTGGATGTTCGTAAGCTCGAGATGCTTGATTGTCTCGCGATGCCAGAAGCTCAGCCCGTTGACATCCCCGTGGGTAAACCACAACGAGCGGTGGTGGGGATGGTCTTGGCGCTCGCCGGGCTGCTCGGCCATGGGGTAGGCGCGCGTGACCGGCTTGCCCGTCGGGCCGATGATGGGCCAGACTGCGGGCGTTCCGCCCACATCGGTCAGATACTCGGCGAACAGCTTGCCGTCGATCTTGATCACCACGCCCCGTTCGCTCTTCTCGGCAGTGACCTCGGCTTTCAGCCCGGTCGCGGCCCACAGCAGGATGCCCATGCCCCACAGCCCCGTGGTCCAACTCAGGATGCGACGATTCATGGCGACTTGCTCCTCATAGCGACTTGCGCGACAAAGGCCCCGTGAACGAGGAATTGACTGCCAACGGATCAGCCGGCCGTGCGGCGCCGGCGTGCGCGGGCCCTTTCCACGCCAGGACGGCAAAACCGTCCAGTTCCCGCGATGATAAGCAGGCGCAGCCCGCAACGCAAGCAACTCCACGGAACAGCGAGAACCCGGCCTCCGGACATGTCAGACCGCCGCACCCCCTCTGGTGCGGTCGTGCGGACGCTTCTCAGTCCTCGGGCAGCCGGCGGTATTCGCGGAAATCCACCGGCTTGAAGATGTCCATGAACTGTTGCGCCTGGACCACGCGGTCGAGATCGGGGCCCACCACGTCCTCGTAGAAGCGGTGCTCGCTGCGCAGCACCTTCCGGGGCAGGGGCAGGCCCGCTCGGGCGATCGTCAGTCTCACCTCCCGCGGCGTGGCTTCGTGTCGGGCGATGGCCTCGTTGGCCAGCAGTCGGGCGAAGGGCGGGCGCGCGCTGGCCCTCAGCAACGTGTTCAGGCGTGCCATCCAGTCGCAAAACCGGCGGTACTGGTGGCAGGCCTCGGGGCTGGGCGCGTCGGCCAGCAGGATGCGGTAGGTCAGCCACGCGCTGCTCAGGATCAGCTCCCCGCTGACTTCGTCGAACTGCTCGGAGAACTCCGGGGCCCCCAGGAAACGCAGCAGGGGGTCCTGCTGCTGGCTGGCCCACTGTTTCAGGCGCTGCGAGAACTGCTCGACCTCCGCGGTGTTCAACTCTGTGCGGATGCGACGCTCCAGATCGAGCAACACCAGTCGGCCCTTGGCCGGGTCAAAGACGACCACCTCTTGGGGGTCCGCGAGGAAGTCGTAAACTGCCCCCTCGTGAAAAATCGTCACGCTGCGGTTGACAGGCTCCTTCTGGTTGCCCACGAACACCTCGTTCACTACGCGGAAGTCGGCGCTCTGCGCGTGTGTGTGCTCGGCCTCGGCCCCAGAGGCCCAAGGCAGGGCCCACCAGAGACACATCCCGGCGACTGCCCAGACACCCGCCCGCCAGGCAGAGCCACCCAGAAGCCCGACCGCGCGCTCCCACAGCCTGCACGCCGGGCGCGTGCCCGGGCCCGGAGAGGGTCTCGGGCATTTCCCATGGGTCTGGTTCAAAGCTCGGTGGTGCATGTTGGTTTGCGGGTGTCTTGCCCAGGCTGTCTCCCCGCACCCTTGCTGCCGGCCACAGGGCACAGAGGCTCAGCGGGATCGGGATCGGCGCTTGGCAGCCAGCAGGCACTCCGGTGCCCGTCTTTCGGGGGCAAAAGGTGGGGCTGCCGGTGCGTGGCGGGACAGGCCCGGGCCCCCGCGTCCCTGGACCCTTGGGCAACCGGCAGGGCCGCAGCATACTCGAAACCGTACGCTTGTGTAAAGGCGGATGCTGGCGCGGTCGAATTGTGCCGAATTGTGGGGACACAATACCTTTAATTTCGGGGACACAATACCTATTTTGGCAGTCTGGGTAATCTCCGTATTGTCGGGGATTTCGGGGGAATCTCGTAAGGGCTCTCTTGAAACTTGCCTATTCTTCCGAAATCGGTATTGTGTCCCCCGATTGCGTCCCCCGATTGCGTGCCACCCCACCGCGATTCACAGCCCCACGATGCTGAATCCGCAGTCCACGTGGATCGTCTCGCCGGTCACTCCGGCCGACAGATCGCTCAAGAGATACAGCCCGGTGCGACCGAGGTCCTCCGGTTCGACGACCCGCTCCAACGGGGCCTTGCGCGCGGCGTGCTGGTGAAGCTGGTCGAAGCCGGCGATGCCCGCGGTGCTCAGCGTGCGCATGGGCCCGGCGCTCAGCGCATTGACGCGCACCTTCTTCTCGCGGCCCAGGTCCCAGGCCAGATAGCGCACGCTGTGTTCCAGCGCGGCCTTGCAGACGCCCATCAGGTTGTAGCCGGGCACCACCTTCTCGCCGCCGTAGTAGCTGATCGTCAGCACCGGGGCCCCTTCGACCAGAAGCGGCGCCGCGGCCCGACACACGGCCACCAGGCTATAGACGCTGATGTCCATGGCCAGGTGCCAGCCGGCGCGGCTGGTCTGCAGATAGGGCGCGCGCAGCTCGTGGGGCGGAGCAAAGGCGATCGAGTGCAGCAGGAAGTCGAGCCGGCCGTAGGTCTCGGCCACTGCGGCAAAGACCCGCTCGATGTCCTCGTCACGCTGCACGTCGCAGGGCAGCACCAGCTTGGGATGACGCGATTCGACCAGCCGGCTGACGCGCCGCTGACCCGAAGGGCTGGGCAGATGGGTGAAGGCCAGCTCGGCCCCTTGCGCATAGAGCGCCTGGCTGATGGCCCAGGCAATGCTCCGGTCGTTGGCCACTCCCATCACCAGGCCGATCTTGCCGCTGAGCATTCCCATGGCAGCGACCGTCTCTCGTGGGGATAGCGCACCTGCAGTACGCAGCGGGCCGACCGCCGATGGTGTCGCAGACCAAGAACTTGTAAACGAATTGCTTCCCCCACTCCGAGGGCCAATCCGGGGTGGCCGGGGCTGGAGCGAAGCGAAGCCCCGGGGAAGTAACACACCTTTACAAGTTCCAAGGCTCTGTGCGGGGGCCGAGCCGCAGACCCCGCCGGTCAATCGGCTGCGGGCACTGGACCGGCCAGCTCGGCGTAGCGGTCCAGCGGCGCCGTGTCGCCCAGCAGGATTTGCTCACAGTTCATCTTGATCTCGGGGATGCGCTGGACGATGAAGCGTCGGGCCACCTGGCGCTTGCGCTGGTTGGCCGCGGCATGACCGAGCAGCAAATGGCCCACGATCACGGCGATCGCCACATCGACCAGGCGCCGGCCGGCCAGGTCGAGATAGGACGCGCTCTTCTGCTTGACGAAGCCGATGGCCTGGTCGACTCGGGCGCGGGCTTCGATCAACTGCTGCTTGAGGTCTTCCAGCGACGGATCGTCGTAGGTCTTCTGTTCATAGTCCTGCACCCAGGTGCCGAAGGTGCCCGAGGCCACTCCGCGCACCGCGGCCACGATCTGCAACTGGCTGGTGCCTTCGTAGATGGTGGTGATGCGCGCATCGCGCAGATGGCGTTCGGCCGCGTAGTCTCTCATGTAGCCCGACCCGCCCAGCACCTGGATCGCCCGATCGGCCACCCAGCAGCAGATCTCCGAAGCGTAGTATTTGCTCATGGGCGTGAGCATGGAATTGAGCCGCCGCAGCGCGCGCGAGACCTGTTTGCGTTGTTTCTTCTCGGCCGGGTCCAGATCGGGCGTCCATTCCAGGATGCGCAGGTTGTTGTTCTCGCGGTCGCAGAGTCGGCTGGTCTCGTAGGTCAGTGCGCGGGCGGCCTCGATGGCCACGCGCATGTCGGTGACCATTTCGGCCACGGCCGGCAGGCGCTCGATCGGCGCGCCGAATTGCTGGCGGGTGTGGGCGTAGATGCGGGCCAGTCGCCAGGCCGCCTCGGCGATGCCCAGCGATTGGGCGGCAATGCCTACCCGGGCCCCGTTCATCAGGGCCAACACGTAGGTGATCAGGCCGCGCTGGCGCTCGCCGATCAGTCGCGCCGGCGCGTCCTCGAAAACCAGCTCACAGGTGGGCGAGCCGTGGATGCCCAGTTTCTCTTCCAGGTGGCGCACGCGCACATGCTCCGAGCGTTCGGTCATAAACAGGCTCAAGCCCCGGCCGTCGGCGATGTCCGGCTCGCTGCGCGCGAGCACCAGCAGAATCTCGCCGCAGCCGTTGGTGATGAAGCGTTTCACCCCGTCCAGGCGCCACTGCCCGCTCTCGTCCTGATACGCGCGCAGGCGCACCGCCTGCAAATCGCTGCCGGCGTCGGGCTCGGTGAGCACCATGGCCCCGGTCACCTCCCCGCGGGCGAATCGCGGCAGCACTTCGTCCTTGATCTCGTCGTCGGCAAAGGCATAGACCGTCTCGCCGATGCCCTGCAACCCGAACAGGTTCATCAGCGAGGCGTCCGCGCGGCTGATGATTTCGGTGGCCATGGTGTAGACCAGGTTGGGGCAGTTCAGGCCGCCGTACTTGTAAGGCAGCGTGAAGCCCATCAGGTCGGCCTGCGTCAAGCGCCGCAGGTTCTCCTGCACCAGCGGATGGAGCGTGACCGTGCCGTCCGGGTTCAGCGTGTTGCCCTCCCGGTCGACAGTCTCTGCATGGGGCGCGATCGTCTCGCCGGCCACCTGGCCGACGATGGTCAGGATGCGGCGATAGTTATCTATCGCGTCCTGCTCGTCGCGCGGGGCGTAGTCGCAGGCAGCGGTGCGCGCATGGATGAAATCGTCCTCCTGCAAGCGCGCCAGTTCGCCCAGATCGAAATCGTCGAACAGGAACTGGATATCTTCGTTGTCCAAGAAGTAGTTGGCCACGGTCTGTTTCCTCCTGCCTGGCCGACGGCCGGGCTACGCCTTCTCCCTGAGCGCCTTGATCATCATGGGCACCACCTGCTTGAAATCGCCCACAATGCCGTAATGGGCCACGGAGAAAATGGGGGCCTCGCGGTCCTTGTTGACGGCCACGATCTTGGCCGACTCCTCCATGCCTGCCCGGTGCTGCACCGCGCCGCTGATGGCCACCGCGATATACAGCGCCGGACGGACCGTGGTGCCTGTCTGGCCGATCTGGTGCTCCTTGCCGATCCATCCGCTGTCCACCGCGGCCCGGCTCGCGCCCACGGCCCCGCCGATCGCGCCGGCCAGCTCATAGACCAGCTTGAAGTTCTCCTTGCTGCCGATCCCCCCGCCGCCGGCCACGATCACCCGCGCTCCCTTCAGGTTCACCTTGCGGGGTTCGATGTGCCGCTCGATGAGCCTTAGCGCCGCGGCCTGCTCGTCCAGCTCGACCTTTTCCTCAATCACCCGGCCGCTGCGCCCGTCCATCGGCGGCCTGAGCGCCATCACGCCCTCGCGCACCGTGGCCATCTGCGGCCAGCCCGAGTAGTTGACAATCGTGGCGATGATGTTGCCGCCGAAGGCCGGACGCACCTGCAAGAGCAGCTTCTCATGGACCCGGCCGGTCTTCGCCTCGCTCACGTCGTCGATCTGCAAGTCCGTGCAGTCCGCGGTCAACCCGGCGCGCAGACTCGAAGCCACCCGCGGGGCCAAGTCGCGCCCCAGCGGTGTGGCGCCGTAGATCACGATTTGCGGCCGGTGCTTCTCGATCAGCACACGCAACACCTGCGCATAAGTGCCCGTCTGGTAGTGCTCCAGGCGCGGGTCGTCGGCCAGATAGACCCGGTCGGCGCCCTGGGCGATCAAGCGCTGGGCCAGCGGGCCCACTTGCGCACCGGCCAGCACGGCGCCCATCCTGGTGCCCAGCGTGTCGGCCAGCTCCCGGGCCTTGCCGCACAGCTCCAGCGCCACATCGTGTAGCGCACCGTCTTCCTGCTCCGCAAACACCCAGACTTCGCCCTGCCGGTTCGGTTCCACCATCGTCCTGCTGCCTCGCGCGCTCGCCCTAAGAGCTTGTAAAGTTATTACTTCCCGGGGCTTCGCTTCGCTGTAAGCCCCGGCCACCCCGGCCTGGGCAGGGAATTGGGGAAACAATTCCTTTACGAGTTCTAAGTGCGTCTTGGGGTAGTCACTCAGCCCAGCGTGCGGTCCACCACCAGCTCGTGGATCAATTGCCGCACGCCCTCCTCGGTGGAAGGAATCTCCCGATATCCTTCCTTCTTCAACACAATCGCCTGGATTCGATTCACCTTCGTCGGCGAACCGGACAGCCCGCAGCGGTCCAGCTCCGCTCCGATCTCGGCCAGCCCCCATTGCTCGATCAACAGCCCCTGCTGTTTGAGGGCTTCACGCCGGCGAGCCACCTCCTCATCGACCTCCTCCGGCGCGCCATCGCCCAGCTCGGCCCGCACCTCCAAGACCAGCTCGATCGGGGCCCGTGCCCGTTTCAAGCGCATCACCCGTCGGGCCGCGGGTGGACGCGGCGGGTTGGCATTGGCCAACACTGTGATCAGCACCGGCATCTCAGCCTCGACCACCTCCCAGCCGTTACCCACGTTGCGCCGCGCGCGAAGCCGCCGGTCGCATAGCTCTACGATCTGCTCCAAATACGTAATCTGCGGTATGCCCAACTTTTCGGCGCACTGGGGGCCCACCTGGGCCGTATCGCCGTCGATTGCCTGGCGCCCGCAGAAGACCAGATCGTAGGAGCCGATGGTCTGGACGGCCTGGCTGAGGATGTAGCTGGTGGCCAGGGTGTCGCTGCCCGCCGCAGAGCGGTCGGTCAGCAGGATCGCCCGGTCCGCCCCCCGGTAAAGGCTTTCGCGCAACACGTCCGCGGCCTTGGGCGGACCCATGGTGAGCACGCTCACCGTGCCGCCGTGCTGGTCTCGGACCGACAGCGCCACCTCCAGTGCGTAGAGGTCTTCGGGATTGAAGATCGCCGGCAGTGCCGCACGATTGACCGTCCCGTCCTCCTTCATGGCCTGGGCCGTGACGTTGGCCGTGTCTGGGACCTGTTTTACACAGACAATGCTGTTATAACTCACGACTTTCCGCTCCCTCAGCAGCATTCCGGGCAAAGCAAAGCAAGGTATCAGCCGACCCCTTGCGGGTCAAGCCCCAACGCAGCCGCTTGCGCAAATGGGGAGGTCGGGGCGGAGTTTGCCGGCTGGTTGGACCAGGATGCGGAGTTGGGTGCCACTGCTGGCTTGTCCAGCAGTGTTGAATGCACGGTTGGGCAAGCCAACCGTGGCACCCCACAGTTTGGCTGTGTCTGACCACTAGCTGGGCCAGTATGCGCCAGGTGATGGCTCCCAAAGAGGGCGGCGAACCAGGCTGCGGAGGGGGCAGCCGAAAGCGGCCGGCGTTGCTGCCCATGTTGCGAAAATGACACAGACCGGCTAGAATGAGTCGCAGAGCGCCGCCTATTTGATTTCCAATCGCATATTGTAGTGTCAATTCCGCGAGCCGCGAGGAGCGCCCCATGGCCGATCCCCCTGTTTCCAGTGGTTCCCGGTTGCGTCTTGATCCAGGTGCTGCGCAGGCCACTCTGTCCAAGGTGGGCGCCCGACTGCTGCACACCGCCTTGGAGGCCGAATCGGCCCACGGTTTCCTCGCCGCGGCCCTGCCGCTGATCTGCAAGGCAACGCGTGCCGCCGCGGCCGCAGTCTATCGGCTGGACGAAGGTCGCCTCACGCTGGTGGCCCGGGCGGGCGCAGCCGACGAGCCGCCCGCACCGATTCTGGTCGAGGCCATCGACCGCGAGCAGCCCCTGCGCCAGGGCCACTGGCTGGCCTTGCCGCTCGAAGCGCGCCACGCCCCGGCCGAGGTGCTGGTCGTCTCGTGGCCTGCCGGGGCAGGCAAGGCAGCAGAGCAACTCGATGCACCCCTGGCGGAATTGGCGGTGCTGATTCGGCAGGGGCTTCAGGCCGTGGAGTCCAACCGCGAGCGTTCTCGGCGCCTGGAGCGACTGGAGGCCCTGTTGCGCATCGCCGCTACCTGGAATCGGACCCAGGAGCTCGAGCCGCTGCTCAACCAGATCGCCCAGGCTGCCACCAGCCTGCTGGACGCGGATCGGGCGAGCATCTTCCTGTGGGATCGCACGAGTCGCACGCTCGTGGCCCGGCCCGCCCTGGGCGTTGAACGCGGCGAGCTGCGCATTGCCGACGACCGCGGCGTGGTCGGCCGGGTGATCCAGTCCGGCAAGCCCCAGCGCGTGGATGCCCGGCAGCAGCCCGACCGGATCGACCGCCACGTGGATCAACAGTTGGGCTACCAGACACACACCGTTGTGTGTGTGCCGCTGCGCAGCCGGTCGGCCGAGCTGCTCGGGGCCTTTGAGGTGCTCAACAAGCGGGGCGGGCCGTTCTCGGACCAGGACGAGGCCGCCCTGGTCGAGCTGGCCGAACACGCGGGCGCGGCCCTGGAAAACGTGCAGGACCGCCTGCGCCTGCTCAATACCCAGCGCCGCATTGCCGAGCAGGCCGCGGGCGACGTGTGCCTGATCGGGCGCAGCCCGGCCATCGAAGCCCTGCGCTCGACCATCGGCCAGCTCGCCCAGACCGACCTGGCGGTGTTGCTCCTGGGCGAGCACGGCACGGGCAAGGAGGTGGCGGCCAAGCTGATCCACTATTTGGGTCCCCGTCGCGATCGGCCCTTCATTGCCGTCAATTGCGCGGCGATTCCCGACACGCTGGCCGAGAGCGAGCTGTTCGGTCACGAAAAAGGCGCCTTTACCGACGCCCGGCAGGCGCGGGCCGGCAAGTTCGAGCTGGCCGACGGCGGCACCCTGCTGCTCGACGAGATCAGCGAGCTGACGCCCAGCGGCCAGGCCAAGCTGCTGCGCGTGTTGGAAGAGAAGGTGCTGGTGCGCGTGGGCGGGTCCACGCCGATCCCGACGGACGTGCGCGTGCTGGCCGCGACGAACCACGATTTGGCCGAGATGGTGCGTGAGGGCCGGTTTCGCGAGGACCTCTATTTCCGCCTCAACGTGGTGACCCTCGAGCTGCCGCCCCTGCGCCGGCGCGGCGAAGACGTATTGCTGCTGGCCGACTACTTCCTCAACGACTTCGCGCGCAAGGCCGGCCGGCCCAAGCTCAGCCTGTCGCCCGGGGCCCGAGAGAAGCTCAGCGAACACTCCTGGCCCGGCAACGTGCGCGAGCTGCGCAACCTGATGGAACGGCTGGCCTATCTGGCGCCCGGCCCGGAGTTGGACGAACAGCAGATCGAGTTCATCCTCTCGCCGCGTCGGCCCGCGGGCACGATCGAGCGCGTGGATTTGCCGCTCGGCGAGGCCACGTACCGATTCCAGGTGGAGTACATCCGCGCGGCCGTCGAACAGGCCTCGGGCAGCGTGAGCGAGGCCGCGGAGCTGCTCGGGCTGCACCGCTCGAACCTCTATCGCAAGATGCGACAGCTCGGCATGAAGGCCGGCGACTGAGCGGAGCGGTCCGAAAGAGGCGAGGGGTGGCCGCGCCTGAACGGCACAGGCTCGCATCCACTGCTAGTGCTCTGTCAGCGATGCTTTGATGAATGGTATCATTCCGGGCGAAAAAGGGTCGGGTCTGGGGAGGTGAAAGCTCCGCGAAACTGGTGTCGGTACTGATTCGCGTTTTGTTCCCCCGTTACGGAACTGCCTGAAGATAGCGTAACTGCTTATTTGTGCAACAGTTGTGCGCTGCTGGCATCCTGCCACGTCCGACGCAGAAACGGAAACCAGCAAGTCGCGGTTCTGGACCACCTTTTCACCACCCCAGGTCGGGTCTCATTTGCCTTCAACGGCCCGCGACCAACCTGCGGTCGGTGCCCGGCTTCGCACAAATGAGACCCGACCCTCTTTCGCTGACATCAAACCAAGGTTGACAGAGCACGAGACACCTGCAAACGAATTGTTACCCCAATCGTGTGCCCAGGCCCGGGTGGCCGGGGCTGGAGCGAAGCGAAGCCCCGGGAGGCTGTACGTTCACAAGTTGTGAGCCTGCTCTTCGACCCGCCAGGAAAAAAGGTCGGGGAACCACTTGGCAGGACCTTCACCAAGCCCTAAACTTGACTGTCGGAGGTCGGTCCCCGGCCGGCGAGTGCGGGATTGAGCTGGGGCAGTCGCACGCACCGACCGATAAAGCCTCCCAGGCCCCCTTAGCTCAACCGGCAGAGCATCTGACTCTTAATCAGCAGGTTGGACGTTCGAGTCGTCCAGGGGGCACTTCGGAAGCCCTTGAGAATCAAGGGCTTGCGTCGTTTCTTGGCGGGTCCCCATTGGTGGCATCGGGCCGAGTGGGTCCAGCGGCGAATCCAAGTGGGGGCGAGCCGTGGCGCGTTGCCCGTGATGCGCGGCCTGCTACCGGGCAGGCTGGTGGCGCCGGGTCCGTTGATCGCCGGGCGACGGGAGAGTGGGGCACCGCCTTATGCAGTCAAGTTGCCGAGCATTTCTCTTCGCCTTCTGCGGATGGTTGATCCTTGCGCCGCTGGCGGGTGTGGCCGACGGACGGATCAAGGTGCCCTCCATTGCGGAACTGATCGATAGCGCTGACGTGATTGTCATTGGACAAGTCGAATCGTCTCGACCGCCGCCGGCGGTCTTCTGGCGGAACGTCCCGATGGGCGCCTTGTTGATCGCATCGATTGCCCTCGTAGCACTGCTGCTCCGGAAAAGAAGCTACGCTCTCGCGGCTTGTGTCGGCGTCGGCTACTTGATGATCCTCATGCTCTACCCTGTTCCATATGGCACCTACCGGAAACTGGCCCGCGTTTCGGTGGCATCCTTGATCAAGGGTACGCCACCGCCGAAGCACATTTCGGTGCTCTACGATGAGCAGGGCTTTGTGTGCGATCGTACGGAGCTTCAGGTTGGCCGGGACTACGTGCTTTTCCTGAAGCACGCGCCGTCGGGATACGTACCGTCTTGGTACCAGTGGAGCGTATGGGCTGTCGAGACGGGGCCGGTGCAAGCCGAGCGCAGGATGTCGCACGGCGCGACTTCGATTTCGATAGGTGATCTGCTGCAGCAGATAAGAGGATTATGGCAAGATAAGCCCGAAGCCGTGGACGAACCGAGCCCAGACGCTCCCTGACGTCCGAAGGCCCTCCCGGCTTACCGCCCGCCGACAAAGAGCACACACGTTCCGCTGGTGGCCTCCACGGGCAGCTCTCGAGTCTCACTGCCGCGCGTCTCCTGAACCTGCACGGCGTAGGGCACGCCGATGGCGCGAAAGCTGTAGCTCACGTCCGAGTCGGTGCTGCAGGCACCATTTGCCTTTGGGCGGCCCGCGACCAACCTTCGGTCGGTGCCCGGCTTCGCACAAATGGTGCCTGTCACGAATGGCACTGTCGTGA
>CAYXPN010000027.1:0-27658 GCA_964467075.1 uncultured Planctomycetaceae bacterium
TGCGGCGGTCTCCCGACCGCCCCGCCAGCCGGCCCCGGAAGACCTGAGCACAACCGGGAGCTTGCGCAGCCGGGACGGCTGCGCCACAATTGCCATCATCGCCGCGGACAGGACTGAGCAAAGCGACCACGCGGTTCGGGCGGCGGCGCGGCGCCGTGGCCCGGGGGGAGTTGAGTTGCCAACACAGGAGAAAGCGGATGATCATTTTCAGCGAGCGGATCAACGGCATGTATCGCGACGTGCGCCGGGCGATCAACGAGAAAGACGCCTCGATCATTCAGCGATTGACCACCGAGCAGGTGGACGGCGGGGCCGACGTGATGGACATCAACCTCGGTCCGACCAAGGGCGACCCGGTGGAAAACTTCTTGTGGCTGGCCCAGACCGTGCACGAAACGACCGACAAACCGATCTCCCTCGACAGCGCCAAGCCCGACCTGCTCGTGCAGGTGGTGCCCAAGATCGCCCAGGCCCTGCCCGGCACCAAGCTGGTGATCAACTCCTCGACCGCCACACCGGAATGCATGGGCAAGCTGATCCCCCTGGCCGCCGAGCACGGCGCGGGGATCATCGGGCTGACGATGGACCAGGAAGGCGTGCCGGGCAACGTGGAAAAGCGAGTGGAATGCGGCGCAACGTTTCTGGTGATGGCGTTGGAGAGCGGATTGGCGCCCGATGACATCTACCTCGACCCCATCATCCTGCCGGTCAACGTGGCGCAGAAGCAGCCGGCCGTGGTGATGGAGGCCCTCCGGCAACTGGCCGTGGTGAACGACCCGCCCCCGCATTTCATCCTCGGGCTATCCAACGTCAGCCAGCAATGCCGGATGAAGCACCTGATTAACCGCACCTACCTGGTGATGTGCCTGGCCGCGGGGCTGGATGCGGCGATTATGGACGCGGCCGACAAGGAGCTGGTCGAAGCCGCGGTCACCGCCGAAGTGCTGCTGGAGAAGCACCTCTACAGCGACGACTACCTGAAGGCCTGGCGCATGCAAAAGGGCATCTGAGTCCGGCGCACGCGTCCGACGCCAGAGCGTGGATGAAATGATGTAGCCACGCTCGCCAGAGCGTGGATCGCAACGCGCCCTCGTTGTGGGCGTGTCTCCCGACCCGCCCACCTTCAGCGCGTTTGTGTGCGGCGCCGGTGGAGTCCGCCGTCTGGCGACGGCGGCTACGGCCGGGAATCCCTGTTATCAAACACGCCCTAGCACTGTAGGGTGGGTCGAGCGACAGCCAGCCCCACCGGCAACGCAAAATGGTGGGTCTGCGCCTACGGCTTGACCCACCCTACGCGCCTGGCAGCGACACGAGTGTTCACAAATCGCGCACGGTGCCCCAGGCCGGCCGGGAGCAAACGCACGGTGGCGTCGGCAGCAAACCAGTCGTCCGAAGGCCCGCGGTTCGTCGTGGGCATCGATCTGGGCACGACCAACTCGGCCGTCTGCTTCGTGGACACCGCGCGCCAGCCGTGGCGCGTGGAGACGTTCGCCGTCGAACAGGTGGTCGCCCCCGGGCAGGTCGAATCGCGCGAAGGGCTGCCGTCGTTCCACTATCAGCCGGCCCGCGACGAGTTCGGCCGCGCTGCGCTGCGCTGTTCCTGGCACACCGAAGACCCGCGGTTTGTGGTGGGGTGCTTTGCGCGCGAGCACGGGGCCGTGGTGCCCGGCCGGCTCATCAGCTCGGCCAAGTCGTGGCTCTGCCACAGCGGGGTGGACCGCACGGCGCCGCTGTTGCCCTGGCATGCGGTGCCCGACGTGGAGCGCCTCTCGCCCGTCGAAGCCAGCGCCCGTTATCTGGCCCACATCCGCCGGGCCTGGGACGCCCGACACCACGACCATCCGCTGGCCGAGCAGGACGTGGTGCTTACGCTGCCGGCCTCGTTCGACGAGGTAGCGCGCGAGCTGACCGTCAAAGCCGCGGCCGCGGCGGGACTGCCGCGCGTGGTGTTGATCGAGGAGCCGCAGGCGGCCTTTTATGCCTGGATCGACACCCATCGGCAGGATTGGGAGACCCACGTGCGCCCGGGCCAGAAGATCCTGGTCTGCGATCTTGGCGGCGGAACCAGCGATTTCACGCTGATCCGCGTGCGCCGCGGACGCGGCGAGAAGGCGCAGTTCCACCGCGTGGCCGTGGGCGACCACCTGATCCTCGGCGGCGACAACCTCGACCTGGCCCTGGCCGCACACTTGGAAGGGCGCCTGCTCGAACAGCAGCCCCAACCCTCACCCGCGGAGACTACACCTTCCCCAGACGGCGTGCCGACCGAAGACGACTCGGTCGAGCGCACCGCAGGCAAGCTGCCGCCGCGCCAATGGGCCGTGCTTCTGGGCGCCTCGCGCAAGCTCAAGGAGACCATGCTCGGCCCGGATGCGCCCGAGCGCCTCACGCTCAACCTGCCCAGCACCGGCGCGCGCCTGATCGGCGGGGGGCTGCAACTGGAGGTCACGCGCGAGGAAGTGCAGCAGGTGCTGCTCGAAGGTTTCTTTCCGCGGGTGGGTCTGGACGAGCGGCCCGCGGCGCGCCGCTCGGGCTTTCAGGAATTCGGCCTGCCTTATGCGCCCGATCCAGCGGTTACGCGGTATCTGGCGTCCTTTTTGACGAGCCACCGCCACGTGGCCCGGGACGAAGGCGAGCCGAGCGCCCACGACCCGGCGCGCCCCGATCTGGTGCTGCTCAACGGCGGCGTGTTCAACTCGGCGCTGTTGCGCCGGCGCGTGTTGGAGGTGATCGCCGACTGGTTTTCGGCTTCCGTCCCGTGGCGGCCCGTGGTGCTCGAGAACGAGCGCCTCGATCTGGCCGTGGCGCGCGGAGCAGCCTACTACGGCATGGTCCGCCGCGGCCAAGGGGTGCGCATCGCCGCAGGTCTGGCGCGCACGTACTACCTGGGCGTGGAAACCGGCGTGTCGGCGGGCAGCCCAGCCGCGGTCGGACCGGACCACACCGGCGCTCCGGTGGCCGTCTGCCTGCTGCCCGCAGGAGTGGAGCCGGGCCAGGACGTGGAGCTGTCCGCGCGCACGTTCGACCTGCGGGTCTCCGAGCCCGTGGAGTTCCCGCTCTACGTGTCGAGCACGCGCCTGACCGACCGGCCGGGCGAGTTGGTGACGGTGGACCGCGAGCAGATGACCCCCCTGCCGCCCATGCGCACGGTGCTCAAGACGCGCAAGCGCAGCGAGTCGGCCGCGGCGCGCGTGCGCCTGCACGCCGGGCTGACGGAGATCGGCACGCTGGACCTCTGGTGCAGCGAAGTGGAAGGGCGGCGCAGTTGGCGCTTGCAGTTTGACGTGCGCTCGGCCACGCGCACCGACGTGGCGGCCCACCAGTCGGACGCCGAGCGCGAGGGATTCCTGGACGAGGCCGCGTGGCAGGAGTGCCGCCGCTGGATCGCCGCCACCTTCGGACCCCAGGCGCGCGAGCGCCCCGAATCGCTGGCCAAGCGCCTGGCCCGGGAAAGCGGCATGTCGCGCAACCAGTGGCCCGCCTCGTTCTGCCGCCGGCTCTGGGAGTGCCTGATGGAGTTCGAACCGGGCCGGCGGCGCAGCCCGGTGCACGAGGCCCGCTGGCTGAATCTGTTGGGGTTCGGCCTGCGTCCGGGCTACGGGCTGGCACTGGACGACTGGCGCGTGGCAGAGACGTGGCGCGTGCTCCAGGGACGGCTGGCCCACGGCCGGTCCGCGGTGCGCACCGAGGGCTGGATTCTCTGGCGGCGCATCGGCGGCGGACTTTCGGCCGGCCAGCAACAGGCCGTGGCTGAGCCGCTGCTCGGCCCGGTCCGCGCATTGCACCGCCAACTGACCGGGGGCAAGGGGCGCGGCGAGTTCTCTCTGGCGCTGAGCGACATGGCCGAGATCTGGCGCTTGCTCGGCTCGCTGGAGCTGCTGCCGGTGGGCGCCAAGATCGAACTCGGCGAACTGCTCCTCGACCTGTTGCCCAAGCGCAAGATGCAATCCACCCGACCGGCCATGCTCTGGGCCCTGGGGCGCATCGGCGCACGCGTACCGGTCTATGGGCCGCTCAACAACGTGGTTCCCGCGGACGCGGCCGGCGCGTGGCTCAGGCGCCTGATGCAGGCGGAATCGGGCAGCCCGGAAAGCTGCCTGGCCGTAATGCAGATGGCGCGGCGCACCGAGGACCGATACCGCGACCTGCCCGATCGACTGCGCGAAAAGGTGCTCACCTGGATGTTGCGCAACGAATCGGCCGACCATTTTGTGGAGCTGGTCCGGCGGGGAGGCGCGCTTAAGGCCGACGAGCAGACAATGGTCTTCGGCGAGAGTTTGCCCAAGGGATTGCGCCTGGAATGCTGAGAACCTGTGAAGGTGTTACTTCCCGGGGCTTCGCTTCGCTGAGAGCCCCGGCCACCCGGGATTGGCCCTTTAATTGGGAACACACGTAGGGTGGGTCAAGCCGCAGGCGCAGACCCACCAATAACACCGACGAGGGTTCATTGGAAGGACGCGCGGCGGTCGCGTGCGTTCTCGGCCCAGGGCCGCGCCGCTTGACAGGTCGCTTGCCGGTGCGATAGACTTGCTGTTTGTCAGTCATGCTCGTTTGTGTGCCGGCCCGGCGGCCGGTTTCGTTTGCGCGCGTAAGCCGGAAGACAATGCCATGAGCGATCGCATCCCCATGACCCGGGAAGGCTACGACAAGGTCAGGGCCGAAATGGATCGGCTCAACAACGTCGAGCTGCCCGAGATTCTCGACCGTCTGGCCGCGGCCCGCGCCGAGGGCGACTTGACCGAAAACGCCGAATACCAGGGTCTCCAGGAAAGCCGACGGGTGCTGGAGGCGCGGATCAACGTGCTGCGCGACAAGCTCTCGCGTGCGCTCCTGCTCGATCCGGCGTCCATGCCCCGCGACAAGATTGCGTTCGGCTGCACGGTGCGCGTGAAGGACCTGGAGCTGGACGACGAAGAGGAATTCACGCTGGTCGGCGCAGGCGAGGAAGACTACGAGGCGGGCAGGATTCTCTTTACCAGCCCGCTGGGCCAGGGACTGGCCGGGCACAAGGTGGGCGATCGCGTGGAAATCCCCGTGCCCCAGGGGACGCTCAGGTTCGAAATCCTGGCCATCCGCTACGAGTAGCCGCCCGCGGCGCCAAACCCGCAAGGATAAACCTCGCGGCTCGATGGGAGTAGGGTGGGTCGAGCAAAAAGCGAGACCCACCGACAAGCAAATTGGTGGGTCTGCGCCTACGGCTTGACCCACCCTACGCACTCAAGGCAACGCCGACATAGGCCCCCACGCTCTGGCGAGCGTGGCTACGATTATCAGACAGACCCTAGTAATAGAAATCGTCCATCGGCAGGATCGGCTGGTTGTTGGGGTTGCGCTGTTCGTTGGCGCTCAGCACGCGGATCGCCGGCTGGTCGGTGAACACGCACACGTTCTCGCAGCGCCCGCAGCCGATGCACAGGTCTTCGTCCACGTGCGGCTGCTTGATGGTGAGCGTGTTGCCGTCGCGATCGGTCACTTCGGCATCCAGGAAAAAAATCGCCTTGTCCGGCACCGGGCAGTGCTCTTCGCAGACCATGCAATCGCGCCCGTAGGCATAGGGCAGGCAGCGCGTGGTGTCGAATACAGCCAGACCGATCTTGCGCTCTTGCTTCTCTTCCATGCTCAACGGCTGGATGGCGCCGGTGGGGCAGACCCGGCCGCAAAGATTGCACGAATACTCGCAGTGGCCGATGCTCGGCACCAGGTACGGCGTCCACAGCCCCTCCAGGCCCGCCGGACCCACGGCCGGCTGAAGCCCGCCGGTCGGACAAATCTTGATGCACATGCCGCAGGCCGTGCAGCGCTGGAGAAACTCGGGCTCGGAGAGGGCCCCGGGCGGGCGGATCAGCCGCGGATGGAATCGCGGCCCGCGCGACAGGCGGTTCGCGCGCAAAAACCCCAGCCCGACCATCCCTCCCACCGCGGCCGCCAGCATTGAGCGGCGCGAAAGCCCCAGGCGAGCGCCCTGCGGCCGGCGCCGCCAAGGCGCGGCCAGCCCGAAGCTGAGGCTGCCGCGCGGGCAGCTTTCCAGGCAGTTCATGCAGCCCAGGCACTCGGCAGGCTTCCAGTCGCTCCCCGGACCCTCGGCCGCGGCGCCGTGGCAGCGCTGGCCGCAAAGATTGCACTCGCGGCAGTCCTCGGCCTTCACCTTGCGCCGCAAGAGCGGGCGCCAGGAGAGCAACCCCAACAGCGCACCCAACGGACAGAGATAGCGGCACCAAAACCGCCGACGCCAGCCGTTGGCCAGCAGCAGCACCAACAACAACACGCCGATGCCGAACACTCCGAGGAAGGTCTGCTTGGGAGTGACAAACACGTGGTCGCGCAGGAACTCGTATGCCGGCTCAGTGGCTTTGGTCAGACGCACGGGTCCCCAGCCGGGATCGGCCTGGTAGACCGCGGTCGAGCCTTCCTCAACACCCCACTGCGCCATGGGCAGCAACACCGCGGTGGTCGAGCGGTAGAGCAGCACCAAGGGGTCGAACAAGCAGACCCAGTGGCCGCCCAATAGCGCCATGACCAGGAAGCCGGCCAGCAGATAGTACTTGGTCCGCTGCCAGGGCGACCAGTAGTGCGCCCTGCGCTTGCGCTCATTCGATTGCGCGCGGTCGAACAAGCGCCCGGCCACGTCGTGCAACGTGCCGAAGGGACACGCCCAGCCGCAGAACACCCGGCCCAGCACCAGCGTGACCCCCACGGTCACCAGGGCCCACCAGAGCGCAGCCGGCACCGGGCCCAGCAGCCACTCGCGCAGCCAGGCGCCCAGCGACGGCGCATCCGAAGCCTGCCAGAGCGCCAGCGGGCTCCAATTGGCCAGCCACGTGGCCGCCAGCACGAGCGGATCGAACAGGAAGAACAGCTTCAGCCACGCGCTGGGCGGCTTCGACTCGGGGTCGGGGCGCGCAGCCAGCAGCAGCCCGAAGAACAAGATCAACAGCACAAGCTGCACGGTGCGCCGCACGCGTGCGGCAGTCAACCACCGGCGACGGCTCATGAAACGCTCAGCTCCCGCAACGCCAGCGACCGGTAGTCGATCTTGCCCAAGCCGGCTTCAGCACCCTTGACGATGCTGCCGATATCCTGCGGCTTGCGCCCCAAAAGCTCAGCACCGAAGGCATCCATGGCCACGATGTCCACGCCCGCGGCCACGGTGTTTTTCACCTGCACGTCTTCCGGATTTCCGCCGCGCGGGCCGTGGGCCGTGAGCACGCGCATGCCGTCGAGCACGCAGATGCGCGGCTTCATGAACCGCGTCAGATCCGTCAAGCACTCCGGCAGTGCCTGGTGAAAGACCCGCCGGTTGTCGATCACGCCCATGTAGTTCTTCATGCACAGCGTGGCCTCGGCCAGGCCGTGGTGCTTGGCAATGGGCACGTTGATCATCAGATCGACTTCCAGCATCTCGGGACAGACGGGCACGCTCTTGACGCGCTGGCCGCCGATGTTGGTCATGCGGAAGCGGCTGGGATCGACAAACACCACCTCGGCGCCCAGGGGTTTGACCGCCGCGGGGATGCCGCTGGCGGGATAGGCCCGCGCGGCGATATCCACCGGGTAGTCACCCACCTTGACGGTCTTCGCCCCGGCGTCGAAGCACATACGCACCACCGCGGCCACCACGTCGGGATTGGTGTTGCCGGCCAGCTCGGGCGTGCGGTCCCAGGCGATGTTGGGTTTGACCCAAACCACGTCGCCCCGGCTGACAAACCGCCCGATGCCGCCCACCGCGTTCAGGGCCTGCTCGGTCAGGCGCGCGGCCATCTTGGACATGTCCGTGGTGGGTCCGCCCCAGCGGGCAATCGCCATGTCGGCGGGTGTATCGGCGGCGAAAGCCTGCCGGCCGATCAGCCCGCCGGCACCCAAGGCCAACGCGCCGCTTGCCGACCGGACGAGAAACTCTCTTCTACTTTGTTCGCGCACGGCTAAGCCTCCCTATCGAGTCAGTCGTGGTCAAGCTGCTCTCTTGCTCCGCAAGAAGCAAGAGCGCCCAAGGCTCTCAGCCCCACAATCGCCGACCGCGGACGCAGGTGCCCGTCGGAAGCAACGTCCCGCCCGCCGGCACACTGCCTTCCGACCGCCCCGGCGCCGGCACGGCTTGCGACAACCTAGATCACCGTGCGCAATTCGTGGGCGCCACTGTTTCGCGCCATCCTCGGAGGGCCCGGGGCTGTAGGGTGGGTCGAGCAAAAAGCGAGACCCACCGACAAGGCGTTTGTGGTGGGTCTGCGCCTACGGCTTGACCCACCCTACGCGCCTGGCAGCGACACGAGTGTTCACAAATGGCGCACGCTGATTTAGGTGTAGCATAGCCGGTGGGGATGGGCCTTGCAAGCGTTGCGGCAGCTTGATTGGCAGCGTGGGCCGGGGCACGCAGGGATTGCCCAAGCACACGGGTTTTTTTGCGCAGCCGGGGCTTTGAGAAGTGCGGGCCGGGCGGCGCTGTGGTCCGGAGCCTGGCGGGACTGCGGGCGTTTCCGTGTTGTGGGGTAAACCGCCGGCTCACGCCGGCGGCTCGCCGGTTAGCACGTTTGCCGTGGCGTGGCCGCGGTGCGTGCGCACGGCGCAGCGTGCCAACGATACGCTTCGGGAGTGCCACCTATCCCGGCAGGCAAACCACCCCCAATTCGTGCGGCCAGGAAAAAAGGCGCCAAACTACAGGGGGCACTACCCGGCATTCGGCCGACGGAGCCCGGCCAGCAGCGATTCGAGTTCGGCCGTCTCTTTCGGCCCCAGTGCGCGCAACGGCGCACGCGGCGGCCCCACCGGGCGCCCCACCAGCGCGCAGCAGGCCTTGCAGACCTGCGTGTAGCGCCCGCTGTCCTCGGCCGTCGAGAGCAGCGGCAACATGCGGTAATACAGCTCGCGCGCCCGGGGATAGTCCTGCCGGGTAGCGGCCAGCTCGAACAGTTGCACGTGCTCGTCGGGCAGGAAATTGACCGCGCCGCTGACCCAGCCGGCCGCACCGAGCACGAAGCTCTCCAGCGCCGCGGTGTCGCACCCGCAGAACACCGTGATCCGCTCCCCGCAGCGGGCGCGCACCTGGCTGATCCGCCCCACCTGGCCGCTGCTCTCTTTCAAGTAGCGCACCGGCTCCAGGGATGCCAGGCGTTCGATCACCTCGGGCGTCATGTCCACACCGGTGCGTGCCGGATAGTTGTAGAGCATGATGGGGATGTTGATCGCCGCGGCCACGTCGCGGAAATGCTCGCACAGTTCGTCGACCGTGGGCAGCGAATAGTAGGGCGGAGCCAAGAGCACCCCGGCCGCACCAAGCTGCTCCGCCTGGCGGCTGAAATGAACCACCTCGCGCGTCGATCCGGCGTTGGTGCCCACGACCACCGGCACGCGCCCCGCCGCGGCTTGGATCGTAGTGCGCACCACAGCCTCGCGTTCCTCCGGCGTCAAGGCGTAATACTCGCCCGTGCTGCCCAAAGGCGCCAGCCCGCGTAGCCCCCGGCCGATGAGAAACTCGACCTGCGCCGCCAGGGCATTCAGGTCCAGTTGCCCCTCGGCGGTCATCGGCGTGACCAGAGCAGCGAAGATGCCCTCGAAACGATCCCCGGCATCGGGCTGATCCATGGTTTCCTCCTCGCAACAAGCCTGTGGGAAATAGAGGTGGGGCTGGGCGACGTTCGCTCAAGGCGGGATCGGCGGGGCTCAGTCCGTGGCCGTCTCGGAGCGGGTCGACGAGTCGTCAGCGGCAGGCGGCGGGCTTTGTTCGGCTGGGCCAGTCGCGCTGGGGGGCAGGGGCGGCAAACGCCCCGCCTGAAACCCCGCATCCTGCGCGTCGGCCGCAGCACCGACCGCGGGATTGCCCGCCTGGGCCGTGTCCAACGCGTAATCGTCGGGCACGTGGGAATGGGTCGGCTCAAGCGCCGGCGGCATGCCCGCCAACACGGCCGCGTCGAGCCGTGGCAGGGTCTCTCGCTGCGGCCCCCAGTAGTCCTGCCAGGCAGCAAAATCCATCACGCGCTCGCCCGAGGCCGCCTCCAGGCTGCGTACCAGCCAGAACACCTCCACGCCCTCGTAGAAATTGCGGTCGCCGTCCCACTGGATGCGCTCCAGCAGGCTGTCGACGCCGGCAGCTCCCTCCTGAAAAATCAACGGCTGCCCGTCGCAGAGCACGATGCTATCGGCTAAGCGCAGGTGGACCGGCAACTGATGGGTCCGGAGCCGATCGTCGGTCAGCCGACACAAACCCGCTCGTACCGCACAAGTCACGTGGCGCAGGCTGACCGCGATCCGTTCGCCCGAAGCCGGCGCGCGCTGCCCGCCCCGGGCCAGCAGCAACTGTTCGCTGGTGGCCAAGAGCCCGTTCTCCCAGGCCAGCTCCACGGGCTGGAGGTCTTCCGCGCGCAACAAGGCCGCTTCCCCGCGCACCACGCAATCGAACAGCTCGATGTCCGTGGAAGCCAGTCCCGCGACCGCCGAGCCGCCCGCTGTGCTCTCTGCGCCCGGCTCCGGCCGGGCGTAGAAGAACGCCACGTCGGGATGGTAGGCCGCGGTCTGATCCGACGCATTGCGCACGGTCAACCAGCAGCGTTCCAGCCGGGTGGCCTGGCCGGTGGTGGTTTTGATCAGGGTCCACTGGTCTGCGGAAACGTCGCGGGGGATGCGCAGCTCGAGGGCCACGTGGACCAGTGTGAGTCGGCCGGCCGAAGCCGAGATCATGCTGCGCGGGGCCTTCACCGGGTCTGGATCATGGGGCTCGAAGACCAGCACCGGATAGCAGCCCTCGGCCGCACGGATCGTCAAACGCCGGGATGCCAGATGGATTGCCCGCTGGACACGCGGGCCGCTGAAGCGCAGCTCGATCACGTCGCCGTCCACAGCGGCACCCAGCGCGGCTTCGAGCGTGGCGAATCCGTTTTCGCCGGTCCCGGCCGGGTCTACGACCAGCACGTGCGGCCGAGCCGCCACCGGCAGGCCGCCCGGCCCCGAGGCGTCGAGCCACAGATCTCGGGCCGAAAGGCTCGCCGAGAGCCTCGTGGGGTCCTCGATCAGCCCGCCGCTCAGGCCTCCAGCCGGCCCAAGCCCGGCCGACAGGGCCGCGGGACGAAGCCCGTGGTCCAGCGGGCGCTCGGCCAGCATGCGCTCCCAGGGGCCGATCGCGCCAGCCGCCGGAGGCACGGATTCTTCGCCGGAGGCTCCAGGGGCCGAAGGCCCCGGACCGGGCGGAGACTGGGGCTGGGGTGGCGTCTGCCCCGCGGACGACGCCGGGCTGGGAACACCAGGCACGGCCGGCTGGGCGCCCGGTGGTTCAGGGCTCGAAGGCGAACCCTCCGAGCCCCGGGCGCCTGGCTGCGCGGACGCTTGGGGGCCGGTGGCGCGAATCCCCGGCTCGTTCCCGCCCAGCAAGGGCGGCGTCTGCGGGACGCTGCGCGCCTGGCTCGACCAGAACACGTCGAGCAGCAACACGGCTGCCAGCAGCACGGCCACCGGCACCATCCAGGGCAGGTTCCGCTGGAGGAAGGAGAACGCCGAGGAGGGCGGTGCCAGCCAGATCTTGCCCTCCCGGCGGGTCGGGCGCAGTCCCACCTCCGCGGCCAGCGCCGCCAAGTCGTCGACCAGCGCACCCGGCTCCGCGTATCGGTCCCTGGGCTCCTTGGCGAGCATCTTCTGAAGGATGCGGCTGACCTGCTGGGGCAGCTCCGGACGGAAATGGCGCACGTCCGGCGGCCGGTCGCCCTGGTGCTGCAAGAGCTTCTGCAGCACCGTGCCTTCGGGAAACGGCGGCCGCCCGGTGAGCATGTAGAAAAACGTGCACCCGAGCGAGTACAAATCGCTGCGCACATCCGCGCTGCGCGGATCGCGCGCCTGCTCGGGCGAGATATAGTCGAACGTGCCGAGTGTGACCCCACTGGCCGTCAGATCGGCGCCGGCCGGGCTGTCTTGCTGAAGGCGAGCCAGGCCGAGGTCGATGAGTTTCACCTGGCCCTCGGGTGTGATCAGCACGTTGGAGGGTTTGATGTCGCGGTGAACCACCTGCCGGCCGGCCGCGTGTTCCAGGGCCTGGGCCACCTGGAGGGTGTAGCCGACCGCTTCGGCCAACGGCAGACGGCCTTTTTGCTCCACAAGCCTGCGCACGTTCAAACCTTCGATCAGCTCGAAGGCGATGAAGTGCAGCCCCTGGTCCTCGCCCATGTGGAACACGCGCACGATGTTCGGGTGGTCCAGGCGCGCGGTAGTTTGGGCTTCGTTGTGGAAGCGTAGCAGCGTTTCTTCGTCCGCGGCCTGCTCGGGCAGCAAGACCTTCATGGCCACGACCCGTCCCAGCCGGCTGTCGCGCGCGCGGAGCACCCGACCCATGCCGCCGCCCCCGACATATTCGAGCAGCTCGAAATGCCCCAGCCGGTCGCCGGGCATCACCTGCCCCTCGGCAATCCGCCGCACCAGCGCGGAACCTGACTGTGTCGGCCCAAGCGGCGGACGGTGGGAGATGACCGTAGGCTGGTCGTCTGGGACGACCGGCAGCGGCCCGCCCGATCCGCCCCGGGCCGGAGCAGGCCCACCGGCCGCCTCACGAGAGGCAGAGATGGGCTTAGCCGTTCGGCTGCTCGATGCGCTTTCGTTCATGCGTCTTCAGCACTCGGCTGCGCAGGAGTACGGCCGCTTCGGTGTTCGCACCACGCCCACGCGCCGGCGGGCGCAAAGCATGGGCAACACCTGTGTTGCCCGCAATCGTGCACAAAGGGGCGACCGCCCGAGCGACAAGAGTTGACCCGTGCGAAAAGGCCAATCCACTTCCTATTGTAACCGACCCCGCCGGGAGCGTCAACGACCGGGCCACTCAAGAGTTCACCCGGTTGCCAGGGTGCCGCAACGCGTTGCAGACGCGAGACTTGCGGCCGGGAAAGTGCTGATTTGCGAAGCAGCCGGCCCTGTTGGTCTGCGAACCGGGAGGGCGAGCCTCCCGGCGAGCCGTTCGGACAAGAAACGCGCCGGCGTGGGCGATCGTCGGCCCCAGCACGAGCGTCGCCCTTTCGGGCGCACGGGTCAGCAGGAGCTTCGCCCTCCCGGGCGCGCGGCTTGTCAACCGGCCGCCGCTGCCGCTACCATGGGCACCATCTCGCGGCCCGCGCTCGGGCACAAGCACGACAAAGCGACTCGATTCCCTACCACACGAGGAGCCATGGGATGGAACCGGGCACGGAGCGTCCAAGCGGCAGCATCGTCTACGTTTCGCTGCTGACCTCGGTGGCGGCCCTGGGTGGGCTGCTGTTCGGCTACGACACCGCGGTCATCGCCGGGGCCATCGACTACTTGCAGGAGCATTTCTCGCTCGGCGAGGGGCACAAGGGTTGGGCCGTCTCCAGCGTGCTGGTCGGCTGCATGATCGGCGCCGCCCTGGCTGGACCCGTGAGCGATCGCGTCGGGCGCAAAAAAGCCCTGGTGCTCTCGGCCGTGTTGTTCGCCGTCTCCGCGGTGGGCTCCGCGGTGCCGCGGGAGTTCTGGCAGCTCGTTGTGGCCCGCCTCCTGGGTGGTCTGGGCGTGGGCATGGCCTCGATGGTCTCGCCCATGTATATCGCCGAGGTGGCGCCGGCGCGCATCCGCGGCCGGCTGGTCTCCCTCAACCAGATCGCCATCATCAGCGGCATGCTCGTCGTGTCGATCGTCAATTGGTGGATCGCCTCGCCGCTGGATAGTAGCTGGAACGTGGCCATGGGCTGGCGGTGGATGTTCGCCTCGGAAACCCTGCCCGCGGTGTTGTTCCTGGTGCTGCTCTTGCCCGTGCCCGAAAGTCCGCGCTGGCTGGCCAAGCAGAAGCGCACACAGGAGGCGGAACAATTGCTGGTGCGCCTGAACGGGCCGCAGCAGGCCCGGGCGGCCGTGGTCGAGATCGAGGAGGCCCTGGCCCTGGAGACCGGCGCGCTCAGGGAACTCTTTCGCCCGGGGCTGCGTATCGTGGTTGTGATTGCGGTGATCCTGGCCGTGCTCCAGCAGGTGACCGGCATCAACGCGGTGCTCTACTACGCGCCGACGATCTTTAAGGGTTCCGGCTACGAGGTCACCGATACCCGGGCCCTGCTCCAGACCGCGGCCCTCCAGGCGGTCAATCTGCTGCTCACCCTGGTGGCGGTCCGTCTGGTGGATCGCGCGGGCCGGCGCCCGCTGCTCCTGGTTACCTCCGCGGCCATGGGAGTCTCACTGTTGTTGCTCGGCGGCGCGTTTCATCTGGAATTGGCGCCCGAGTGGGTGTTTGTGTTCACCCTGGCCTACATCGGCTCGTTCGCCGTGGCCATGGGGCCGGTGGTGTGGGTGGTGCTGGCGGAGATTTTTCCCACGCGCATCCGGGGTCGGGCCATGGCCGTGGCCACGGTGAGCCTGTGGATCGCGTGTTTCGCTGTGGCGCAGACCGTGCCCTGGATGTTCAAGAACCTCGGCAAGGACGTGAGCTTCTGGACCTATGGCGTGATGTGTGCGGTGGCCTTTGTGTTTGTGCTGCGGTTCATTCCCGAGACCAAGGGCAAGACGCTCGAACAGATCGAGCGCACCTGGCTGGCACCCGGCAAGGGCGCCCGCTGAGCCGGTAGGGGCGACGCCTTGCACGCCGGTAGGGGCGACGCATGCGTCGCCCCTACTCCCGAGCGTGCGGTCGCGGCGGAGGTCGACGGCCACGACGGAGCGTGGCCCTCCAGCTTGTTTCCCCATGCGAGGAACACGCCCCGGAGAAAGCGCTGGACACCGGCCCAAGACGCTGTTCTAATAGTGGCGCCGACAGCCACGACAAGAGCAACTCCGGCAGGCGCACGGCAAACGTTTGCCGCGCCAAAACACAGCACCCCATTACGTGTTCGCCTTGTTTTCCAGGCGCGTACGGCCTTCCAGCCACGTACAAGGAGCCGAACCATGCAACGACACTCACGGCGCAGGTTTCTCAAACAGGCCGCGGCCACCGCGGGCGTGGCCGCCACATTCACCGTCGCCGGCACCAAGGCCTCGGGGCGCGTGCTGGGGGCCAACGACACGGTGCGCGTGGGCGTGGCCGGCATCCACGGCCGCGGCGGATCGCACATCAGCGCGTTCGGTAAAATGGACAATGTGCAGGTGACCCACCTGATCGATCCCGACAGCCGGCTCTTTCCCGGCCGCTCCGAAGCCGTGCGCAAGCTCTGCGGTGTGACACCGAAGTGCGTGCAAGACATCCGCGAGGCCCTGGCGGACAAGCAGTTGGACGCGGTCTCCGTGGCCACCTGCAACCACTGGCACTCGTTGATCACGGTGTGGGCCTGCATGGCGGGCAAGGACGTGTACGTGGAGAAGCCTTGCAGCCACAATGTGTTCGAAGGGCGCCAGTGCGTGGAGGCCGCGCGCAAGCACAACTGCATGGTCCAGCACGGCACCCAGCGCCGCAGCGGCGGCCACTGGCGGACCCTGGGCGACATCGCTTCGGGAAAGCGCGGCAAGCTGCTGGTGGTGCGCGGCACCAGCTTCAAGCAGCGCGGCAGCATCGGCTTCAAAGAGCCCACCGATCCGCCGCCGGAGGTGGACTTCAACATCTGGCTGGGCCCCGCCCCCATGCAGCCCTATCACGGCAATTTGGTCCACTACAACTGGCACTGGTTCTGGGACACGGGCAACGGCGATATCGGCAACTACGGTGTACACGCCATGGACATCTGCCGCTGGACCATCCCCAACGCCACGCTGCCCAAGCAGATCATCAGCCTGGGCGGACGCTTCGTGTGGGACGACCAGGGCCAGACGCCCAACCTGCAACTGGCCGTCTATGACTACGGCCAGACGAAGCTGATCTTCGAGGTCTCGAACCTCAAGACCAAGGGCGGACGGCCCGGCACGGTGTTCGACTCCGATGTGTCGGTCGAGCCCATCGAGGTGGTCTCGCCGCCGGACGTGAAGAACCCGGCCGACGAGCGCGGCCCGGGCGGCGACATCTTTGGGAACTTCATCGCCTGCGTGCGCAGCCGGCGCTCGCAGGACCTCGACGCCCACATCCTCGAGGCCCACTATTCCAGCGCCCTGTGCCACCTAGCCAATATCTCCTACCGGTTGGGTGCACAGGCACCGTTCGGGCGCAAGCCCAAGGAGCTGGGCGACGATCCGGAGGTGGACTCAAGCTGGCGCTGGTTCGTCGAGACGGCCGAGTCGAACGGCGTGGATGTGAAGCGCGGCACGTACTGCCTGGGCCGCGTGCTGCGGCTCGATCCGGAGAAGGAGAAGTTCATCGGCTATCCCGAGGCCGATCGGCTCTTGACGCGCGACTACCGCGAGCCGTTCGTGGTGCCGGAGAGGGTGTGAGGCGAGTCCTGCCGGGGTGCGCAATGCGCAACAACCATAGCTTGGCGAGCCCGCGGCGTGAGCCGCGGGCTCTGCCTCCGGGTGGGCGCCAAGCCCGCACCGCCCAGGAAACCGGGCACTGACGTGCCCGGCTCGCCGGGGAGCCAACAAGGCGCGTAGGGTGGGTCAAGCCGTAGGGTGGGTCAAGCCGTAGGGTGGGTCAAGCCGTAGGCGCAGACCCACCATTTTGCCTTGTCGGTGGGTCTCGCTGTCGCTCGACCCACCCTACAGCCCCTACTACGACCACCTCTGGCGCAACACAGGTCCTTTCACGCAGGAGGCGCGACATGAGACGTCGCATGTTTCTGTTGGCCGTGATGGCGGCTGCCGGACATCCGCCGGCGATCCAGGCCGCGGACCCGCCGCGGGGGGCAAGGCCGGGTTTCGATGATCTGCTCGGGCAGCTTCAGAAGCTGGGTCTGATGATCACCGCGGACGAGCGCAAGATCGGGGCCGCCACCAGCGAGGCCGCCTACTTCATGTTTGCCGCGCGCAAGGACCACCGGCCGCGGACCCGGGCCTTCCAATTGCCCGACGAGGGCAGTTGGCTCAAAGGCAAGCCGGTTTTCGCTCGTAAGGCCGAGAAGGCCAAAACCTACCCGCTGTTCGACAAGCTGGTCGAACAGGCCGGCTACGATACCGTGTGGATTTACCAGGCCGATGTGTATTACGGCGTGAGCAATCATGCCCGATTCACGCTCTACAAGCTGGGCTATGCCGAGGACGACGAGCGCCCGGACCGGAAGCCCGAGGTGCTCCTGGGCGATGCCGACTACGTGATCAATCTGCCCTGAGCACCCCGCTGGTCGGCCGGGCAGGCGATCGGTTATATTGACGGGTTGTGTTGTCCGTTTGCAGGGCCGCATGATCCGTGCTGCCATGAACCGCGACCTGCCCGTCGAACCTGTGGGGGCCGACCGGCCCTTTGCCATCGAGGTGGCCGAGCGCGTGCGCCGGCTGCCGCCCTATCTGTTTGCGCGCCTGAACCGGCTGATGTACGAGAAGCGGCGCGCCGGCCAGGACGTGATCGACCTGGGCATGGGCAATCCCAGCGATGCGCCCGAGCCGCTGGTGGTCGAAAAGCTGGCCGAGGCCGCGCGCGATCCGAAGAACCACGGCTACAGCGAGGCGCGGGGCGTCCTCAGCCTGCGGCGCGAGGTGGCGGCCAAGTACTTCCGCACCCACGGCGTGCGCCTGGACCCGGAGAGCGAAATCCTCGTCTGCCTGGGCTCGAAGGAGGGCTTCAGCCACATGTGCCTGGCACTGGTCGGGCCGGGCGATACGGCCATTGTGCCGGCGCCCTACTATCCGGCCCACCTCTATGCGGTGGCCATGGCCGCGGCCAATGCGATCCTGCTCGA
Organism: uncultured Planctomycetaceae bacterium; assembly: GCA_964467075.1. Lineage (GTDB taxonomy): Bacteria > Planctomycetota > Planctomycetia > Pirellulales > Thermoguttaceae > CAYXPN01. The sequence goes on from CAYXPN010000027.1 coordinate 17,658, forward strand.
GGTGGCCCAGCCGGAGAAATTCCTGGCCAACGTGGACTATACGTGCCGTCATTTGGTGCCGCGGCCCAAGCTCTTGATCGTCAATTTTCCTCACAACCCTTCGACCGCGGTGGTCGAGCCGGAGTTCTACGTGGAGGTGGTGCGCCTGGCCAAGCGCTACGGCTTCATGGTCGTCAGCGACCTGGCCTATGCCGACGTGACCTTCGACGGCTATCAGGCCCCCAGCTTTCTGGCTGCACCCGGGGCCGTCGACGTGGGCGTCGAGTTTACGACCATGAGCAAGGGCTACAACATGGCCGGCTGGCGCGTGGGCTTCTGCGCCGGCAACGTGGAGATGGTCCGCGCACTGGCCACGATCAAGGGCTATTACGACTACGGCATGTTCCTGCCGGTGCAGATCGCGGCCATCCTGGCCCTCAGGCGGACCGAGGCCGCGGTGGAGGCCCAGGCCGCGGCCTACCAGCGGCGCCGGGATGTGCTCTGCAACGGGCTGAAGCGGCTCGGCTGGCCGATTGAGAAGCCCAAGGCCACCATGTTCCTCTGGGCCAAAATCCCCTCGCCTTGGGCCGAGCAACTCGGCTCGTTCGATTTTGCCATGAAGCTCTTGCAGGAGGCCGACGTGGTGGTCAGTCCCGGGGCGGCCTTTGGCCCGGCCGGCGAAGGCCATCTGCGCATGGCTTTGGTGGAAAACGAGAACCGGCTGCGCCAGGCAGTGCGCCAGATCGGCCGCTGCCTGGGACGCCGCAAGACCGGCTGAGCCGCCGCAGGCACCCTTTGGAGGGCCACGCTCCGTCGTGGCCGCATAGCAATGGAGGGCCACGCTCCGTCGTGGCCGCAGAATCCACCCGACGACGTGGCGCGGCTACTACGGACGCGACAGAGCACCTCCCTCCAGCCCGTCGCTTGCCCGCTTGCACGCAGCGCGTCGGGTGCCTGCTCACACGCACGCGTAGGTTGGAGTGCTGCAAGAAAAAGAAAATGAGGGTTTTCGCTCGCCGGCACGAAAACCCTCGGATGGTGGCTGTCCGACCCCGCGAAAATCAACTCGCGCGGATCGAGGACCCACAGCCATTATTACGGCTATCGGGCAACCAGTTGGTGGAACTTTAGGGCGGGCTGCAAAACCCGTCCGGCCGCGGGTCCCAATGGTTACGAGCCCAGCCCCTGAGCCTATCATGAGACGATAGAAAGCGCCCCCTGCGCAGCAAACGACGATCGTAAGGGCATCCCCATGACCCGCACCGCCAAACTCGCCCTGGAAGACGGCACCGTGTTTGCCGGCAGAGCCTTCGGCGCCCAAGGTGAGGTGGACGGCGAGGTCTGCTTCAACACCTCGATGACCGGCTACCAGGAAATCCTCACCGATCCGAGCTACCGCGGCCAGATCATCACCATGACCTACCCCCAGATCGGCAACTACGGGGTCAACTCCGAGGATGTCGAAAGCCGGCGCCCGTTCCTCTCCGGCTTCATCGTGCGCGAGCGCAGCCGCCGGGCGAGCAACTTCCGTGCCGAAGGCGAACTGGACGAATACCTGCGCCGCTGGGACATCGTCGGCATGGAGGGCATCGACACGCGCGCGCTGGTCCGGCGCCTGCGCATCCACGGGGCCATGAAAGGCGTGCTCTCGACCCAAGACCTGGACGACCGCCGCCTGGTGGCCAAGGCCAAGACCTCGCCCGGGCTGGTCGGCCGCGACCTGGTGCGCGAGGTGGTGCCCGACGAGCCGCTGCGCTGGAACGAGCCCCTAAGCCGTTGGAGCGGGCTGGGGCCGGCCGACTTCCAGCCTCCCGCGGCCGACGCCCCGCACGTGGTGGCCCTCGACTTCGGCATGAAGTGGAACATCGCCCGGCACCTGTTCGACCTGGGCTGCCGGGTCACCATCCTGCCGGGCACGGCCACGGCCGACGAGGTGCTCGGCCAGAAGCCCCACGGCGTGTTCCTCTCCAACGGCCCGGGCGACCCGGAGCCGGTCGCTTATGCCCAGGAGACGATCCGCGGTCTGTTGGGCCGGGTGCCGATCTTCGGCATCTGCCTGGGCCACCAGTTGCTCGCGCTGGCCTGCGGGGCAAAGACCTACAAGCTCAAGTTCGGCCATCGCGGGGCCAACCAGCCGGTGCTCAACCACGCCACCGGGCGCGTGGAGATCACCACGCAGAACCACGGGTTCGCCGTGGAGGCCGCTTCGCTGCCCGACGAGCTGGAAGTGACCCACTTGAATCTCAACGACCAGACGGTCGAGGGCCTGCGCCACCGGCGCGTGCCGGCGTTCAGCGTGCAATATCACCCCGAGGCCTCGGCCGGCCCGCACGACAGCCGGTATCTCTTCGCCCGGTTTCGCGAGATGCTGCGGGGGTGACGGCTTGTAACCCAATTGTTTCCGCGATCGCCTACGCAGACCCGGGTGGCCGGGGCTGGAGCGAAGCGAAGTCCCGGGAAGTTGAACCGTTAAGAGTTCTAAGCCTGCAGCGTACAGGGGGCGCAGGCCGCAAACGGGCCGCCTGTCGTGGCTCTCTCCTCTCCCGCACCGCGGGAGAAGGGCTGGGGGCGAGGGCGATCTGCAATCGAGGTACCATACCGCCCAGGAGCACCAATAACACGATGAACGCCAGCCGCGTCAACGCAGCGCCTGCGCATGTGTTCTTTCACGTGGCAACGATTGTCGTCCTCTGTTGTTACCCCGCGGGCGCTCGGGGTGCGGAGTTGCAGAGTGTCGACCCCGCCCACGCTGCGGACCAGCAGCCTTGGCGTCCGTACCCTTATGCCGCGCCGAAGCAAGGCCGCTACTATCCTGATTCCGAAGCCGTCAAGGCCCTGCCCCAGCGCTGGCGCGGCGTAGCGCATCTGCCCCGCGGATTCCCGGAATCGTTCGACCCGCCCGTGGCCGCGACGGTGCCCGACGGACTGGGCGGGACGATCGACCTCTCGAAGCCGCCCAGCGGAAAGCAGCTTCGGGCGATCAAGGCGAAGATCTCCCAGGGCCACGGCCTTCAGTGGTATTTCCTGCCCCACGAGCCGCGCTACCGCGAGGGCCCGGGATTGACCGGCGACGAAGTGCTCTCGGACATCCGCTCGGGCAAGTTCGTCGAGGAGTCCGGCCACGTGACGTTCATCTACGGGCTCTACACGCAGAACGTGACAACCTATTACAACCTGTATCGCACGAGCGGCGATCCTTATTACGTGGATCAGATCGTCAAATATGCCGAAGGGCTGGAGTGGCTGCTGGAACACCGCCCTGAGCAGCTCCTGCCTATTGACCAGCGCGACCGACCGCCAGCCGATCCGGTGCAGGCGATTCCCCACGAGCCGGCTGCGCTGGCCAATTTCTGGGCACCGGTCAATGCGGCGCGCCTGCTGTTGGAACGCGCCCGCGAGCGGGGCGCAGGCGCGCACGACCCGGACGTGCGCACTGCCGAGCGATTGCTGGCGACTACGGTGCGCTACGTCAAGTCGCAGGTCGACGCGCCGTTCAGCCGGCTTTACGACCAGGCGCGCGAGGGCCGGCCGGAGCCGTTGTTTGTGCTCGGCCCCACCACGCGGGAGCTGGTCGAGACGCACGGCCTGCCCCAGCGCGCCGCCCAGGTGATCGAATACACGCCGTGGAACCAGAGCTTCTTCTATTTCGCCGTGCTGGCCGGCGCGGCCCGCGCGCTGGAGGACTTGCAGGCGATCCAGGGCGGCAATGCCCATCAGGAAACCATCGACCTCTATACGCACGTCGTGCGCACCGGGCTGATGGTATTCGAACGCGAAAACGACTGCTGCATCTGCAAGGGCCGGCCGTTCGTATTCCACATGCACACACCGCTGCGCGACAAGACGGCCGAATATCGGTTGGGCCATCCCATGTTCAGCGGCGAAGACACGGCCCATGCGGGCAGCGGGGCCTGGAACCTGCCCTACATCTGGGAGGCGGGGCCGCAATTCGGTTGTTCGACCGCGCTCATGGCCGGATACGCCAATGCGATGGTCGAGCTGCTGGCCCATCCCACGAGCGCGAAGAACGGCCGGCCCTATCCGCGGGCCCATTTCGACTCGCCGTGGTACATTGCGGCCACCGGGCGCGAGGACAAGCCGGCCCCGCGACTGGGCGAGCGTTTCGTCACGATGGCGGCCTTTGCGCCGGACCTGCTGCGCGCCCAGCGCCGCTTTGCCCGGCGCCGCGGCCGGCAGGAAGAGTTGCTGCTCTGGCGTGCGGGCACACTTTACCGGTTGTGGCTCGAGCGCCGCTCGTAGTGGTGCGGGCCGCACCCACGCCACGGGTGTAGTCAGTCATTGACGAGTCACTGGGCGTCGCAACCACGCCCTTTCTGGGCCGTTTGGGTGGCACGCCCAGAGCGCAGCGATGGGCGTGGTTGGTCGTGCTCGCTGCACGCACCGCTTTTCAGCGCGTGCCACCCGATTGGTGTAATTGTGTCCTTTGACGGTGGGCATCAAGGTTCACTCTGCGGAGAACAGGCATTCCCCCCTTGTTTTCGCGTCTTCCGCCGCCTACGCTGACCTGTGCGGAAACTCAAGTGGACAAGGGGGAAGGGAGAAATCATGGCTCCTTCGGGGACGAGACAGTGCGCCTTCTCTTTCCCTAGGTTCGATTGCGCTGTTGTTCGGTCTGGGGAGAATCGAAGCAAATGAACGACAATATGGGCCGCATCTTCTCGTTCCTGGATTCGGACCAGATCGCAAGGACGAAACACGATAACGTCGCGGAACATCCCGGCTGCGAGGTCCGGAGGTTCGTCCAACTGACCGATGCGGTCGCCGAGTTGAACTTCCACAACCCGAACCTCAACCTCTACTTTCGCGGGCAAACGACGGACCACAAGATGGAACGCCGCCGTAAGAGAGGTAAGACCAGACTACAGACTACACTACTGCCCGGCGCCTACAGGAAGCACATATCGCCCGATAAGGCAGCGAGCAAGGAGTTCCTGACAAGTGTTCTGCCTAAGATGACCGGCGACCTCATGACGGAACTGGAGCGCCTACCGTCGTGGAAGCGGCGCCATCACCGACTGTTGGTGAAAGGCATGCAGCATTTCGACGAGACGCAGTGGGCGATTCTTCAGCACTACGATTGTCCAACACCGCTCTTGGATGTAACCCAATCGCTTCAGGTTGCATGTTGGTTCGCTACCCATGAGTATCCAATGGGCGTGTCGTCTGAAGACGGTTACGTATACGTTCTCGGTTTGCCCAACATCCATGGCCACATCTCATTCTTCCCGTGCGACGGCATCGTCATGGTGAAGCTCCAATCCGCGTGCCCACCCGAAGCCAAGCGCCCGCACTATCAGCAGGGCTACTTGGTGGGATCGACTCCGCATGATCCGCAGCCGTACACGTACCCATGTCGCGATGTAGCGTTAAGGTTGGTGGCGAAGTTCCGCATTGCCGAGCCCGAGACATTCTGGAACGACGTTGGCAACAGACGGCTTTCGAAAGACGTGTTGTATCCCGAAGATGACAAGATAAAACGTATTGTCGACGACATTCGCGAGAGGTACTTAACCTATGCATAGCGCAGCGGAACAGGCGAGGAAGCTTGTGGATAGGCTCAGGGCAGTCCAGCAGCGGCAAGCCGCAGCTCGAAAAGCGTGGGGAGGGGTCATTGCCGAGTTCCAACAGCAAGCCGACGTTTGCGCTGAAGTGGTCCAGAAGGGCCTGAGGCCATCGAAGAATGATACGGCTGCCCGGATCTGGAGCGAACGCGAGCCCCTCACCCTGATCGTTTTGTTGGGCGAACAACAAGCCGAACAAGTCACCAACAGAGAAAGGCTTGCCATGGCCCGCTTCTATCTTGATGCCTATACGTGCCAAGTAGTGGTTGACCGCAAGCGCGCCGGCGTTCCTGAAAAAGACAAACGCGGCAGGTCCGGTTTCAAGAAGTCCGCTGATCTTGGTGACGTTCAGAACGTGACCCTGGGCGCATTTGTTCGGGAATTGCTTCGGTTCCTCGAATGGGCGTTGGTTGGGGAAGGAAAGGGAAGCCAGCCTTGGCAGTTCACAGATCCCGAGTCGTCATAGAACTCACCATGCAATCGGACCGTTCACCTTCAAGAACGGATGGGTGTTTCGACAGATACTAGGCTGCGCACCCCAGTTCCCCGGCGGCGGACTCGTTACTCCAAGCCGAGCTGCGTCATCCGGCGGTAAAGTCTCGGGCGCGTCAGGCCCAGCAGGCGCGCCGCCCGGGCCTTGTTGCCCTTGGCCTGGGCCAGGGCGCGGCGGATCAGCTCGCGCTCCACGCGCTTAAGAAACTCGTCGAGCACGATGCGCTCCGGACGCTGCGGCGGGTAGCGCGCCGCGTCGTCGGCCAGGTGGATGCGCTCGGGCAGATCATCGCGCTCGACGATCGTGCCGCCCGCACGTCGGTGGGCTTCGGCCACCACCTGGGCCAGCTCGTCCAGATTGCCCGGCCATGAATAGGCCACCAGCAGGTCCACGGCCTCGGACGCGAACCCGGTCAGTTGCCGGGCGCTGCGCGCGTTGAGCTCTTCGAGAAACAACTGGGCCAGAAGCGGCAGGTCTTCGCGCCGCTCGGCCAGCCGCGGAAGCTGGATCACCAGCGTCGAGAGCGCCGCGGCCAGGTCGTCGCGGAACTGGCGCCGGCGCACGAGTTCTTCAAGGGTCTGGCGCGACGTGGAGATCACGCGCAGCGGAAACCGCCGGCCACACAGCTCCGCGGCCAACTGGGCCTGGTCCTCGGGCGCAAGCTGATCCACGTCGCCCAGCAAAAGGGTGCTGCGCGAGGCCCGGTCGCCCAACGCGCTCTTGCGTGCCAGGGCAGTGACCGTGGAATGGACCAGCTCCGGCCCCAGCACCCCGCAGGCCAGGGGAACCAGCGAGCCGGACTGCTCGGGCCGGGCCCCGTAGTGGATGGCCGCGGCCAGGTGCTGGCGCCCGCTGCCGGGCGGACCGACGAGCAAGACGTTGCACCGGCTCTGGGCGGCCAGCTCGACCTGCTGCCGGGCCCGGCGCATGGCCGGGCTGTGGCCCACCAGCCGATCCGCGCCGTAGCGCACGGCCGCCTCGGCGCGAAAACGCTGCAAGAGGTCGTGCAGGCGGATCGGCTCGTCGTAGGCCTGCGCTTGGATCGGCTGGGCGGACTGCTGCGCGGCTGAATCCACCTCGGCCTCCGGCTCCGAGTCGTCCGGCGCGGCAACGGCCACCACGCCGATCACGTCCTCGGGGCCGGTGCCCAGGGGGACAAACCGGACCCAGCGGCGCGGGGCAGTCCCAGCAGTTGCCTCCAGCGACCCCACGGGCCGACTGATGGAGACATAGGCCGTAACCTCCCGGCCCACAAGCACTTCGGGCGGCGGGCACAGCGCGGCCGCCAGGCCCTCGGCCGCATCGGCACCGGGGCCGGAATGATACGCGCATCGCTGGCCCAGCAGCCCCTCGGCCGCGAGACCAAGCCACTCGCAGCAGGCCTCGTTGAGAAAGACCACGTGCAGATCGTCGTCGAGCACGTAGACCGGCTGCGGCACGTGGTTGAGCATCCGGGCCAGCTCGGTGGCGGTGATGCGCTTGCGAGGCATGCCCGGCGGTCCCTTCCCAGGGAAGTCTTTCCCGGCTTTCCCATCGCCAATTCCCGGCGGGGTGACAGCTTGTTGTCACCGGCCGGTGATACGATCCACACGGTACGGTTGGGGTACGGTTGCGGTACGGCCGGCCTTCGGCCGCCTCGCCCGACGCCGAGGGCCCTCTCGGGTCCGGGCTCCGGGCAGAAGCCCGGGGGCGCAGGACAGGCCGCGGAGGCGCGTGCCGCTGGTTACCTTTTTACCATACTCGACCTGGGCGTCCGAAGTCCGCCGCTCCAGGATTTCGGGGCAATGGCGGGGCAATGGCGGGGCAAACCGGGGCAATACCGGGGGCAGCCATTGGGCAGTGAGGGGCAGGCCGGGGGGGGCAGAACCGCGCCTGCGCCGGGGCAGACGCAGGGCAGTCGGGGGCAAACCGGGGGCAGGACTGGCGCGGACCCGGGGCAGAAATGGAGCGGCGGACTTTTTCTCTTTCATTCTCGGTGGGTCTGCGCCTCCGGCTTGACCCACCCTACGTGTGCCTCCCGTGGGGATAAACCCCACGGCTCGGATCGCTCGCGGCTTCCCGCTTTCCGCTTTCATTCTCGGTGGGTCTGCGCCTCCGGCTTGACCCACCCTACGTGTCTCGCTCCCAGCACCGCCGCATTGCGGGCTGGCTCTGAGACCGCGCCGTACCTGGCCGGTCGCGGCAGCGTGGAATCGCCAGGAACTCCCGGCCGCGGCGAGAGTGCGCTTTGCACTGTCGGCCCAGACTCGCTCGTCACGCTCGCATTCTCGGCCGCACGCCACAGCAGGCCCGGATATACGCCGATTCCCACCACCAGCACCGCACAGACGACCGCGGCCGCTGGCAGGCGCCGCCACTCGGGCGTGGCCAGCGGCGTGCGGAAGTACATTACCGCCACCACGCGCAGGTAATAGGCCGCTGCCAGGGCGGCATTGAGCACGCCGACCACGGCCAGGCCGATGAACCATTTGCGCAGGTTGCCCTCCGGACCCAAGTCGTCCACGCGCAGGGCACTGGCAAAGATGCCCAGCTTGCCCCAGAAACCCGCCAGCGGCGGCACGCCCGCCAGGCTGAACATGAACACGGCGATCATGGCGGCCGCACCGGGGCGGGTTTGTCCCAACCCGGCCAGCTCATCCATGGTGTTGACCGGCTCCTCGCGCCGGCCCAGGCATTCGAACGCGGCAAACGCGCCGATGGTGGCGGCCGCGTAAACGGCCAGATAGAACAGCAACGCGCCCACCCCGCTCTCTCCCGCGACCGTACGCCCCGCGGCCACGGCCACGGCCAGGGCGATGAGCATGTAGCCGGCATGGGCCACCGACGAATAGGCCAACAGTCGCCTGAGGTTGTCCTGCCACAGGGCCAGCACGTTGCCCACGGTCATGCTGAGCAGGGCCAACGCCGCGGCCACGCGCCAGCCGGTCCCCTCCAGCCCGGGCAATGCCACCGCGGCCAGGCGCACCAGGGCCACCAGCCCCGCGGCCTTGGGCACCACGGACAGCAGCGCGGCATTGGCGTGGGTGGTGCCTTGATACACGTCCGGCGCGTAAAAGTGGAACGGCACGGCCGCGGCCTTGAAGCTCAGGCCCGCAAAGATCAACAGCAACGCCAGCCGGCCGAGCACGATCGAGCCGGACGCGGCGTCGGGCTGAAAGGCCGCGTCGGCGAGCACCTGCCGGATGCCCTCCAGGTTCGTCGCCCCGGTGGCCCCGTAGAGAAAGGCGAATCCATACAGCAGGATGGCCGAGGCCAGCACGCTGAGGAAGAAGTACTTGGCCGCGGCCTCCTGGTTCTGTGTGTTGCGCCGGCCCAGGTAGAGCAGGATGTAGGTGGGGATGGAAATCAGCTCGAGGCTCACGAACAGCAAGACCAGGTCGCCTGACCCGGCCACCAGCATCAAGCCGGCCAGCACGAGCAGCAACGAGCCCACGTATTCCGGCGTGCCCAGCTTCTCGCGCCGCACACTGGCCAGCACCAAAAGCGCACCAGCACCCAGGGCCAGCCAGCGCACGTAGAGCGCAAGCGGATCGAAGACCACGCTGCCCGGGCTGCTTGTGCCATGTGCCAGCGCCAGGAGCACCCCGGCCGCGAGCACGCCTGCGCCGGCCACCCACGACCAGCTTCGGCGCAGCTCGACAAACGTGCCGCCGAGATAGATCGCCACGGCCACGGCCACCAGTACGATTTCGGCACCCAGGAGCCAGCAGGTTTCAGCGGTCACGTCAACGACTCCCGTGGATCAACGATTACCTGAATCAATGTTCGCTTGGGTCAGTAACCTCCCCTCTCCCGCTTGCGGGAGAGGGGTTGGGGGTGAGGGCGGTTTTCCCGCTAGCGGCGGGCACCACGAAGTGGTCGGGGCCGGGGGTGAGGGCGGCTGGAAACAAACTGCGGGATGGATCGCAAGACGCGCACTGCTGGACAAGCCAGCAGTGGCACCCGGC
>CAYXPN010000028.1:0-27447 GCA_964467075.1 uncultured Planctomycetaceae bacterium
CACGACAAAGCGTGGCCCTCCAAGCGCGGGCCAAGAGCCGAGCGGCGGCCACGACAAAGCGTGGCCTTCAGCCCTGGAGGGACGCGGTCTCTCGCGTCCGTTGGCATTTCCCTCGACGCGGCCACGACAAAGCGTGGCCCTCCAGATGAGTTGCCGTGGCTTCAGGCCGTCAGCAGACCATCAGTAAGCAGAGTCATCCAACAGGATGTTCACCCCGGCCTCTTCGCCCCAGGGGGTCATCAGTTGTTGGTAGATTTCGTAGTTGACGTCGTCGCGCAGGAACTGCACGTGGGTGTCGCAGAAGGCCACATGGGCCCCGCCCCCGTGGTGGGACGAAATGTGATCGGTGATCGTCCTCTGCTGCGACGAGCCCGCCACCCAGGTGAAGGTCAGACTCTGGGGCACCGTGTCGGTCCAGTTGCCGGCCTCCAGGTGCTCGGAGAGCATCAGGGTCCGGCTGGTGCCGTCGCGCTGGTTGATGTATGTCTGCGAGACACGTACCGGGTTGTTGCTCGTCAGGTCGAAGAAGATGCCCTCGGCCGGTTCCTGTCGTCCCAGGATGCCGCCGTTGGCCACATAGGCCAAGGGCGTGTCGTCTCGATTCGTCTGCTCAGGCGGATTGCTGGGGCAGGTGAGCAATTCGATGTACAGCGGCTGCGGCTGGCCCCGCTTGTAGCGCTCGTACAGATCGTTGTACTCCAGGTAGGGGAACAACACGGGAATCCAGCTCGTTACCGTCTGGACGATCCTGTTCTTGTAGCCCGGGTAGTGCTGCCGAAGCGACTCATACTGTGTACACGCGATGGCGAGCTGCCGCAGCCGGTTCTTGCACTGTGCCTGGCGCCCGGTTTCGCGGGCCGACTGCACCGCGGGCAATAAGATCGACATGAGCATACCGATGATGGTGATCACCACCAGCAGCTCGACCAACGTGAAGGCCTTTCGCCTGCGCGACTTCATGGGAACCTCCCCTTGCGCGTTCTGCCGAGTACCTTACCCAGTAGTATTGTCCCAAATTCCTGGAAAAAAATCCACCCTCCCCCGCCAGGATCGGCCGGCTGGCCCCGCTTGGGCTCGGCCGTGGTGTGGAGCGGGGGGGCTGCTGGGATGTTGCGGTCCGGGGCCCAACCGGCGCGGCCGCGCGGCCGCGGCAAGATGGATGCAGGCCGCGGGTTGCAAGCCGGCAGTCCTTGTGGGGCCATGCCCGCCTGCGGTGGTAGTCTGTTGCGGCGAGCGGGCCTCAGGGCCCAAGAGCGCCGGGCCCGCGAGCGCGGACGGGCGGGTCTCGGGACACTGCGCCGTGACTTCTCTGCGCCGTGCGCGCGTCAAGTACAGTAGTTTTGTACAGTACCACCGGCCCGCGATCTCCGCCCCCCGACTGCCGTCCTCCGTCGTCCGAGCTCCGACTTCCGACTTCCGACCTCCGACTTCGGCTGCGGCCGCCTGGCCCGACCAGGATGCGCCTCTGGTCGGATCGCCGGTTTTATGCGAAAATGATTATAGGCTACGAAGGGGCGGCGCTTGCCGGGCCGGAACGCGCGAGGGCCACGGGCAACCGGAAAGAAGGACCAAGCGATGAGAGTCTGTTCGCGGGATGGGCGGCGAGGTTTCACGCTGGCGGAGTTGCTGGTGGTGGTGGTGATCATCGGCATGCTGGTGGCGATGGTGGCCAATGCCATCATCAGCTCCCAACGCACGGCCCGCCAGGCCGAGTGCCTCCAGAAGCTCAAGGAGCTGGCAACGGCCGCCAACCACTACGAGAGCAAAAAGCAGCACTATCCGGGCTTCGTCAACCGTGTGCAGGGTCAGGTATATGGTTGGCCGATCGTGCTGCTCCCCTACCTGGGTCGTGACGACGTGTTTAGCGCCTGGCGCCGGGGCAACCGGACGCCGGTGACCGTAGATGAGCTGGTGTGTCCCGAGGATTCGACGGCCCTGCGCCAGGCGGCGCCGTTGAGTTATGTAGCCAACCTGCACCTGTTTCGCGATCGCTCGATGCCCAGGCCGATCGACATCTCGCGGGCCAATTTGGAGTCTATCCAGCGCACGCTGCTGTTCTCCGAGCGACTGGGGTCCGGACCGTGGAACAACAATGCGCCGGACAGGCTGGGGGTGTTCTGGCCCGACAGCGGAATCGTGGGCGATGTGCTCAGTTCCGAGCATCCGGGCGGGGTGAATGTGGCCTACTGCGACGGCCACGCGAAGTTCATACCCGACGATACCGAGGTGGGCCAGATTCTGCCCGGGCCACGGGAATAGGGCTTGTCTGAGAGAGGGAGTTCTACCCGGAGCCACCGAAAGCCAGAGGGTGGAACGATCCGTTTGTCGCAGGATGTTGCCACGTGGCGCTCCACAGGGGGGGCCAAATAGTCACGAATGGGTGGCAGGTCCTGAAAGGGTGTGGCTAGATCGCGCAGGGTCGCCCACGCCCATCGCTTCGCTCTGGGCGTGCCGCCCGGTCACCATCCACGCTCTGGCGAGCGCGGCTACCGGGTGGCTACCGGGCCGGCCTCTTAGCGCGGCAGGAATTCCTGGACCACGGTCACCTCGCGGATCTGGCGGCTGTCGCGCTCGAAACAGCGGATCTTCACCTGGATTCCGCGCAGCGGCAGCGGATAGGGCGGCCAGGCTTCACGCTCCAGCGGGTCGTCGATCAGCCCGTTGCCGTCGTTGTCGAATCCGTCGGTGCCTTCGTCGGCGATGCCGTTGCCGTTCTGATCGACCCCGTCGTGCTCATAGTGGTCCGACCAGGTGTCGTAGACTCTCGCCTGGTTGACTCCGGCCTGGAGCATCGAGCGCGGGTGCTGCCGGTTGAGGGCAAAGGTGACCGCCTCGCTGCCGCCCAAATCGACGTACTTGCCGGCGCCGGGGTCCCAGACCTTTACGTCGAAGCCGATCACGTTGGTCAGGATCACGTCGTCGGCAATGCGCGGGCCGATGTAGCCCGACATGGCGCCGGTCTGCGGGTCCACCACACCCGACCAGGGATGGACGAACTGGAGGTTATTGCTCCAGAAGTCGATCTGTGAGGCGGTGGGGATTTGGGCCGGCGGCGGCGTGTTGCCTGCCACCCAAGTGCCTGCCGAGCACTCGCGCAGCGTGGGCAGGCCCAGTTGGCCCCATCCGCGCACCTCAAAGGGAAACCCTCGCACATCGTGGGCGAAGCGGCATTCACGGCGCGCCAGATCGCCCCGGCTGTTGGCCACCAGGCGCTGGCCTTCCAGGCGGACTGAAATGTCGTTGTCCGCATAGAACCCCGCGGCCGGAAACCCGCCCAGGTCCAGACCCGGCACCACGAGCAGCACGCGGCGGTAGAGCGTGCGCCCGCGCACAAACCACGCCACCTCGGCCACGTCGGACTGGATCACGCGCGACGGGCTGCCCAGGTACCGGCCCACGAACGGCCGGCCGGTGGTGCGCGTGGTGAACATGAGGATGTCGTCGAAATCGCCCACCGAGGTATCCGGCACGCCGAGTTCCGCATTCCAGGCCACGTTCTGCGGCGGAACCGCGGCCCCGACGGGCCCTTCGATCAGCTCGAAATAGCCATCGTCTGCCGCGGGATGGCGCGGCGGATCGACGGTGACCGTGAGCCCTTGGAGGTCCTTTTGCAGGCGGGCAGCCGCGGCCCGCTGGCGGTCGGCCATCTCCAGCACCGATCGCGAGATGTCCACGCTTTCACCGATGCTGGCGAAGATCGTCACCACCGCCCCCATCAGCAGCAGGGTGAGCGAAGTGGCCACCAGTAGTTCCACCAGCGTGAAACCCTGTGGCGCGCCAAAACGTGCCACTCCCAGCGAACCAGGGGAATCCGCCGCCTCGGGCCGTCTCATCTGACAGTTCCTCGAAATGTGATGTGGACATTACCGGGCCGCGGCGCAGGGAGACGAGCGGCGACTTGGCATTCCGGACAGATGGTGTGGACTGAGGCGATTGCCCGTCTGCGCCCCGGGGGCAGCCAGCCATCCGGCCCCCCCCATCACGCGCCAGCGCTGAGACAAGCCGCACTCCAGCCCGGCGACCGCCGAATCGAGTTGACTCCCGGTGCGGGTACCCGGCCCTTGCTGGCCCCAGAGGTCCAAGACCTGGTGGGGCGGCGCGCCCATCGGGCCGCTCCACCCCTCCACAACTATATTGCACCCGAAGCCGAGGGGCTTGTCAAGGACCGATTCCGTCTGCTCCCCCGCGCGGGAAAAAGGGCGACGCAGCTAGTCTTCTGCACCCCCGAAAACTGGCTGCGTCCACGTTTCTTCCCCCTCAGAAGCATGGATGGCCTATGTTTGTCTGGCGGTTTCCAAGCGAACCGGTGGTGCATTCTTGGGGCCTGGGGCTGGCTGCGGCCAAAAGTGACTCGAACCCTGCCAGCCAGACCACGCCGAGGAGACGAACGTACCTATGGGCCGGACGGCAAGCAAACGGGTGCTGCTGATCGGCGGCGACCAGGCCTTCCGTAAAGCCTTTCGGGAGGCGGTGGGAGCGGCCCGAAGGGCAGGCAACCGGCGCGCCGCGGCTGCCGGGGCGGGGGGCTCGCGCAGGGCGCGGCAGGGCGGGCCGGCTGAGCTATCGGTCGAGAAAGCCGCGGATTTGACCGCGGGGCTCAAACGGATTCAAGCGGTCGGCGGCTGGCCCTATCTGGTCGCCGTGATCCATCCGGCAATCGGGGGATCGGGGGCGACCGCTTCTTCGCGCAGCAACAGGCCGGTTGCCCCGGCAGCCGGGCTGGCCGAGGCGGTCTCTGAGCTGTGCCGCGCCGACGAGGAGTTGCCGCTTTTGGTCTGCCTGCCCGAGGCACGCCGCGGTGAGTTGGCGCAGATGCCGGCCGATCGGGTGTTGTGGCTGCGCCTGCCGCTGGAAGCCGACGAGGTTCGCCGATTGGCGGCCGCGCAGATCGACCGCCGGCTGATCCGGCTGCAGACAGCGCACGAGTTGAAGTCCATGCAGCAGAGCATGGATCGGTTCAAGGAGCTTGCGGCTGCTGCGGATCGGGCGCGCAGCGAGATGCTGGCCAACGTGAGCCACGAGCTGCGCACCCCGTTGAATGCGATCCTGGGCTTCAGCCGCCTGTTGATGAAGGAGCCCCTCGGGCCCGGCCAGCAGGAGAAGCTCGACTACGTCTGCCAGGGCGCTGCAGCCCTGCGCGAGCAAGTGGAGCGATTGCTGGACTTCGCCAGGCTGACGGCCGGGCAGGTCGAGCTTTTGCAAGCGCCCTTCCGGCTCGACCAGGTGATCCAACGTGTGCTCGAAGACGCCCGACCCAAGGCCGAAGCCAAACGGCTGGCCGTCTACTGCCACCTGTCCGACAGTCTGCCGCGGTGGCTCCGCGGGGACCGGCTGCGGCTGGGCCAACTGCTCGGCAACCTGGTGGACAATGCCGTTAAGTTCACCGCGCAGGGGGCGGTCCACCTGCAGGTGGTGCTCGACGAGCTTTCGGCCGAGGCAGCCACGCTCCGCATTACCGTGAGCGACACAGGAGTGGGCATCTCGCCGGACCGCCAGGCCGAAATCTTCCAAAGCTTCGCCCAGGGCGACGGCTCCTCCACGCGGCGCTTCGGCGGCTTGGGACTCGGGCTGGCCATCTGCAAGGAGCTGACCGACCTGATGGGCGGGCAGATCGGCTTCCGCAGCGCCCCGGGCCAGGGCAGCACGTTTTGGGTCTGGCTGACCTTGCCCAAGGCCAAGCCTGTGGGCCGAAGGATCGCCGGCCCGCGCAAACCCGGCGCGGCCCAGCACCGCAGCGACCCCGAGGCGTGGCCCGGAGAGGCGGAGCTACCGGCCCAATCACTGGACCACCCGCAAGCGGCGATACCCGGCGATGCGCAACGGCCGGGCAACGCCCGTGTGCTGGTCGCCCAGCCCGACCAGCTTTCCCGATCCACCGCGGAGATGCTTTTCGGTCGGTCGGGTTGCCTGGTGGACCAGGCGGCCACGCGAACCGAAGCCCTCGGCGCGCTGCGACAGGCGTCCTACGACCTGGTGATGATCGACGCCGAGATGCTGGGACCGGCTGGGCCGGGCGCGCTGGAGGATTTCCGCAAGCGCGAGGCGGCTGGCGGGCGACGGGCAACAGTGGTGGCGTTGCTGCCGGGCGAGCAGTCGGCTGCCGAGTCCCAGTGGCTCCGGTCCGGGGCCGACCGGTGTGCAACCAAACCCTGTTCGATCGAGGTCCTGCTGGAGCTGATCGACCACTGTGCGAAACAGGCTGAATCCCCGGCTCAAGGGCAATCGCAGTCCGGCCATTCAGCACGGGTGGGCGCGCCGGCCGACTCAGTGCGACCCACGAGGGAGAATCTCGCGGCGCTGGCCCACGAGTTTGAACAAGGGAATTGGGCCGAGCTGGATGAAGACGCCGGAAAGATCCGGCGGCAATATCTGCAAGCGGGCTGCCGACCGCTGGCCGATGCTGCGTTGCGCCTGCAACTGGCCGCACGCAGCGGCGATCGCCAGCGGGCGGCGGCCGCGCTGGGCATTCTGCAAGACACCCTGGAACAACACGCTACCGCGGATACCCGGCAGAACGCGCCCGTGTAAGAACCTGTAAACGAATTGTCTGCGCAGTCCCGTGGGCCGGGCCGGGTGGCCGGGACTGGAGCAAAGCGAAGCCCCGGAGGGTAATAGCTTGACAAGTTCTCAGCCTTCGACCGAGGAGGTCTTGCCGTGAGATTCTTGATCGTCGACGACGATTCGGTTTGTCGCGAACTGTTGCGCGTGGTGCTGACACCCTACGGCCGCTGTGATCTGGCCGCCGACGGCGACAAGGCGCTCGAGGCGGTGCGTGCGTCGCTCGAAGGCGGCAAGCCCTATGACCTGATCTGCCTGGACATCATGATGCCGGGCAAGGACGGCCACGAGGTGCTGCGGCTGGTCAGGCAGCTCGAACGCCGGCACGGCCGGCAAGGTCGCGACGGCGTGAAGGTGATCATGACCACCGCCCTGAAAGACGCACGCCACTGCATCCAGGCGTTCGAGGAAGGCTGCGAGAGCTACTGCACCAAGCCGCTGACCGAAGAGAAAATCCTCAGCGAAGTCAGCGCCTTGCTGGGCGACCGGACCTTGGCGTCCGGCAGGCGCGCCGGCCGGCCGGCGGCGCCGGCCCCGACCGCAATCTCGACTTCCAGCGAACCCGGGACTTCGCTGCGCTCGGACTTGCCGTCGCCCGGCGAGAAGACCGACGGCGGGCCGTCTGCTG
This sequence comes from uncultured Planctomycetaceae bacterium, assembly GCA_964467075.1. GTDB lineage: Bacteria > Planctomycetota > Planctomycetia > Pirellulales > Thermoguttaceae > CAYXPN01. The sequence continues at coordinate 7,187 of CAYXPN010000028.1, forward strand.
CACCGGCGCCGGGGCGCTTGCGATGCCTGATCGTGGACGACGACCGGGTCTGTCGCGAGCTGCTCCGCGCGATGCTTGGACCCTACGCCGAGTGCACGTTCGCCTATGACGGCGAAGAGGCGGTGCAGGCGGTGCGCCTGGCCCTGGCGGATGGCGCGCCCTACGAGCTGATCTGTCTGGACATCATGATGCCGGGAATGGACGGCCACCACGCGCTGGAGCGGATTCGGGCCGTGGAATTGGAGCACGGGCGTACGGGCTCCGACGGCGCCAAGGTGATCATGACCACGGCCCTGCGCGACTCGAAGCATTGTGTGCGTTCGTTTCGCGAAGGCTGCGAGGGTTATGTGACCAAGCCCATCCGCGAGGAGGAGTTGCTTGCCAAGATGCGGGAGCTGGGCCTGCTGGCCCAGTCCGCCGCGGCACTGAGTGCGCCAACGACCCCGGGTTCGAACAGGGAGCGATTCTGAGATGAGTAGCTCGAATGCCGCTTCCTCGGCTTCCTCCGCAGCGCCCGATGCCAGGCTCAACTGCTGGGAATTCTACGGCTGTGGCCGGGAACCCGGCGGGGCGAATTGCGAGCAGATGGGAGTCTGTCCGGCGGCCATCGAGACCGAGCGCTTGGGCCCGAACAGAGGGACGGGCTACGGGCGCTACTGCTGGCGCAGCGCCGGCACGCTCTGTGGCGGGCGCGTCCAGGGGAGCTATCTCGCCAAGGCCCGCGACTGTCGGCGCTGCCCTTTCTACGAGCTGGTCAAGCAGCAAGAGGGCGACGCTCTGCGTGAATAGGGCCGCGGGCCTGTAGGGGCGACACATGCGTTGCCCCGATCGACGGCAATGCGTGGTGCCTGCCGATGGCAATGCGTCGCCCTGCCGACGGCGTGCCTGGACTCGGAACATCGCTCCCCCGGGATGAACCCCGGGGCTCGTTGTGAATTCCCGGGTGGCCAGTCTTCGCGGCCCGGCCGCAGATCGAGCCCCGGCTCCGGGTATCCGTTCGTTGGGGGTCCGACAGGCGGCTTGGGCCCCACAGGCAGGCGCAAACGCCTGCCCCACTCCCCGGTCGGAGCGATCAGGTTTACTCTGCCGGCAGGGCAACCCGGGCAAATTGCTGCGCCGGGGCGGCCTGAAACGTTCGGGATGGACATGAGGGGGGCGGCTGGTCGATGGCGCCATGGACGCAAGGGCCGAAAATCGGTAAGCTGGCGTGGTGTCGAGTTTCCCTCCCGGCCGGGTCGAATCGGCGCATTGCCGAAGGCCGCTGTGGCCTGTCCGAATGCCGGCCCCGCGCTTTGCCGGCTGATCCTCAGGAGCGGTCGTCCCCATGAGTCCGCCCTTTTTCGCCCGCCACGGCTTCAAGATCGTGCTGATCACGGTCTTCTTCATGCCGTTCATGCTGATCGGCTCGATCCGGGCGCTGCGGAGCAACCGCAACGACGTGAAGGACTGGCTGCCCGAGGACTTCCCCGAGACGGCCGTACACACCTGGTTCCAGCAACACTTCCCCCACGAGCAGTTCGTCCTGGCCAGTTGGGAAGGCTGCACCCTGGACGATCCACGCCTGGAACTGCTGGCGGTGAAGCTCGAGTCCTATGATCCGGACCTCGACGACCAGGCGATTCGCCGCGGCCACGCCAGTGTGCTGCGTGCCCACGGCTTGACTACCCGGCGGGCAATCGAAGAGTTCGGCGACCTGAGCCGCCTCCCAGGCCTGAGCGCGTCCGACGCCGCCGAAATCCAGCGCAAGGTAGCCGCCTGGAAGTCGCCGTTCAAGCCGCCGGTGCTCACCGGCCAGCGCCTGCTCGACCAGCTCCAAGAGCGCTATCCGGACCTCGGCCGCCAGAAAATCCTCGAGCGTCTGGAAGGCACGCTGATCGGCATGGACCACCGCAAGACGTGCCTGGTGGTCACCCTGTCCTCCGCGGCCACGGGACAACGCCTCCATCCCACCCTGGATATCATCCACAAACTGGCCCAGCAATGCGACATCGAGCCGCCCCCGCCCGTGGACGACCGTCCGATCCTGCTGCGTCTGGCCGACGGCGCGGTCGAGTTCGTCGCCGAACTGGTCTACGGGCGCAAGCCCCCGCCCGAGGGTCTGCACCTGGGCGGACCTCCGGTGGACAACGTGGCCATCGACAATGAGGGCCAGCGCACGCTGTTCCGCCTGGCCGGCCTGTCGGCCGTGGTGGGGCTGGGCATCTCCTGGGTCTGCTTCCGCAGCGTGCGGCTGACGATCATGGTGTTTTTCACGGCGATTTTGGCCGCGGGCACCGCGCTGGGCATGGTGTATTTCACCGGTTCCTATTCCGACGCGGTGCTGCTGACCATGCCCAGTTTGGTGTATGTGCTGGCCATCTCGGGCGCAATCCACATTGTCAATTACTACCACGACGCGATCCGGGAACACGGGCTCACCAGCGCGCCGGAACGGGCTTTGTCCCACGGCTTTCTGCCCTGTTTCCTGGCCGCCTTGACCACGGCCCTGGGGCTGGGTTCGCTGGTCATCAGCGACGTGGTGCCCATCGCCAAGTTCGGCACCTATTCGGCCAGCGGGGTGATGACCACGCTGCCGTTGATCTTCCTCTTTCTGCCCGCGCTGCTGTACTTCTTCCCCTCCCGCGCTTATGCCCAGCGCGTGCGCCACGAGGGCGAAGAGCAAGTTGCCGACACGCTGATCATCCGGGCGTGGCGGCGCGTGGGTGGGCTGATCATCGGCCACAACTACCTGGTGGCAACCGTGTGTCTGATCGTGATGGTCTTTTGCGCCTTCGGGCTGCCGCGGCTGAAGACCTCCATCCAACTGGCCAAGCTCTTCTCGGCCGACGCGCCCATCCTGGCCGACTACGCCTGGCTGGAAGACAATCTCGGTCCGCTGGTGCCCATGGAAGTGATCTTGCGCGTGGACAACCAGCGCTGCGGGCTTTCGTTCGTGGACCGGATGCGCCTGGCGCGCCATGTCCAGCACACGCTCAAAGAGGAGCTGGACGACGTGGGCGGGGCCTTGTCGGCCGCCACTTTCGCCGCCGACATTTCGCCCGAGACGCGTGAACCGACGACGATCGAGCGAATCGCCGGCATCGATCCGCGCCGCATGCGCGACCGGATACTCAACGAGCGGCTGCAGGAACACCTGGACCAGTTCGTCGAGCTGGGCTACCTGGCAACGGACAAAGACATCGCCGTGGCCGACCAGGGCGCCGATCCGCCGCTGGAAGAGCTGGGGCTTTTCGGCGAACTGGCCGAGCAGCTTGCCGCGCAAGGTCTCGACAGCCTCCAGGACCTCGAAGCCGCGGGTGATCTGTCGGCCCTGGAAGGGATCTCCGACGACCAGGCCGCACAGGTGGCCGATGCCGTGCGCAGGTGGAAGCACGACCATCGCGATCCCACGCTTAAGGAGCTGGGCCTCGACGCGCGCGTGGCCGACGTGCTCCGCAAGCGCGAGTTGACCACGCTGCTGGCTGTTGAACGCTTTGGGAATCCCGAGGTGCCGCTCGAAGGGCGCCTGGCCGCGATTCCCGGGCTCAGCCAGACCGACGCCGCCCACGTGGCGCAGGCCATCGACGCCTGGCGCACGGCCCACGGCCAGCAGCTCTGGCGCATTACCGCGCGGGTCCAGGCCCTGGGCAATCTGGACTACGGGCTCTTCGTCCATGACCTGAGGGAGGTCATCGAGCCGATGCTCGAGCAATGTCGGGCAGCGAACGTCGAAGGGGTACACGCCACCTACACCGGGTTGGTGCCCCTGGTCTATCGCACTCAGCACGCCTTGATGGAGAACCTTTTCGAGAGCCTGGTGATGGCCTTCGCGTTGATTGCCGTGGTGATGATGGCGGTGCTGAAGAGCCCCAGGTCCGGTCTGCTGTCGATGATTCCCAACATGTTCCCGGTGGTGGTCATCTTCGGGATCATGGGGTGGATTCACTTGTTGGTGGATATCGGCACGATGATGACGGCCAGCGTGGCCCTGGGAGTGGCCGTGGACGACACGATCCACTACTTGACCTGGTTCCGCGACGGGCTGGACAAGGGCTGGGACCGCAAACGTTCGGCTCTCTGGGCCTATGAGCGATGTGCCACGGCCATGACCCAGACCACGCTGATCGGCGGGCTGGGGTTGTGCGTGTTCGCCTTCAGTTCGTTCACGCCCACGCAGCGTTTCGGCGTGTTGATGCTCACCATGCTGGGTATGGCGTTGGTGGGTGACTTGATCTTTCTGCCGGCCCTGCTGACCGGCCCGGTGGGCGGTCTGTTTCGCGGTTCGCGCAAAGCGGCGCCCACTCCGGACGTCCCGCCGCAAACCGAACCGCCGCAAACGCCGGTTGCCGGCCTGCCCGCGCCGGTTGAGCAAGAGCCGGTCACGGTGCCCATCAGCGGTCCGGCGACCCAGCGCGAGCCGGGCGGACGTTCGGCCCGGCAGTCTCACAAGGCGTCCTGATCTCGCGCTCTCGCGCGGCGGGGATCGTGCCGCGAGGGCCAGCGGCCAGTGCCGTGCGCGTGAATCGGGCTGGGGCGGATTCGCTCAGGCGGGGCCGCTTTCCGAGCTTCTGCGGCGCCTGCGCTTCGGGCATCCAGCCGTGATCCCGGCGATTGCGCGCCGGAACGCTGTGGTTCTCCGGGCCCGTCGGCCGGCCAGCGGACAGAGCGTGGATGCCTCTGCTGGTGGGTAAACCGGCTTCTCGTTTTCCCCTTCCCGGCTTCGAGAAACAGGGCGACCAAGTCCGCGCCCTCAAGCCGGAATCGCGCGCGGCAGGGCGGGATTATTGCCGGCTTGGGCAGTCTTTTTTGGGTGCTATCGGCGGGAAAGCGTGCGGTTTCGCAGCCCGACGTTTTGCAGGTTTTGCACGGCGGCGTGCCGGTGAGCCGCGGAAGCCCACCAGTGCGAGGGCATCCTGCCCCCTCTGTGGGATTTTTCGGTTAGAGAAATCGTGCCGATTGCTTGCAACCTGTGCGCTTGCAATTACCATAAGGGCTGGGTGTGTTTCGAAGACTGTGGCAGTTTTTCCAACCCTTTGATCAGACAACGGAGGCAGCGTTGAGTACTATGACAGCTCGTCACGGCGCGCGGGGTGCGCTCCTGCCCTGCGCATGGTGGTGGTATGTCGGCGCGGCCGTCATGGCCGGCTCTGTGTTGATCAATTCGCCGACCGCTTCTGCTGAGCTTATCAAGCCTTCTGCCAATAGTGTCTGGGATGCATGGGCGGCAATTGGATTAGCACCCACACTGCCCGACTGCGCACCGGAGGTGCCCCAAGGTTCGCCTACCCAGGCAACAGGACCCGGATGGCTGAGCGGTTTTGTCTGGTCCGACGACAACAACGACGGGCAGAGACAATCCAACGAACTCGGCCTGCCCAACGTGACCGTGTTGCTCTATGCCTTGGATTTCGGCGAGGGCACGAACACCAAGGGCCTCGGCGATCCGATTGCCTGGACTTGGACCGCCTGGGACGGCTCCTACCTTTTCACGAACCTCGGCGCCGGGATTTACAAGGTCGTGGAGGAACAGCCCGCCGCCTTCCATGACGGCCAGGATGTGCCCGGCCAGATCGTCGGCGGCGCGGGCGACCTGCCGTTGGGCGGCGTGGGGTTTACGGATGAGAAAAACTCATTTGTGGTTCCCTTGCCCGGCGAAGGCTATGCCGTGGACTTCAACTTCGGCGAGTGGGGCCTCAGCGGCGGATACTCTTCCAAGCGCATCCTGATGAACGGCCCCCCGCCGGTGATCCCCGAACCTTCCACGCTCTGGCTGGCCTGCGCCGCAGGTGTCGTGCTGTCGGCAGGCGCAATTCGCCGTCGCAGGGCCAAGTGACAGATCCGGAGAGCGGTTAGCGGTTGACGAATCGGGGCAAGCCGTCGGCAGGGCGGATATCGAGACACGCGGCAGCGTGTGGGACAGACGCCTGCCGGCCGTGACGAGTGTACAGGGACCTGCGGCGGGCTGCCGGGAGCACGGACAACAAGAAACAACGCATCGGCCCCCGGGCGCCTTGAGGCTCGGGGGCCGATTGCTTGCGCTCAGAGGTCTCGCCGGAGACGGGCGGCGCCTCAGCCATTGGCGCCGCCTCGCCCTCCGGGCGCAATGGTCGGCTGGAATCAGAAGCGGCATTCCAGGCCGAGGTTGATGCCTTGGGCCCAGAACTCCGTCTGAGGCCAGGGGAAATCGTCGTTGTTGAAGGCCGGCCGCTCGGGCGGTCCCGGCGTGACCTCCCCGCCCGGCACCCACTGCGTGTTCACCGAGCGGTCGATCAAGTCCGCGGCACGGCTCACATTGAGCCAGTAGACGAAGTTGTAGCCCACGAACCCGCGAATGTGCGGCGTGAACAGGTAGTCCAGCTCCACGCCGAAATGCGGGATCACGACGAAGTTGTTGCGCTCATACACGCCCGAGTTGGTCTCCAGCGCCAGGATGCCGGCGTCGGACGTCGTGGGGCCTTCGTCCGGCCGGGTAAAGATGGTTTGGCCGTGGATCCACGCCGACTGATGGTTGCTGCCCAGGGCCATCCTGGCCAGAAAATCCAATGACCAGCGCCCGCGGTGGAAACCGCCGACCAGGCCGAGTTCGCCGCCGTGGAACTCATTGAGCGCCCGGAAGTGGTCTTCGATGTCCCAGGTCGAACCCGGCGGGATGAGCGGCACGCCGTTGGCGATCAGGTGTTCGCTGATCGTCACGCTGTCGCCCAAACGGTAGTGGCGATAGCCGACGATCATCTCCATGCGGAAGCAATCGTTGGCCCGGGCCTGGGCCAGGTTGAAATACTCCTGAGAGGTGCCCGCCACCACGGCCGGCTGGAAACAGACCATGTTCAACAGCCCCCAGACGCCGGCCGACTGGAAGAAGTCGCTCGTGTGTACGCGGGCCTGGCCCTTCACCCAATCGGGATAGGAGATCAGCTCGCGTCCTTCCTGCCCGTCAACGCCGGGGGTCACATCGAAGAAGGGTCGCGCCAAGATCGGCAGCCCTCCCGAGAATCCCGAATCATAGTCCCGCGAGCTGCCGCCGATCTCGTAGTATTCGCCCTCGAAGCCGCGCACGCGGCAGTCGCTCAGCCAGTAGCCGACCTTCAGCCGGTAGCCCGGCCGGCCCTCGTTGTGGACCAGTTGGTCGCCGAACGTGATGACCGTGTACGGGTCGCCCAGGGCCCCGATCTCGGAGGTGGGCTGCTCGGGCGGGTTGGGATTCGTGCTGGTCGTGACCAGCGCGGGCAGGCGCGTGCCGCTGGTCCACCACATCAGCCAGTCGGCCCGAAACCACACCCGGCCCGGATAGCAGCAGTAGCAGCAGACCGGCCCTCCGGCGCCGCAGACACCGCCGCACTCGCCACAGCCTTGATCGCAACCGGCCGACAGGTCGCCGGTGGCCAGTGGTATGTCGAGGGCGGGCTCGGGAGGGGCCACTACGCCGGGTTCGGGCTGAAAAGGCGAGTCGCCGTTCGGCTCCGCCGCCCAAACGATCCCTCCACCAAGCAACACGCCAATGGCCAACAGGCCCAATACCACACACGCGCCGATACGTCTGACCATCATGTCCCCCTTCAAGGCAAAATGGCTCCCTTTCGGACCCGGACGAGCACGCACACTTGTAGCGAATCTACGGGTCGGTCCGCTTGTATCGAATCGGCGGATTATCCGGGCGGCATTAACTTGAACTGGGCATTTTCGGCCACTTCGACGGCGCCAAACCCCCCGCATCGTGGGGCTGAGCTGGGTGATGGACAGACTGTCAAATTGTCGGCGGCGTGCTTCAACCAGCCCTCTCGGGTGGCGCTGATCGACTGAAAAGTATGGTTCGCGAGCGCCGACCGCGCAGCCGAGACGGCTGCACCACGCATGGGAAGGCCCAAACGAGTGGCTCGTATCAATGCCGCCTTGCGGGCCTGTACACCTGTGCCCTAGAATCGTCGGTTGGCTTGTTTCGACAGATTACCGAGCTTCTGAGCGCAGTACCGTAGGGTGCTCTGCGAGCACCAGAACAGTCGTGGTGCGCACAGCGCACCCTACGGCTGAGCGCAGCTCTTCAAGATAGCACCGATGGCAGAGACCGACATCCTCATCCGAGGGGCCAGAGAGCACAACCTACAGCAGGTCGATCTGGCCCTGCCGCGCAACCGGCTGATCTGTCTGACGGGCGTGAGCGGCTCGGGCAAGAGTTCGCTGGCCTTCGACACTCTCTATGCCGAGGGGCAGCGGCGCTACGTGGCCAGCCTGTCGAGCTTCGCCCGGCAGTTCCTCGGCCAGATGCCCAAGCCGGACGTGGACCTGATCGCCGGCCTGAGCCCTTCGATCTCCATCTCCCAGAAGGGCGCCGGTCAGAACCCGCGCTCCACCGTGGGCACGATCACCGAGATTTACGACTACCTGCGCGTGCTCTACGCGCGCGTGGGCAGGCCCTATTGCCCGCAGTGCGGCCGGCCGATCACCGCCCAGACCCGCGAACAGATCATCCAGCAGGTTCTCGCCCTGCCGGCCGGCACCCGATTCGTCATCCTCGCCCCGTTGGTGCGTGCGCAAAAGGGCGAGCACCGCGACTTGTTCGAGGGCTTGCTCAAGCAGGGCTTTGGACGCGCCCGGGTGGATGGGCGCGTCGTGGGGCTTGCCGACCAGGTGCGTCTCGACCGCCGCCTGCGTCACGACATCGAAGTGGTGATCGACCGCCTGGCCGCCGGCCCGAGTGTGCGCCCGCGGCTGGCCGAGGGCGTGGACCTGGCGCTGCGCGTAGGACAGGGGCGCTTGATCGTCAGTCCGGACACCTCCGGCGCGCCCGACGCCCGCGGCGATGGTTTAACTGAAGTGCAAGCATCGCCCGGGAGCAATGCGCCGCAGGAGTTGCGCGACAACCGTCACTCATTGCCCGAACAGGCCCCGCTTTCGTCCGACATCTATCTCTCGTCCGACTATGCCTGCACCCATTGCCGTCTGAGCTTCGAGCCCTTGAGCCCGCAGTTGTTCAGCTTCAACAGTCCCCAGGGCATGTGTCCCGAGTGCAGCGGCCTGGGCGAGGTTTACAGCTTCGATCCCCAGCGGCTGATCCCCGATCCCTCGCGCTCCTTCCAGCAGGGGGCTATCGAGCTGGTGGGTCGCTGGCGCGAGATTGGGCGCTGGCGACGCACGCTCTATCGCGGGGTGGCCGAGATACTCGAACGCAAACACGAGCTGGCGCCGGGCACGGTGTTGGAGACGGCCTGGGAGGAGCTGGACCCGGCGTGGCAACACGCGTTGCTCTGGGGCACGGGCGACGAGCACATCACGTTCACCTGGCGCAGCGGCCCAAGCGGTTACAAGTGGGGCGGGACGTTCGAAGGTATCATCCCGCGCCTGCTGGCCCAATATCGCAACACGCGCAGCCGCCCCCAGCGGCGCCAACTGGAGAAGTACATGTGCGTGCTTCCTTGCGCGCAGTGCCGCGGACAGCGACTGAACGCGCAGGCTGGCGCAGTGCGGCTGCAGACCGCTTCGCCGCTGTTCGCCGAGCAGCCGGAGCGCAGTCTGCCCGAGGTCTGCGCCCTGCCGGTGCGCGCGGCCCAGGAGTTCTTCAGCGAGCTGCGGCTCGACCAGACCAGCCGCACGATCGCCGCGGAAGCGCTGAAGGAGATCAGCGGGCGCCTGGGTTTCCTGGCCGACGTGGGGCTCGATTACCTGACGCTCGATCGCACCGCGCCCACGCTCGCCGGCGGCGAGATGCAGCGCATCCGGCTGGCCGGGCAGATCGGCTGCGGGCTGGTGGGTGTGACGTACATTCTCGACGAGCCCTCGGTGGGCCTGCACGCCCGCGACCAACAGCGCCTGCTCCAGAGCCTCTCCCGCCTGCGCGACCAGGGCAACACTGTGGTGGTGGTCGAGCACGACGAGGCCACCATGCGTGCGGCCGACCACCTGGTGGATTTCGGCCCGGGCCCGGGGGTGCGCGGCGGACGGATCGTGGTCACCGGCGCGATCGAGCGGGTGGTGGCCGAGCCGGCGAGTGTGACCGGGCAGTATCTCTCGGGCAAGCGGCGGATCGCTGTGCCCGCCCGGCGGCGCGAGCCGGGCCCGCAGCGCCTGGTGGTGCGCGGCGCCGCGCACAACAATCTTCAGCACATCGACGTGGAAATCCCGCTGGGCCTGTTCGGGTGTGTTACCGGCGTTTCCGGCTCGGGCAAGAGTTCGCTGGTGGGCGACATCCTGGTCGAGGCCCTCAGGCGCGATCTGAACGCCGGGCTGGGCAGTCCGGGCGCGCATGAGCGGATCGAGGGCCTCGAACACCTGGAGCGCATGATCGCCATCGACCAGTCGCCCATCGGGCGCACCCCGCGCAGCAACCCGGCCACCTACACCAAGCTGTTCGACGAAATCCGCAGGCTCTACACCCAATTGCCCGACGCCAAGGCCCGCGGATACCAGCCCGGGCGGTTCAGTTTCAACGTCTCGGGCGGGCGCTGCGAGGCCTGCGAAGGTCACGGGGCAAACCGGTTGGAGATGGATTTCCTGGCCGACGTATGGGTCACCTGCCCGGTCTGCCAGGGGCGGCGCTTCAACCGCGAGACGCTCCAGGTGCGTTTCAAGGGCCGCTCGATCGCCCAGGTGCTGGAAATGGACGTGCAGGAGGCGCTGCGCCACTTCGAGAACATCCCTGCCATCCGCCGCAGACTCCAGACCCTGCACGACGTGGGGCTCGACTACATGAAACTCGGCCAGCCCTCGCCCACCCTCTCCGGCGGCGAGGCGCAGCGCGTCAAGCTGGCCCGCGAGCTGGCCAAACGCAATACCGGACCTACGCTCTACGTGCTCGACGAGCCCACCACGGGCCTGCACTTCGCCGACATCGAGCTGCTCTTGCGCGTGTTGCACGGCTTTGTGGATGCGGGACATACCGTACTGGTGGTTGAGCATAACCTGGAGGTGATCAAAACCGCCGACTGGGTCATCGACCTGGGGCCCGAAGGCGGCCAGTCGGGCGGGCGCATCGTGGCCGCGGGCACCCCGGAGCAAATCGCCCGGCATCGCCGCTCCCACACCGGGCGCGTGTTGCGCAGCGCCTTGTCTGCCGGCCGGACACCGCCGCGCAAAGCAGCTTCTACGGCCCGTCCACAACGGCGCTCAACCGCCCGGGCAGCAGCCCGACAGCGAGCCATCCGCATCCGCGGCGCCCGGCAACACAACCTGAAAGACGTGGACGTGGACATCCCGCGCGAGCGGCTGACGGTCTGCTGCGGGCCGAGCGGGTCGGGCAAGACCTCGCTGGCCATGGACACGCTCTATGCCGAGGGCCAGCGGCGCTACGTGGAAAGCCTCAGCGCCTATGCCCGCCAGTTCGTCGCGCGGGTGCAGAAGCCCAAGATCGACCACATCGAGGGCCTCTCGCCCGCGGTGGCCATCGAACAGAAACACACCGGCCACACGCCGCGCAGCACCGTGGGCACGGTGACCGAAATCTACGACTACCTGCGCGTGCTCATGGCGCGGCTGGGCCAGCCTTTCTGCCCGGAGTGCAACCTGCCGGTGGGCACGCAATCGGCCGACGAGATCATCGCCAAGATCATGGAGCACCCCGAGGGCACGCGCCTTTACCTGACTGCGCCGGTGGAGCTGCAGCCGGGCGAGCGGTTCGAGACGCTCTGGGACGAGCTGCGCGCATCGGGATATGCGCGGATTCGGGTAGACGGGCGCACGGTCTCGCTCGACCAGGTGCCCGAGCTCGACCGGCGCCGGCGCCATCGCCTGGAAGTGGTGATCGACCGCGTGGTGCTGCGTCCCGGCGTGCGCAGCCGTGTGGCCGGCAGCATGGAAAACGCCCTGGCCTTGGGGCGCGGCGTGTTGCACGTGCTCCAGCAGGTCGAAGACCGGCCGGAACCGCGCTGGCCGCTGACGGTCCACAGCCAGCACTTCGCCTGCCAGCAGTGCGGGCGCAGTTTCGAGCCGCTCTCGCCCCACCATTTCTCGTTCAACAGCCCACTGGGATGGTGCCGAGCCTGCGAGGGGCTGGGAGTGCAGACGGGCACGAATCCCGCGGCCTTGATCCGCGACCCGAAGCTCTCGCTGGCCCAAGGGGCGGTGGGGCTCTGGCCCAGGCCCGAAAGCCTCCTCTTTCAATTGGTGCTGATGAGTTTTGCCCAGGCCACCGACATCCCGACCGACGTGCCCTTCGACCAGCTCGATGCCCGCCAGCGGCGCCTGATCTACTACGGCACGGGCGATCAGTGGTTCGAGGTGCGCCTGCCTGTGCGCGGCGATTCGCAGCATGTCCGGGAAAAAGGTGACATGCGGGCAAAAGGTGACCGGCACCATTTGCCGGAACGGCCCACGACCAACCTACGGTCGGTGCCCGGCTTTGCACAAATGGTGCCGGTCACCTTTTTCCCGGAGCGCAAACAGCCAAGCGCAGCAGCGCAGTCGCGCCCGGTGCTGCGTTTCCAGTACAAGGGGCTCTATCCGGCGCTGGAAGAGGCTGCACGGTTTTCGCCTTCCTTGCGCCGCCGGCTGGAGCATTTGGTCGATGAGGTGGAGTGTTCGGCCTGCGGCGGCAGCCGCCTGCGCGACGATGCCGCGGCCGTGCGTTTCCGCGGGCACACCATGGACCAGTGGTGCCGGCTGCCCTTGGGCCGGCTGCTGGACGAGTGCCGCGACTGGCAGCTCGACAAGACCGAGCAGCAGGTGGCCGGCGAGGTGTGGCGCGAGGTGGCCACCCGCGTGCAATTCCTCGTGGACGTGGGGCTCGATTATCTCACGCTGGCTCGGCCCGCGCCCACGCTCTCGGGCGGAGAGATGCAGCGCATCCGCCTGGCCGCCCAGTTGGGCAGCGGGCTGTGCGGGGTGCTCTATGTGCTCGACGAGCCGACCATCGGGCTGCACCCGCGCGACAATCGGCGCCTGTTGGACGCGCTGAGGAAGCTGCGCGACCTGGGCAATACCCTGGTGGTGGTCGAGCACGACCGCGAGGTGGTCGGGTCGGCCGACCGGCTGCTCGACTTCGGCCCCGCGGCCGGACGCCGCGGGGGGCGCATCGTGGCCCAGGGCACACCTGCTACCGTGGCTCGGCGCCGCAATTCGGTCACGGGTCCGTATCTTTCGGGGCGCAAGGCCATCCCCGTGCCTGCCAATCGTCGCATGGCCGCGCTTGGCCAAACGGCAGGGAAGCCCGCGCAGGCGCCGGGCGGCGGCTGGCTGGAAATCCTCGGCGCACGCCACCACAACCTCAAGAACATCACGGCGCGCATCCCCTTGGGCACCTTCACGGTGGTCACGGGCGTAAGCGGCAGCGGCAAGAGTTCGCTGGTGGACGACATCCTCTATCGCGCCGCGGCTCGCCGCCTGCACCGGGCCCACACCCAGCCCGGCGCCCACGAGAAGATTCGCGGCCTGGAGCAGATCAACAAGGTGATCCGCGTGGACCAGGACGCGCTGGGACAGACGCCGACCTCGAACCCGGCCACGTTCACCGGCCTGTTCGACCTGGTGCGCAGCCTGTTCGCCCAACTGCCCGAGGCCCGCCTGCGCGGCTACACCCCGCGGCGGTTCAGTTTCAACGTGCCGGGCGGGCGCTGCGAGAAGTGCGAGGGCAACGGCCAGTTGAAGATCGAGATGCACTTCCTGCCCGACGTGTGGGTGGAGTGCGACACCTGCCGCGGCCGGCGCTACAACCCCGAGACCCTGGCCGTGAAATACTGCGGGCGCACGATCGCCGACGTGCTCGACATGCCCTGCGACGAGGCCCTGAAGCTGTTCGAAAACATCCCGCGCGTGCGCCGCATCCTGCAAGTGCTCTGCGATGTGGGCCTGGGCTACCTCACCCTCGGACAGCCGGCCCATACGCTCTCGGGCGGCGAGGCCCAGCGCGTCAAACTGGCCGCTGAGCTGGCCCGGCCCGATACCGGGCGCACGCTCTACCTGCTCGACGAGCCCACCACGGGCCTGCACTTCGACGATCTGGCCCGGCTGCTCGACGTGCTCAACCGGCTGGTGGACCTGGGCAATACGGTGGTGGTCATTGAGCACAACCTCGACGTGATCAAGACGGCCGACTGGGTGATCGACCTGGGGCCCGAGGCGGGCGAAGAGGGCGGCCACGTGGCGGCCTGCGGCACGCCCGAGGACATCGTCGAGCATGCCCGTCGCTGGCAGCAAGCGCAGCAAAGCGGGCAAGACTACGACTCCCTGCAAAGCGCGCAAGGCGGGCAGCCCGAGCCTTCCAAGCCGGCAAAGTCGTCAAGGCGGACCGCGGCGCCGTCCACGAGCCTGCCAGAGCCGCTTTGGCGCTCTTACACGGGCGAGGCGCTTGAACCGGTGCTCGATCGCGGGCCGCAAGAGCCGCGGCGGCGTTTCGATCCCGCGGCAGCAGAGGCACCGCGGCCGGGCGACCTGGAGATCGCCGAAGTCGGCGCACAGGTGAAGATGCCCTGGGAGCGCGACGGGCGCAAGTGGCACTGTGAGGATCGCGTGGCGCGCAACGGGCGCCCCTGCCGCTGGGAGGGCCGGATTCTGGCCGAAGTGGTCGATCGTATCCAGCAACACCGCGACCTGTTCGCGCCGGTGGACTGGGACGCGCGCAGCGTGGTCGAGATCCGTGCGCAGCGCAGCTCCTTCGGCTGGTTCTTTCATGCGATCACCGGCGAGGAGTGGCTGTTGAAACTCAAGTTCCGCACCGCACGCGCCACTTTCCGCAGGGAGGAGCTTGTGGGTCGGCTGGCCCTGACGCCCTTGAACGATCTGGCCGAGGTGCCCGTCTACGGCACAGGCCCGCGCGTTTACTGCAAAAACATCCGCGGCCCGTGGCAGGAGGTCGAGCTGCGCGTGTGGCGCTACGAGGAGATCGACCGGCCCGAGTTCTGGCAGTTCGTCGATCAGGCGGTGGCCGGGTTCCGCCGACTGGCGGGGCGCGTGGAGCAGAGCCGCAGCCTGCTCGAGCCCTGGAAGCAACTGGGCCGAACCTGGCACTTGGCGCGGCGGGGTTTTCCATTGGGGCACCAGGTGCGCTGGCCGGCCGAGCTGCTCGAAGAGGTGTTCGAGCTGGTCTCCGGCATCGCGCCCGATGCGCAGGTCGTGTGGACCCACAAGCAGGTGGTGCCCTTTTACGTGGCAGGCCAGCACGAACCTTGGGTGGCGGTGCGCACCAAGAGCGCCGATGCGATCCACCTCCACCTGGCCGGACCAAAGGGCGCCTTGGCACTGGGCGAGTTGGCCGCGGCCGGCTGGCATCCGCAGCTCGACGGGCGCCAAGCAGGCATGGATCGGATTTGCATCAAGCTTCACAGTCGCGAGGACCTGCGGCGCGAGACACTCAGCACGCTGTTGACCAAACACCTGGCCGCGGTGCGCGCCGCCACACGCGGGGCGGCAGAAAGCACCGCGTTGCGGGAGACCGCGGCTCCGCCAGCAGCGCGGCCTGGACCAGGCAGGACAGCCGGGGACGCAAACCCGAGACCGCGGTG
Source organism: uncultured Planctomycetaceae bacterium (assembly GCA_964467075.1). Classification (GTDB taxonomy): domain Bacteria; phylum Planctomycetota; class Planctomycetia; order Pirellulales; family Thermoguttaceae; genus CAYXPN01. The sequence goes on from CAYXPN010000028.1 coordinate 22,591, forward strand.
AAGCGGCCCCCGGCCGGAGTATTCGTTCGTTTGCTTTCCTGCAGCGATTTGTTTTGCGTCGACTTGCGACATCAATTAGCCTGCCACCGTGGAGTTGCAGAACACTGATTTGACCTCCGCTGTCCCCAGCGGGAGAGGAGGCAGTTGCAGAAGCCCGGTTGCCAGCCCTCAGCAAGGAGACATGCCATGCGACGCTGCCTGATGAGCCTGATGATTGTGTTCAGCGCGTGTCTTGCGGCCCAGTCTGCACAGCCGCAGCCGCAACCGCCCGAAGGCTTCACGCCCATCTTCGACGGACGGTCGCTCGACGGCTGGTCGGGCGATACGAACATCTGGTCGGTGCGCGACGGCGCGATCACCGGCCGGACCACCGCGGAGACAAAGCTCCGGGAGAACAACTTCCTCGTCTGGAAGGATCAGGTCGCGGATTTCGAGCTGCGCCTGAAGTTCCGCCTCGAAGGTGGCAATTCGGGCATCTACTACCGCGCGCTAAGACGCGCCGAAGGCCAAACCGGCGAAGGCTGGCGCGATCCCGTGGTGGGCACCCAGGCCGACTTCGACGCCTCGGGACGCTGGACCGGCGTGATCATGGAATATCTGCTGCGCGGCGTGCTGGCCGAGCGCGGCCAGAAAGTGCTGATCGACCAGCAGGGCCACCGGCAGGTGGTCGGCTCCGTGGGCGACCCGGCCGAGCTGCTCAAGGTGTACAAGGCCAACGAGTGGAACGACTACACAGTGATTGCCCGGGGCGGCCACGTGGTGCTCAAGATCAACGGCGTGACCATGTGCGAGCTGGACGATCAGGACCCGAAGCGGCTTAAGCGCGGGTGGCTGGCGCTGCAGGTCCATCAGGGCCCGCCCATGGTCGTCGAGTTCAGGGACATCTATCTGCGCCGCCTGGAGCCTGCGCAGCGGCAGTAATGCGGCTGCTTGCAGCCACGTGTTGCGCTTTGTGGTGTAGGCGTCTCGCCTGCAGCAGGAGGGTGGCCGGTTGCAGCCGCGCGTCGGGTGTAGCCGCCGAAAGCCAGACGGCGGAAGAACTGGCCAGACAAGAGCTTGTAGGGTGGGTCGAGCAAAACGCGAGACCCACCGGCAAAGCAAGTCGGTGGGTCTGCCAGGGGTTTGTAGTGACCGTACTTGTACGGTCTTGGGTAGCCCCGATAAATCGGGGCACTACGAACGGCTGTTGGTGCGTCTGCGGCGCTGCGGCTTGATCCCCCTACGTGTCTCTCTGCCGGCGTTTCGCCTCCGGCACGGTACGCCGGCCGTCGAGCCAGTGCATGAGCGCCAGCACCGGATGGTGCCAGAGCATGCGCGGCCCGGCGTAGCGCATCACGCGGCGGGCTGCCTCGCGCATGGCCGGCCGGTAGCAGTGGATCGGGCAGTTGGCACAGGTGGGCTTTTCCGCGCCGAACGGGCAGCGATCCAGCCGGCTGAGCGCATAGTCTACCAACGCCCGGCACTCGCTGCAAAGAGCGTCGCCCGGCCCATGGTGTGCGCGGCAGTAGAGGGCGACCATCGCCTGGATGGTGCGCTTCTGCCGGGCCATGCGTGGCGACGGGCGGCTCATGCTGGATTCTACGCCGTGCGCAGCAGGCCGGCAATTGGGCCGCTCGCATTTAGACGCCCGGGGCCATGAGCCCGGCGAAGCACGAGAAATCGACGGCACGTCCGCCGGACGCACCTTGCCGCAACTGCTATCTCGGGCGGCAGCTCCGGTTCAGCGCGGCCATGCGCCGGCGCAGGGCCGGCTGCTGGTCCAACAGGGCGACGACCCGCTGCCACTCCAGCCGTTCGGGCCCCAGCGCTTCGAAGATGGTCACCGCGTGGTCCCAGTCCTCTTCCATGTCCACGCGCAGGCGCACGTCGTCGCGGTCCAGCGCGTGCGGGGCCGGAATCAGGTGGGTGTGAAACTTCTTCGACCGCGACCAGATGCAATCGGATATCTGCTCCCGCTCGTCGGCTCCAAGCTTCCCGCGCGCCAGGCGCCGCAGCGTTCGGGCACGGAACCACTCGGGATAGATCGTCGACGGCGAGAGCAGCGCGGGGCGCCCGTCGCGCGAGCAATAGCCTGCGTAGTCACAGTCCAAAACTGCTTCGGCCGCGGTGACCAGCCGGTCGATCAGCACGGGGTCGACGAACAGGTCGTCGCCGCGCACGCGCACCGCGGCCTCGGCGCGGTATTCCTCGAGTACGTGGCAGAGGCGGTCCAGGGCGGTCTTGCGCCCGCTGGCAAAGAAGGGCACATCCGGCGGCACCAGGTCGGCGACAAAGCGGTGCTCGGCACTCCGGCAGCCGAGCACGATCACGCCGTCGAGCCGCATGGAGTCGGTCACCCGGCGAACCACCCAGCCCAACAGACTCTGCCCGCCCAGCCTGCGCCTCAGGCGCCGGGGCAGTTGCTCCGAAGCGCCGCACGCCTGAATGATCCCGAGTGTCTTGAGCATCCGGCTCTCCCCCAATCACGTCCGTCAGCGACACATCTCCTCCCTGCGCGGCTGGGTAGCAAGTATAGCGAATCTACCACTTGGGCACGTGCCTCGTCAAGCTGCATCCGCAGCGTTTTTCTCCGCCTTGCCCTGCTTCTCCAGCCTGCCAGAGGGTCTTCGTGCGGACAAAGCGGCTGTGGCGGGCAGGCCTGGGGCGTAAAGCGTGGCGTATCGCGTCGGGAAAAGCGGTTCGGCGCCCCGCTAACCGGGTGCTGGCAATGCTAGCACCGGCCGGCTCTGCTCGTAGTGACCCGATTCATCGGGTCGTTCGCCGCACTGCTGGACAAGCCGCCCGCGCCACCCGGCCGATCACTATACCTTCTCCTCTTCGTCCACCAAAGGCACGTCCAACCCGGCCTGGCCGATCGCCCGTTGCGCCGCGCGGAGCCCAAACTTCCAAAACAGCGCCGGGCGCACGAAAAACTCCAGCAGCGTGCTGCTCAGCAGGCCGCCGATGATCACCGTGGCCACGGGGTAGAGGATTTCCTTGCCGGGCTGGCCCGCGGCCATGGCCAGCGGCACCAGGCCGATGCCCGAGGTGAGCGCGGTCATCAGCACCGGGGCCAGTCGCTCCTTGCCTGCGCGGATGATCATCCCGCGCGACCAGGTCTCGCCCTCGTATTGTACCAGGTGCAGGTAGTGGTTGATCAACAGGATGCCGTTTCGCGAGGCAATGCCGCAAAGCGAAATGAAGCCCACCATGGCGGCCACAGAAAGCGTCTGGCCGGTCAGATACAGGGCCGCCACCGACCCGATAAAGGCCATGGGCAGGGCGATCATCACTTGCAGCGAGAGATTGGCCGAGCGAAACATGCTGTAGAGCACGAGGAACACCCCCGCCAGCGAGAGGGCGAACAGCGCGGCGATCACCCGGGAGGCCGACTCCTGGCTTTCAAACTGGCCCTCAAACGAGACGAAGTAGCCGGTGGGCAACGACCGCTCGATCGGCTCGATGCGCTGCTGGATATCCCGGACCACGTCGACCAGCCCGCGGCCCGTGGTGTTGCACTGGATGACGATCCGTCGGCGCACGTTTTCGCGGTTGATTGTGTTGGGTCCGGTGGCCGGGTAGATTTCGGCCACGGAGTTGAGCATGGTCCGGCCGCCTTCGGGCAGGTCGATCGAAAGGCGCCGGACCGCTTGGATGTCCTCGCGGAACGGCTCGTCGAGGCGCACGAGCAGATCGAAGGTGCGCTGGCCCAAGAGCACCTCGGAGACCACCTCGCCGTTCATGGCGGTTTCCACGAACTGGTTGACGTCCTCGCGCGTCAGGCCGAACGTTTTCAAGCGCTCGCCGTCGACCTGGATGCGAAGCTGGCGAATCTCGACCTGGGGCTCGACCTGCAGGTCGGTCACGCCTTCGACCGTGGCGACGGCCTGCTCGATCTGGCGGGCCTTGGCACGCAGGACTCCCAGATCGTCGCCGTAGAGCTTGATGCCCACCTGGGCCTGCACGCCGGAGAGCATGTGGGAGATCAGGTGCGCGAGCGGCTGCTCCACGCTGGTGACGATTCCCGGGACGTCGGCCATGGCCTCGCGCAGGTCTTCGAGAATCTCCTCGCGGCTGCGCGTGGTGTGGGGATCGAAGGTGGCGATCACCTCCGAGACGTTCACGGTGACGGCGTGCTCATCCAGTTCCGCGCGCCCGGTCTTGCGCACGAAAGCGCGCAGGTCCGGGATGCGTTTCAGGCGCTCTTCCACCTTGCGCGCGACCTGCTGGGAAGTGTCGAGCGAGGTGCCGGGCGGCAGCAGGACGTTGATCTGCACCGCACCTTCGTTGAACGGCGGCAGGAAGTCCCTCTCCTTCTGCGCAAGCGCAAAGCCGGCCACGGCCACCGCCAGCGCGGCCAGCCCCAGCATGGCCAGGGGGAAGCGCAGGCTTGTGTCGATGGCCCAGCCGGCCACGCGCTTCAGCACGCGCAGCACCACGGCTTCCTTCTCCCGGCCCATGAACCCGGCGCCCGGCAGCAGCCAGTAGGACAGCACCGGCGTGACGGTCAAGGCGACCAGCAACGAGGAGAGGATGGAGACGATGTAGGCGATGCCCACCGGCGTGAACAGGCGTCCTTCCATGCCGCTTAAGGCAAAGACCGGCAGGAACACCAGCACCACGATCATGGTGCCGAAGACGATCGAATTGCGCACCTCGGCGCTGGCCTGGAAGACCACGGCCAGCGGCGGCCGGGGATTGGGTTTCAAGCGGTTTTCGCGCAGGCGCCGGTACACGTTTTCCACGCCCACGATGGCGTCGTCGACCAGCTCGCCGATGGCCACAGCCAGGCCGCCCAGGGTCATCGTGTTGATCGACAGCCCGAACCAATGGAACACCAGCCCGGTAACGACGATGGAGAGCGGAATGGCCGTGAGC
>CAYXPN010000029.1:0-1479 GCA_964467075.1 uncultured Planctomycetaceae bacterium
TCCAGCAGTGCCGAATACACGGTTGGGCAAGCCAACCGTGGCACCCCACAGTCTACCTGTGCCGGACTCCTAGCCATGGAACCGTCCGCCCCCTCGGGCCATCTTAAGCAGCATGGCCGTGGGCTCGACCCGCCGTCCCAGTCGGGCCAGCGGGCGGAGCGCCTCGACAATGCGCACCGGCCCCAGTCCGTCCGCCCACCACAGCAGTCCGCCACGCCAACTGGGAAACCCCAACCCGAAGATCGCGGCCAGGTCGACGTCTCGCGCATGGCGGACCTTATTCTCTTCGAGCAATCGCGTGGCTTCGAGCAACATGGGCAACAGCAAGCGCGCGGCGATCTCGTGGGCGGAGCAGGTGCGTGGGGGGCCGGCCCACTGGCCGACGATCTGCCGGGCCAGAGGATCGACCTGCGGGGACTCGGCGTCGTCTGCCGGGGGCTGTGCGTCGGGCTCGACACGGTCGGCGTAGCAGAAGAAACCGCGGCCCGATTTGCAGCCCAGCCGTCCTGCTTTGACCAGCGAAACCAGCACGGGCGAGGAGACGACCCGTTCGGGATAGGCCTCGGCCAACACCCAGGCGCCGTGGAGCGTGGTATCCAGGCCGATCTCGTCGAGCAGCCCCAACGGCCCCTTGGCCATGCCGAACTCACGGGCCGTCTGCTCGACCGCCTCGATCGCCACTCCCTCGAGCAGCAACTCCAGCGCCTCGCCGATATACGGCAACAACAGCCGATTGACCAGGAAACCCGGCCCGTCGCCCACCACGATCGGCATCTTGTCGACGGCCTTTACACACGCCACCGCGGTGGCCGCGGTCTGGTCGCTGGTCTCCGGGCCGCGCACGATCTCCACCAGCGGTCGGGCGCGCACCGGATGGCAGAAGTGCAGGCCGCAAAAGCAATCGGGCCTCGCCAGCGCGGCGCCTAGTCGGCCGATGGGGATCGTCGAGGTGTTAGAGGCCAGCAGCGCGCCCGGTCGCATCCCATCTTCCACCCGCCGGAGCAAATCCCGTTTTGCTGAGAAGTGCTCGACAATCGACTCGACCACCAGGTCGCACCCAGCAGCCTGCGCCTCGTCGGCCGTTCGCACTCGGGTTTCCACCTGGCGCCGGGCCTCTTGCGGGGTGTACTGATCGCTCAGTTCCGCGGCGATTCGCTCGGCGGCCCGGGCCAGCGCAGCCGGATCGTTGTCTGCAATCCACACCTGCCGACCAGCGCGCACAAAGGCCGCGGCGATGCCCGTGCCCATCAAGCCTGCGCCCAGGATACCCACCGTGTTCACAGTCCGTGGCTTCGCCCCTGGGCTGTCGAGGCCGGTGTCCTCTCGATTGTGTTGCCGAAGCGCGTCGATGTGCCGGCGTGCGCGCTGGGCAAGGTGCTTCGACTGTTTCTTGTCCCACGGCTCGAACACCTGACTGGTCTCCTCACAGTTCTCGGCAGCAATTCAGCCGAGAGAAGTGTTACGGAGGTCGGAAGTCGG
>CAYXPN010000029.1:1579-4701 GCA_964467075.1 uncultured Planctomycetaceae bacterium
GTCGGCTGGCCGTTTAACGGTAAGCCGCAGGCGACTATGTATGTCGGAGGTCGCAAATCTGAAATCACAGCGCCCCGCGTGGCGAGCCGGCAGCGTCAGCTCCCGGTTCGGACAATAATCGCCACCCGGCGAGCCGCCTGCTGTTCAGGGCGGCATCGAACGCCCCGGGCTTTCCGGCGACCAGACGGCCGGTTCGGCCGGCGAGCGACGGAACCACTCCCGCCAGCGGCGCATGCGCTCCATGGTATCCTCGGCCGGCGGGGCCTGTTGTTCCGCCACGTCAAAGCCCACCACCTTGGGCAGGCTTTCGAGGGCCGCGCGGGCAATGCTCAGCCGATCGTCCAAGAGGCGCACCAGCAAGGGCACAAACGCCGCGTCGCCCAACTCGCCCATCTCTTGCGCAACGCGGCGGCGCACGTCCGGGTCGAGATCGTACGAGAGCCGCTCCAGAGCCGCCTTGCCCGAAGGATCGCCCGCGCGTGCCAGGGCCACCGCAGCCTCTAAACGCTGTACCGACGAGCCGCCGGCCACCATGCGCCGCAAGGCCGGCGGCGCCTCGACGCCCGCGGCTCGGCCCGAGAGCCCCCACGCGCGAATCGCTGCCAGGCGCACCGCGGGGTGCCGGTCCTCGAGCGCCGGCGTCAACACGCCGAGATGCCGTGGATCAGGACGCTCGGCCAGCAGCTCGCACGCCCGGCGACGCACCTCGGGCTCGGGATGGCTCAGGCCGGCATAGGCCAGGCGCATCGCCGCGTCGCTCCCTGTTGCCCCGACAACCGCCAGCGCGTCCTGCCAGACCAGCACGTCGGGGTCGGCAGCGGCCAGTTGGACGAGTCGCTCAAGGGCCAACCGCGGCAAAGGCCCTTGCTGAGCCAGCGCGGCCAACTGCGAGGCAGCCCGACGCCGTTCCATGAGCCCGCCCGAGGCAAGCTGCCCCAAGGCGGCAAACACTGGATCGCGCCGCGCCAGGACCTCCCGATAGACCGGCTCGGACAGGGGTTGGTGGAACTCGAAGACGATCCGCTCCAGGGCCGGCACCAATTCGGGCCCGAACCGGCCAAGCGCATCGTAGTCCTCCAAGGCCAGCACACGCCCCACCGCCGCCACCGCGGCGTCGGTGGCAAGCTGCGCGTTTGCGGGCGCGTGGGCATTTGCAGCCACCTGCGCCCCGGAGGGTCCCTGAGCATTGCCGGCCGCCCGCGCCCTGACAGCCGCCTGCACGTTGCCGGCCGACGGCACAGCCTGCTCCACAGCCTCAGGGATGGCAAGGGCTGGAAATTCTGCCAACAAACGCTCACGCAACTCGTCGAGCAGCTCGCGGCGTCGCTCGGGCGGGGCCTCGGGCAGGAAGGTAGCGGCCTGGGGCCATTGGGCCGCCAAGCACCGGGTCGCGGTCTGGCGCGTGAGCAGGCTCGGCCGGTCCATCGCACTGAGCAGCAACCCGCCTCCCCGCTCCAACGGCCACTGGCCCACCGCCTCCACCACGGCCAATTGCACTTCGGCGCTCGGGTCGGCGAGCAACTCGCGGGCCACGCTCGCCGAGGGCTCGTCGGGCCGGCCGGCCAGGGCCCGCGCCACCTGGCGGCGCACGCGCCACGACTCGTCACCGGCCGCCTCGAGCACCTTGTGGCGCTCGCCCGCCGCTGCCAGGGCATCGACCGCGGCCGCCCGAATCCGCTCGGACCGGTCGGCCAGCAGGCCGGCGAGCACACTGCGGGCCTGCTGGTCGCCCACCAGTCCCAGGGCCTCGATCGCTGCTGTGCGAACCCGCCAATCATGGTCCCTCAGCGCGGCCTCCAGGTACTCGTGGGTTCGCCGCGGACATTGCAACCCGATCAGGCGCAATACCGCGGCACGCACGCGCCAGTCGTCGTGACTGCGCTGGTCGATCACCTCGAGCGGCAAGTCCCACGGCTCGGTGTGGGCGTATTGTCCGTCTGGCTGCGGATTCGCCACTTCAGCCCGCGGGCGCACCGCGCGATCGCAGCGGGCCATCCAGGCGCGCAATGCCGCCAGGCGCACGTCGGCCGAGGGGCTGCGCAGTGCATCGAGCAGCAGGACCCGGTCTTCGGGTGCTGCGTTTCGGGCCAGCGCGCGGGTTAATTCCGCGTGCAACTGGGCCACGTAGAACGCCCCACCGCCATCGGTCGCCGGGTCGGGCCGGCCGTATTGACCGGTCAGTTCGCGCACCAGGCCGATCGCCGCGGCATTGCGCAGCTCGCCCAGGGCCTCGGCCGCGGCGCAGCGCATGGGAAGCGGCAACGCAGGATCGCGCACGGCCGCGGCCAGGCGATCGGCACCCGAGGGGTCGCCCAGCCGGGCCAAAGCAATCGCCGCGTTGGCCCCCACGACCGGCTCGGGCGAGTCGAGCGCCGCGGACCAGTCGGGCTGCCGGCCGGCCGGACGGGCGAGCAAGTCCTCCAGTCCTGGATGGCGCCAACGCCTCTGCGTGAGCGGCCCCACGTGCTGCGCTTCGGCCAGGGCCTCGGGCGAGAGAATCCATTCCGCCCGGCCCAGCACTTCCATGTCGCCCGACGACGCCACGGCCCACTGCGGTGAGGGGTCTGGTCCTGTAGAGGCGGGGGCGACGCCGAACGCCTGATGGGAAGCCGCGGCTCGCGACGAGGGCGGGTCCTGCCCGTCAGTCAACGACGAGAGTCCGTCGGCCGCTGTCGGCCGTTGCAGCAAACCGCTCCCCCACGGCCTGCCGGGAGTGCATCCGCTGCTCGAGGCCAGCACACCAACAGCGCCGGCGCATAACAACACCCCCAGGGCCCAACGATCAACGGATCGAACCGGCTCGCACTGGACACGAAACTGCCGCACGTCTGGCAACTCCTTTTGCCTTCGGCCGGCGCATGGTTCCGGCCCGAAACGCGCGCCTGACGCGAATCCAGCCTGGGCCACGAGGAAAACACGAAAAGAGGATACCGGTTGACGCTCGAGCGGTCTGGCTTTTCCACGCGGCCTGCCTGGAGGGACGCGCTTTGTCGCGTCCGTCGTTCCCTGGAGGGACGCGCTTTGTCGCGTCCGTCGTTCCCTGGAGGGACGCGCTTTGTCGCGTCCATCGTTCCCTGGAGGGACGCGCTTTGTCGCGTCCGTCGTTCCCTGGAGGGACGCGC
>CAYXPN010000029.1:4801-27333 GCA_964467075.1 uncultured Planctomycetaceae bacterium
ACGCGCTTTGTCGCGTCCGTCGTTCCCTGGAGGGACGCGCTTTGTCGCGTCCGTCTTCGGCGGGGGAAACTCCGCGTCTCAAGGTGTTGGACGCAGCTTGGTCTCCAGATCGGCGGTCAGCCGGTTGACTTCGTCCGTCAGAGCCGTCTGGTCGACGCTTCTCGTATCCAGCGCGATCATCATGTCGTCCAAGGTGTCGCGCACCGGATCGAGCAGCGCTCGTTGTTCTGTGCTGGTGGCCAGGTGGGCCACGCCCCTTCCCGGCTCCGGGTCTCGGCTGCCCGACGGGGCCCAGTCCTTGCCCATCAACCCGTACCAGACGCTCGCCAAGCGATACTTCAGGCGGCGGCGGCTGACGGGCTGGTCTTCGGCCGCGACCACGTCGATCGTCAGCCGGCCGAATGTGCGCACAAGCTGGTCCGGATCCAACCCGCCGGCTCCCTGGTATTGCAGCCCGCCTAGGGCCCGTGCTGCCGCACAGCGCAGCCAGATGTCGAGTTGCGGATCAGCCGCCATGTCGGACAGCAGCTTGGCGACCGGCTCGCCGATGTTGCCCGCCGTCGCATTGCCCACCCAGCCCATCGTCCCCAAAATCTCGATCGCCCGCATGCGCGTCCATGCGTGGCCCTCGGGCGTGCGCCCGGGGGGAGGCGTGGCAGCCGCGGCCAGATCGGCGGCCATGTCGGCCAGGGCCGCGCGCGCATCGGGGTCGGCGATGCCCGACTCCGCGTGCCGCAGAATGCCGATCAGCGCGGCCACGCGCACGCCGTCGATCTGCTGCGGATCGCGCACGGCGACAACCATCGCCGGCAGGGCCTGGGGCCAGGGAACCGGAGGGTTTCCGCCGGCTACATTCAGCCGGCCGACCATCAACATCGCGTTCACACGCACGGCCGGATGGAAATTGCCCTTGGCCAGGGCAGTGCCCGGCGGAATCTCGTTTTGCAACCCCGCGGGCACCATGTCCGCAGGGACGCCGGTGGCCAGGAAGGCCAGGATCAGTTCGTTGAGTCGATTACAGGGCGGGCCGGGCTTGGCCGTGCGCAAATACCTGATTTCCAGATCGTCGCGATATTCGGTCAGGGCGGTCACATTGTTCGGGTCGGACCAGCGCGGGAGGTAGTAGCCCAGGAAGAAGCGGTCGAAGACCTCTTGCTCGCCTTCCTGGAATCGCGCGTCGCGCAGCATGCTCTTCACACTGCCGGCATTCCTTGCCCAGTTCGCCTGCTGCTGGGGATCGATGGCAATCGAGTCGTACCCCGCCGCGGCCCCCGGCGCGCCGCCGGGTTGCGCTGGCTGAGCCCCGGGAGCAGGCGCCGGAGGCTCGGCCGCTTGCAAGGCACCCGACGCGCTGATGCACCCCAGCAGAACCACCGTGCCCACCACGAACCCGGCCAAAGCTAAATAGCGTTGCACGATCCTCGGAGGGAGAAAGGTGACAGGCACCATTTGCCGGAACGGCCCAGAGGGTGCTTCGCACAAATGGTGCCTGTCACCTTTCTCCCGGAATCCCGCAAGGTCATTTAGCAGGGCCGGCCCGGAGAGCGGGTCCAAACGGCGAAAGCGTGCGCGGCAAAGCTTACGCGCGCAAACCGCGCCACGCGGTCTTGACACGGTTTGGTCGGTCATAAGAACCCTCCGTCCGGGCGCCTGGCAAACTGTAACGAATGAATCCGATCTACACGGCAAGAGGTATAGGCAAACACCAGAAACGGGGGGGATCCTGAGAAAAGATTGGACTCCACCTCGTAGGATAGGCTACCAACGCGAACCCGCCCCTGTCAAGCGGGAAGCGGCCCCGCGCCCCCTTGAATGTTTGCACGGCGGATTGGAGGATGTCTTCTTCATGCACCGCCAGCGCCGCCCGAGCCCGGTGTGGGCCTTCGGGGGCCCAGCGGGCGACCGAACACGTCGAGGCACACCGGATGCTCGAAGCAGTGCTCAAGATCGTCCAGTCCGGGGGCGACCTGTCCATGCAGCAGGTGGACCAGGCCATCGGCTGGATCATGGACGGCCGGGCCGCGCCGGACCAGATCGCCGGGCTGCTCACCGCCCTGCACCGCAAGGGCGAGACCGTGGCCGAGGTGGCCGGCGCCGCGGCGGCCATGCGCCGCCACATGACCCCCATCCGCACCAGCCGGCCGGACGTGATCGACGTGGTGGGCACCGGCGGGGACGCCTCGGGCACGTTCAACATCTCCACGGCCGCGGCCCTGGTCACCGCCGCGGCGGGCCAGGCTGTGGCCAAGCACGGCAACCGGCGGTTTACCAGCCGCTCGGGCTCGGCCGACGTGCTGGCCGAGCTGGGGGTGAACATCGAGGCCGACGTGGCCTGTGTGGAGGCGTGTCTGGACGAGCTGGGCATCTGTTTCTGCTTTGCCCCGCTCTTGCACCGGGCCATGAAACACGTGGCCCCGGTGCGTCGCAGCCTGGCGCATCCGACGATCTTCAACATCCTCGGCCCGCTGGCCAACCCGGCGTCGGCCCCGTTCCAACTGCTCGGGGTGGGCCGGGCGGAGTTGCGCCCGCTGCTGGCCGAGGCCCTGCTGCTCTTGGGCACGCGGCGCACGCTGGTGGTCCACGGCGAAGACGGCCTGGACGAGGTCACGCTGGCCGGCCGAACCTGGGTGACCGAGGCCGGCGCCGGCCGGCTGCGCCAGTTCCACTGGACGCCCGAGGATTTCGGCCTGCGCGCGACCGGGCGCGAGGAGATGCTGGTCCAGGGGCCTGCTGAGAGTGCGCAGATCATCCGCCGCATCCTGGATGGCCGCCCCGGGCCGCCGCGCGACATCGTGCTGGCCAATGCAGCCGCGGCCTTGTGGACCGCGGGGCGACACCCCTCTTTGGCCGCGTGTCGGCAAATCGCCGCGCAGGCCGTGGACAGCGGCGCCACACGTGACCTGCTCAACCGCCTGGTGGAACGCACGTGCAGCGCATAGACTACATGCCCGCCTGGTCGAACGCACGTGCAGCGCATAACCCCCATGCCCTCGCCCCCGGGCAAGCACCCACCCGACCGCACTGGTAGTCCGACACACCTGAAGTGTCGAGTTGGGTGCCACTGCTGGCTTGTCCGGCAGTGCCGAATACACGGTTGGGCAAGCCAACCGTGGCACCCCACAGTTTAGCCGTGTCGGACTACTCGCCTGGTGACACTAACATGCGGCGCATGAACGGGACCACATTGCGGCTGGTGCTCCTGGTCTCCTGCGCCCATGCGCTGGTCCACGTCTATGAGCTGTCGTTCGGCACCGTGGAGCTGCTCGTGGCCCGGGAGTTCGGCGTGGGCAAGGCCACCACGGGCCTGATGGCCAGTTGCCTGCGCCTGCCGTTCGGCTGCTGCGCCCTGGCCGCGGGCTGGCTGGCCGACCGCTTTGGGGCCAAGCGCCTGCTGGTGCTCTATCTGGCCGGGTGCAGCGCCGCGGTGCTGATGGCCTTTGCCACCCCGTCGCTGGCCGGGATGTTCGTGGCCATGTTCACCCTGGGCATGTTCGCCAGCATCTACCATCCCGCGGGCGTGGCCTTGATCTCGCATCAGACCACGCCCCACAGCCGGCCCATGGCCTTGGGCTATCACGGCATCTTGGGCTCCGCGGGCATTGCGGCCGGGCCGCTGGCCGCGGGGTTGCTGCTAGCCGCGGGTGTGGGCTGGCGCAACTACTACCTGATGCTCGCCGTGCCGGGGGTGCTGCTGGCCGTGTTGTTGCTGCTGCGACTGGGCACGCCGGGCTCGCGCTCGGACGCCGACGGCGACGATCCGCCCGAGGACCATGCGGCCGAAGAGGATCGGGCCGACTGGTTTGCTTATTTCACCCTGATCTCGCTGGCGAGCCTGGCGGGGGTGGTCTATGCCTCGATGATGACCTTTCTGCCCCGCTACCTGGCCGGGGCCGGATTGGACCCCGCCCAATGGAGCCCCAGGCTGTTCGCGGCCCTGGGACTGTCGACCGGCCAAGGAGCCAATATCGGCGTGGCCAACCTGCTCACCAGCCTGGTGCTGGTGCTGGGGATCGTGGGGCAATATGCGGGCGGGCGCTTGGCACGCCCGGGCAACCTGGAGTGGTTGCTGGCCGCGGCCCTGCTGGCGGCTGCGCCGTGCGTGGGCTGGATGGGGTTTGCCCAGGGCTGGGCCCGCCTGGCGGCCGCGGGGCTGTTTGCCCCGCTGTTTTTCATGCACCAGCCGGTCTTCAACAGCCTGGTGGCCAAGTACACGCCCCGGCGCCGGCGCAGCCTGTGCTACGGGCTGAGCTTCACCGTGGGGTTCGGCGTGGGCAGCAGCGGGCCGACCATCTCGGGCCTGATCGCCGCGGAGTGGCTCAACTACGCGGTGCTGGCCGGGCTGCTGGTGGCCGCGGGTCTGGCGGCCAGCGGGCTGGCCTGGCGCGACGGGCGCGACAAGGCCCGAGCAGAGATCGAGCCACTCGAAGAACAGGAAGCGCTGCTCTGAGAGTCCAACGCCGGGTGCGTGCCGCGCCGCGGGCCCGCTGGGCATTGGGGCGGCGGCGATGCGCGGCTCGGTAGGGGCGACGCAGGCGTCGTTCCTACGGCGTCGCATTTCTCTCAACGAGACCAGACCGCGGGTGGCCCAGGTTGCTTGCCAACCTGGGCCGGCGTCAGCCGGCAAGAGGTGCTCATCAAACCCGGTCGGTTGGCACTCCCACTGCTCGTGTCATCTTCCGCCGAAGTGCCTGCCTTGGTTGGCCTGGTGCGTTTCACTTGCGCGACCTCTTGCGACTTCGTCGCCGAAGGTTGCGAGCAACCGGGGCCACCCGGCGAAGCCTCCGCCGGGGGGCCTCGGGCCGCAACTCGTTGCCTGGCTTGCAGTTTCGTCCGCCCCCGCGGGCCGGATTCGTCTTGAGTCGCGGGCACGGCTTCGCTAGAATCCCTCCTTTTGGACCATCTGCGTACGGATGTTTTCCCCTGGGCCTGCCGGAAGAGGCTCCCCAAGGACGATGCACACTTCTGGGGGCAGGGGCGCGGCCGGAGCGGCGCTGCGCTTGTTCCGGCCTACGGAACTCCACGCTCTGGCGAGCGTGGCTACTTGGGGCCTCCACTTGGGGCCTCTACGCTCTGGCGAGCGTGGCTACTTGGGGGCAGGGCGGGGGCGCGGTGGCACAAGGCTCACGGAAGGTCTGATGTCTGCGGAAGGGATGCCGCAAAGAGAACCCTCCCTGCTGGCCCGCCCTCTGCGCGCGGCCACGCGCCTGGTGCTGCGCTTTCCCGCGGGCGTGGTCATGCTGGCCGTGGCCCTGGCCGTGCTGGGCGTGGGTTGGAGTGTGACCCACCTGGGGTTTCGCACCAGCCGGCTGGATTTGCTCAACCCCGAGAGCGGCTACAACCGCCTGTGGATCGAGTACATCAATGAGTTCGGCGACGAGGACGACGTGGTGGTGGTGGTCGAGGGCCCGGGACGCGAAACCGTCGTACCGGTGCTGGAGGAAATCTCGGCCGCGCTGGCCCAGCAGGACCGGTTCTTCTACGCCGTGCTCCATGAAGTGAACCTGACCAAGATCCGCTCCAAAGGGCTCCACTACCTGCCGGTCGAGGAGCTGCTGGGCATCGAGCAGTTTCTGGGCAAGGTGGAGCCCGTCCTTCGCGGCGACTGGGCCCGGCTGAACCTGGGCAACATGGCCGGCGGCATGAGCGCCCGGCTGGCCGACGCCCAGATGCGCGGCAGCATGGCCGAGAAGGCCCTCACCGAGCGGGAACTCGCCCGACTGTCCGACAGCCTGCTCACGGCGCTGAGCGAGCAGACGACCTATCGCTCGCCCTGGCCGGAAATGCCCGGCTCGGTCTCCACGCTCAGCGAGCTGAACTCCGAATACCTGCTCACCAACGAAGGGCGCCTGGGGTTTGTGCTCCTGAGACTGGTCAAAGACGAAAAGCAGAGTTTCGCCCGCGGCACCCAGGCCATCGACACCTTGCGGCGGCTGATCGACCAGGTGCAGGCACACCATCCGAACACCAAGATCGGGCTGACGGGCCTGCCGGTGATGGAAAGCGACGAGATGCGGATCAGCCAGAAGTCGATGACCGAGGCCAGCTTGTTGTCGCTTTGCGGCGTGGCCTGCATCTTTGTGGCCGGCTTCGGCGGCATCCGCCATCCCTTGCTGGCCATCGGCGCGCTCTTGCTGGCCATGGCCTGGGCGTTCGGCTACATCACCCTGGCCGTGGGCCACTTGAACATCCTGAGCATCTCGTTCGGGGTGATCCTGATCGGCTTGGGGATCGATTTCGGCGTACACTACGTGGCCCGCTATCTCCAACTGCGACGCCACGTGCACGACTGCGGCGAGGCCCTGGTGGAAACGGCGGCGGGCGTGGGCCCGGGCGTGGTCACCGGCGCGCTGACTACGGCGCTGGCCTTCTTTGTGGCCGGGTTTACGGAGTTCACCGGGGTGGCCGAGCTGGGAGTGATCGCCGGCGGCGGGATTCTGCTGTGCCTGGTGGCCGCCGTGTTCGTGCTGCCTTCGCTCTTGCACCTGTCGGACCATGGCCAGCCCGGCCGCCTGTTGCCGGTTCCCCTGGACTTGTTCGGCTGGCTCAAGCCGCTTTTCGCCCGGCCTCGGTTGCTGCTGGCGGGCAGCCTGGCCTTGACCGCGGCCCTGGCGCTGGGCATGGGCCGGCTGTGGTACGACCACAACCTGTTGAATCTCCAGCCCGTGGGCCTGGAAAGCGTCGAGCTGGAGCGCAAGGTGCTCAGCCAGAGCGACCAGAGCGTGTGGTTCGCCCTGTCGATCGCCGACAGCAGCGAAGAGCTGCTGCGGCGCAAAGCGGAGTTCCTCAGACTGCCCAGCGTGGAACGGACCGAGGAGATCGCCTCGCTGTTCCCCGCCGATGAGGACAGCAAGCGGCCGATCATCCAGCGGATCGCCGCGCGTCTCGAAGGGCTGCCCGAACGCCCGCCGCGAATTCCCGTGGACCCGCCTGCGGAACTCGGGCTGGTGCTGGCGCAGGCCCAAGCGCTGGTGGCTGCGGACTCGCGCACCGTGCGCATCGAGCGCCAATTGGAGCAGGTGCGCGACGCGCTGCGGCGGATGCCGCTCTCGGAGTGCTATCGCCGGCTGTCCGACTACCAGCAGCGCGTGGCCGGCGACCTGCTCAGCCGGATGCACACGCTGAGCAACATGGCCAACCCCGACCCGCCCGAGCTGACCGACCTGCCCGAGAGCCTGGTCACGCGCTTTGTGGGCCAGCGCGGCCGCTATCTGCTGAAAATCTACGGCCGCGGCAGCATTTGGGACATGGACGCCCTGGAGCAGTTCGTGCGCCAGGTGCGCAGTGTTGATCCCCGGGTGACCGGCAACCCGGTGCAGACCTACGAGGCGTCGCGGGCCATGAAGCGGAGCTACGAGCAGGCGGCCTGCTATGCGCTGTTGGGGATTCTGGTGGTGCTGTATCTGGACTTCCGACGGCTGCGCTACGTGTTGCTGGCCATGTTCCCGCTGGGGCTGGGGATGCTGCAGATGTTCGGCGTGCTGGGCTATCTGGACATCCCGCTCAACCCGGCCAACATGATCGTGCTGCCGCTGATCATGGGCATCGGCATCGACAACGGGGTCCACGTAGTGCACGATTTCCGCTGCCAGTCGTACCGCTATCGCATGAGCCCTTCCACCGCCAGCGCCGTGGTGATCACGTCCTTGACCACCATGGCGGGTTTCGGTAGCCTGATGGTCGCCAGTCACCGCGGCTTGCAGAGCCTGGGGCGGGTGCTGACAATCGGGGTGAGTTGTTGCCTGTTCACCTCGCTGGTGATGTTGCCGGCAGTGTTGAGCTGGCTGACGCGCAATCGACCGGGGACCCCTTCCGAGGATGCCGATTGGCAGGAGCAGGCCGGCTCGGGCCTGGATCGCCGGCGCGATCCGGCCCATGTCTTCGCCCCTCACAGCCCGGTGGTGCCCCGGCCGGTCGCCCGGCCCCAAGAGTCGCCCCGACACTGACCGGGGGCAGCCGGGGGCGATCGGGCGGCAACGGCTGGGCACCCGGCGGGGTGGCGCAAGCTCGCCGGCACACTTCCCAGACCCGGCCGGCGCTGGTAGACTGGCATTGCCCTCTACCCAAAGGTGGGCCTTTCGACGGGGCCACACGCGCGGGATTCGCAGGGACAGCCGCAGCAACGTGGGGCCGGCGGGGTCTTTCCTCCGGGTTTGCCCTGCGGGTCTGCCTGAAGCTGGGCGGCGGGCGCCGCGGTGGACCTGCCAGAGGGTTCAAGACCGCCCTGTTGAACGTTTGGACAGGGCGAAGAAGCCAGTTCCACGCAGAGAGGGTCGGTTGCACCGATGTCCAGAAACTCGCGCAAGATCAAGGGAGCCAATCGCGGGAAGCGCCCGGCCAACCACAACGCCCGGCGCGCGAAACGCCGGCACATCCGCACCTGAACTCAGCCTGGATCACAAGTCCCTGCGGCAGTGAGGCGGGTAGCCGGGTGAGCGCTCGGCCAGTCGGAGAGCGGCCGGGCTGTCGCACCGTCGATGAAGGTCTGAGCCGCCGCTTTGGAGGCGGCTGTGCGTTGCTGCGAAGGAGTCAGGCGTGGCCAGGAAACCGTTGATCCTGGACTTCTCCGAATATGATTTGGACCGCGTGATCGCCGATATCGAGCAGATTCGGCGATACAACCTGCAGCGGTTCGAAATGGAGCAGCTCACCGCGGTCTGCTACGAAGACGCCGAGCGCAAAATCTGCGCAGGCTATCGGGACTTGGCCCGCGACGAATTCTGGGCCCGCGGCCACATGCCGGGAATGCCCCTGATGCCGGGCGTGTTGATGTGCGAGGCCGCGGCCCAGTTGGCCAGCTACTTCAGCCGCAAATACGGACTGGTCCAGGAGCTGATCGGGTTCGGCGGGCTGGACGAGGTGCGCTTCCGGGGAGTGGTGCGCCCGGGGCAGCGCCTGGTGGTGGTCGTTCGGCTGCTCAAGATCCGCCAGACCATGATGACCGCGGAATTCCAGAACTTCGTGGACCAAAGCCTGGTCTGCGAGGGCACGCTCAAAGGGGTGCCCCTGCCGGTCGAACAGCTTCGGGCGGAGCCGTATTGAGGCGGGCGAGCCGACGGTCGGGCTGCCGCGGCTTCCGCGCATGATTGTCCGGCAGGCGGAGGTGAGGCCATGTGCGCAGACCGCCTGATCTACACGATCGGCCATTCCAACCATGAGATCGACGTCTTCACAGCGCTCTTGAACCAACACGGGGTTACGGCAGTTGCCGACGTGCGCTCACAACCCGTCAGCCGCCTCCATCATTTCCGTTACGACGCATTGCAGGCGGCGCTCGGCGCCCGTGCGATCGACTACGTGTTCTTGGGAGACGAACTTGGAGTGCGGCGCACAGAGAGCGCGTGCTACGTCAACGGGCGCGCGAACTACGAGCGGATCGCCGTTCTGCCGGCGTTCCAGGCGGGTCTGGACCGGCTGGTGGAGGGATGCGGGAGACACACGATTGCGGTGATGTGCGCCGAAAAGGACCCTCTGGATTGCCACCGCATGATTCTGGTCGCGCGGCATTTGGCCGCGCGCGGTGTTGAGATCAGGCATATCCTGGCCGACGGCTCCCTGGAGTCTCAACGGGACGCCGAGCGGCGCCTGGTTCGCGCCATGCGGATCGAGCGCACATTATTCGAGCCCGACTTGAGCGAGGAAGAAATGATTCAGCGCGCCTATGAGAAGCGCGCAGGTCAAATCGCCCAGGAGGCCGAGCGCGAAGGAGCGTCGAAGTGAGCGGGCCGGCGGCGGACAACGAGAATGAGACGATCACCATTTACACGATTGGTTTCGCGGGACACACGGCCGAGCAGTTCTTCGCAATTCTCCGGGAAGCCCGCGTGAAGAAGCTGGTTGACGTGCGGCTCACGAATGTTTCACAATTGGCGGGGTTTGCCAAGCGGACGGACTTGGAGTACTTCCTGCGCACCATCGCCGGGATTGCATATGCACACGAAACGGACCTCGCGCCGACCAAAGACATCCTGGACGCCTACAGGAAGAAAGAGATCACCTGGGAGGAGTACGAGGAGCGTTTCAACCGCCTGCTGGCCGAGCGCCAACCGGAGCAGCACCTTCGTCCCGAAGATTTGGACGGCGCGTGCCTCTTGTGCAGCGAACATGAACCCGAAGACTGCCACCGACGTTTGGTCGCGGAACACTTCGCCCGTAGTTGGAGGAATGTCTTGGTCAAGCATTTGTAGGGGGCAGCCGCCATGGCCACCATTATCTGTTTGGCGAATTCCTGGCGCGACGGGGGCCGTTGTCTGGCCGGGATCGATCTCCAGAGCGGAAAGTGGGTTCGCCCGGTGCCTGCCGGGGGCGGTGCTTTTCCCGAGCACTGCACGCGGATCGGCGGTTACCTGGTTCAGCCGCTTGATGTCCTGGAGATTCCGCTGGCGGCGGGACCGACCGTCGTGCGCTTTCAGAAAGAAAACTACGAAGTGCTGCCCGGCAAGTGGAGGCGGATTCGCCGGGCCACGGTCGGCGAGGTGACCAGGTACTGTTCAGCAAACCCGCGCGTCTTGCACAACCGTACCAAGGTGGTGCAACCTTCGTACCTGGCGTCTCTGCACCCCAGCCGATGGACCTCCCTCCAGCTCGTCGGTAACTGGAATGTCACGTTCGTGCCCCACCAGCGAGACAGCTTCCGATGGGTGGCCTGTTTTTCCACAAGCGCTGCGGACTACAAGCTGACAGTTACCGATCCCCTGACCACCGCGCGGCTCAACCGGGGGGAGAGACTGGCGAAGCACTGCCTGTTGACTGCAAGCCTCACGGAACCAATCGCCTTTCCCGAACGTGGTCTTGAAGAGCAGTGCTATAAGTTGATCGTCGCAGTGATCGAGGTCGAGACCTGAGCGGATATCGGCAAAGGTTGCACGGTCGGGGCTGGAAGAAAAAGGTGACAGGCACCATTTGCCGGAACGGCCCGAAGGGTGCTTCGCACAAATGGTGCCTGTCACCTTTTTCCAGGCCCCCAAGCAACCGTGCAAACACTCGTTGGTCCCGCTTAGCCCGCGGCAGTGCCGTCCTGCGATCGTGTCCAGACGCGGCAATAGCCGACGGATCGTGCGAAAAGGTAGAATGGACCGGGGCTTGTCGGCCGACTCTACCCCTGACGCGCCGTGCCATGTTCTTCCCCTTCCACGACGACAACCCGACGCGTCGCACGCCGGTTCTCACCTTGGTGCTGATCGCGCTCAATGCGTGGGGCTTCTTCCAGTTCCAGCGTCTCCCGCCGCTCGAGCAGCAACGCGTGGTCTACCATCGCGGGTTCGTGCCCGCGCGCATCGCACAACTCACCGGCGCCCGGCCCGGACCGATCCTGGTTCCGCTGCGCGATCCGAGGGCGCCGTTTGGGCCGGCCGCGGCGATCCAGCTTCAGCCGGCCCCGCGGGAAATTCTCGCCTCGCTCATTACGTGCATGTTTTTGCACGGCGGCTGGCTGCACCTGATCGGCAACATGTGGTTCCTCTGGCTGTTCGGCAACAACGTCGAAGACTGTCTGGGACCGGTGCGCTACGTGGTGCTCTACCTCGTGGGCGGCCTGCTGGCCAGCGCCGCGCACTGGCTGGTCGATCCGGCCAGCACCACGCCGGTGATCGGCGCCAGCGGCGCAGTGGCCACGATCTTGGGGGCCTATGCCGTCACTTGGCCCTGGGCCAGGGTCCACACCTTGGTCATCCTGGTGATCTTCATCACGGTGATCGACCTGCCGGCCCTGCTGGTGCTGGGCGTTTGGTTCCTGGCCCAGGTGGCCTCGGGCCGCCAGGCCCTCGCCGCGGGGGGCACCGCGGGGGTGGCGTGGTGGGCCCACGTGGGCGGGTTCGTGGCCGGGCTGGCGCTGATGCCCCTGTTGCGCCCGGCCGGTTCGTGGGGTGCTTCGCGCGCCGATGAGGATGCGTCTGCGCACGGTTTCTAGAGCGCACTTGTGGGAACCAAACGAGCAGCCACGCAAGATAGACCTATGGGACGCCGGGCACTGAGAAAAGTCGATCCTTCGCTGGACCTTTGCGCCCACCTGCTCTCGTTCGACGACCTGCCGCAGCCATGGGACGCCGCGGCCCTGTTCGGCCGCCTGGCACCTCTGGAGGTCGAGGTGGGGTCGGGCAAAGGGCTGTTCCTGCGCACGGCCGCGGCCGCGCATCCGGAAGTGGACTTCCTGGGCGTGGAGATCGCCCGGCGCTATGCCCAATTCGCCGCCGCGGGCCTGGCCAAACGGGGGCTCAAGAACGCCAAGGTGCTCTGCGCCGATGCGCTGCGCGTGTTTGCCGAGCTGCTGCCCGACGCGTCGCTCGCCGCGGTACACATCTACTTCCCGGACCCGTGGTGGAAGAAGCGACACAAGAAGCGTCGCGTGATGCGCGAGTCGTTTGTGCGCGATGTCGAGCGCACGCTCCAGAGCGGCGGAGTGATGCACTTCTGGAGCGACGTGGAAGAGTACTTCCGGGAATCTCTGGAGCTGCTGGCTCGCTATACGCGGCTCGAAGGGCTTCTGGACGTGCGGGAAACACCGGCCGGCCACAACATGGACTACCGCACCCACTTCGAGCGCCGCACACGACTCCACGACGAGCCCGTCTATCGGGCCATGTGGCGCAAGCGGTAATCGCTAACTGAGCGTGTCCGGGAATTCCTCCCCGGATTGCGCCGGAAAACAACCGTGTGCCACTGCTTGCCCGCCGGGCAAGCAGATGGTAGGCCGGAACAAGCAAAGCGCTGTTCCGGCGCAATCCTGTTGCCGGAACGGCGTCGCTTGCGCGACTTGTTCCGGCCTACGTTCTCCCGCCAAGCGACGCCCAGAGGGTACAAGCGGCGCTATCCGACCGGCAGAATCTGCCGGAATCGGGCCGCCAATCGGGCCGATTCGACCGCGAGACACGCCCCGCGCGGGCGGGTGATCGCGCGAAAACGCGCGGGACGCAACCTCTTGCCGCGCCGCGGGTTGGGGCGGCTTTTCGGCGGTTCTCCAGAGCGACGGCACGTTTTGGCCCGCAAGTTGCACCCCCGGCTGGGCAGCCGGCCGACCTCGCGGCGTGCGTGCTGCGGCCGGTCGACTGGCCGACCTCGCGCTCTCCAAGCGTCACGGTTTTTGGAGACGCGCCGCGGCGGGCCGAGGCGAATTGGTGGGTCTGCGCCTACGGCTTGACCCACCCTACGCGCTGCACGCATCACGATTGCAGGGGGCGAGGCGCAGCCGGGCGAACAGTCCCCGTCGGCCAACCACCACACGTCGAACGACGATCCACGCGACAAATGGCGGTCTCTGTGGCCGCGCGCACAGCGCGGCCGCAGCAGATCCGGTCACTGTTTGCAAAGGCGCCTGGGAATGCTGGGAGTCCTGCCCATGCAAATTCAACAGATACTGACGGGGCTGGCGGACGCTGCGCTGAGCGGCGCGCGCAAGCACTGTCTGCCGTCCGGCGAGACCGCTGCCGACAACGCGGCCGAGAGCCCGGCCGGGTCGGTGCTCTCTCCCTCGCGCATGATGGCTGACATCGTAGCCCACTACGACGTAACAGACATCACGCCGGCTGAGTTATCGGAGCTGATTCACAAGCTCTCCGAAGCCGGGGTGCTGGCCGAGACAGACCTGGAGACGCTGGCCGCGGTGCGCGTGGAGCTGGAAGCCGAGGGCGTGGAGGCCGACGAGCCGGTCGATCTGCTGGAGTTCTATGCCGACCGGCTCGAACGGCTGCGCCGCGATCTCGAGATGGACCCCGAGTCAGTGCCGCTCAAACAGGAGTTCGGCCGGGTGCTCAAGAAGCTCCACTGGCTCCAGAAACTCTCGCTGATCCATGCAGACCCGACCGCCCTGGGGCTCGATGCCGCGGCATAGCCCGAGGGTGTGTCGCACAAAAGATTGCCAGCCGTAGCCACCGTCGCCAGACGGTGGAAGCTCTCCGGAGCCACCGTCGCCAGACGGTGGGCCAACGGACCAGGCAACGTCCCTCGCCGGTCCACGCTCTGGCGAGCGTGGCTACGGCGCGCCGGGCAGCCGATCCGCGGACGCGCTCAGGTCAACGCTTCCACAATACGAAAGCGCAGGCCCTTGATCGGTGCGCCGCCGTTGTGAAAGGTCACTCCGCGATAGTAGTAGTGCGACATGGACCGGTGCGTATGGCCGAAATAGACGTTGCGCACCCCGTGTCTCGGCCCCTGGCCGATGTCTTGGAGATACGCCAGGATGCGCCGGGCCACGGTGCGCCGGCGATAGAGCACATAGGGGACCGGCCGGTGCAGGCCCGCGGAGACTACCACGTCGTACACGCGCCGGAGCACGGGGCCGCGGCGTCGGTGGTTCAGCCAGCGCGATCGGGAGGCCGCCAGCATGGCCGCATCGGTCTTGCGATCGGCCACGTCGCCGTGGAGAAACACGCTGCTGCCCAGGCGCACGTAATAGCGGTGCCACGACAGGTTGGGCAGCTGCTCTTCCAGCTCGATCAGCCGGTGGATCAACCCCTGGTGATGGTCGTGGTTGCCCAAGAGAAAATGGAAGTGACACTGCGGGCATCGCACGGCCAGGTCGCGGAGCCACTGCGCTGCATCGTCCAGGGCGTGTTCCGTGGAGATGTGGGTGGCCCAGCGGAAATCGAAGATATCGCCCCCGAGCACAAAATCCCCGGCCCCCGACGCCGTGCGCACAATCGCCTCCTGATACCGGCCGGCCAGCGAGCGATCGGCAAACAGATGGAGATCGGAGACAAAGAAACACCTTCCCATCGCACCGCCTGGTTCCACTGCGTTTCTGCGCCGGCTTCTTCTCTTCCGGAGACTCGCCGCCAAGGACCGTCAAGGAATCGAGGCGTTGGGGATGGCCGGAAATGGCGGCGAAATCCCGGCAGCACCGGGGCTTCCGGCTGCCCTTCGGACATCCGTCCAGCCCCGGCCACCCGCCGCCCACTTCTTCCAAACACTCGCCGCCGAGCGACCGGCCGCGGTCAATTGCCGGGCATCTGGGTGGGGTTGCGAATCTTCTCGGGCACCTCGGGCACGTCGAGGGTGACGATCAGTGGCAGGCCCGCGACCGGCCCTTCCTCGGACCCGTCGAGGGCCCACGGCCCGGTGTGCTCCGTGCCGGCTCCACCTGAGGCGGTCCCGGCCGACGTGCCGGCCGCGTCGCTCGCTTGCCCGGCTTGTCCTCCGTTGCCTTGCTCACCCCCGGCAGCGGGCGCGGGATCGGGGGACTCTACGGCTGACCCGCGGCAACCCAGCGCGAGTGCCAGCACACCGCAGCCGACCAGCAGCCCCAGAGAAGGGATCGCGCGGGTCGAACGGCTGGTCGTGCGCATGTTTCTCAATCCCCGGCGTGGTGTGGTTCAAGAACGGTCGCCGTCCCCCGACAGTCCATTGTGCGCCGCTTGCCTGCTGCTTGTAGACAGCCCACTTTGTGCAGGCCGCCCACCGTCCGGATTCGCCCGCGCCCAGCGGCTTGTGTCGCGGGTTCGCCGCCACAGCCTCCATCGAGTCGCGCGCGTCCTCATTATCGGGCAGCGGTCGCTCTCGGGCAACTGCGCGCCCGGGCCTGCCGGCGCGCCGAGCGTCCGCGGGTGGCTTGGGTTCTGCCAGCCGCTGGAAGGCCCCGGTTGCCGGCAATCTGCCCCACCCTGCCACGGCGCCAAGGTCTATTCAGTGGGCTCTCCAGGCAGCCTGGATCGGGAATTCGGGCAAATCCATCTTGGTTTTCGCTGCCCAAAGGCGAATAATCTTCAGGTGAGGGGCGGGCGAAAGACAATGTCGGCCCCCGGTGTGAGATACCGGCAGGGGCGGGGGAAGCCACTTGCAGGTGGTCGCAGACCGCTCTATCGGGCGGTTATTGCCGCCCTCATGGCTGTCCACGTTTAGGGCAGAGCGAGATTCCCGACGGACCGGAGGTCCGTCCCACAGTCTGCACGCACGGCTGCAAAGCACGTTGAAGGCATGCCGAGGCGACCGGCAGGCAGTTGCCCCGAGCCCACTGAGCACAAGGAGCGCAGCGAGCCATGTTCTTTTTCGATCCGTGGTTTTTCCTGTTCATCGCCCCCGCGGTGCTGTTGGGGTTTTGGGCCCAGTTGAGAATCCGTTCGACCTATGCCACGGCCCAGCGCCTGGCCGCGCCGTTGAGCGGGGCCGCCGCGGCCCGACACATCCTGAACTCCGCTGGGCTGGACCACGTCGAGATCGAGCAGGTGCCCGGCCACCTGAGCGACCACTACGACCCGCGACAGAAGGTGCTGCGATTGAGCCCCGAGGTCTATCAAAGCCGCAGCCTGGCCGCAGTGGGCATCGCCGCACACGAGGCAGGCCATGCCATCCAGGACGCCCGCGCCTACGCGCCGCTGGTGATCCGCAACGCCGCGGTGCCCCTGGCCGGCTTCGGTAGCAACGCGGGCCTATTGCTGGTGATCCTGGGGGCCATCCTCCACATGAACCCGCTGTTGATCTGGCTGGGGATCGGGCTGTTCGGCGCGGTGGTCTTCTTCCAACTGGTCAACCTGCCCGTGGAGTTCAACGCCAGCAGTCGGGCCAAGGCGCAGTTGGTCGGGTTGGGCATCGTCAGCCCCGAGGAGCTGACCTATGTGGACAAGGTGCTCGACGCCGCGGCCTTGACCTATGTGGCGGCCACGCTGCAGGCGGTGTTGACGCTCTTGTATCTGATCATGCGCTTCACGGGCGGCAGCCGGGATTAGAAGCGTGCGCCGGGCGGCCGTGGCGGCGCCTTATTTCACCTCGTCGAGCTTCACCGGCCGGCGCTCTTGGGCCGAGATCAGGGCCGCCTCCAGCACGCGCTGCGTCTGGAAGGCGTCCTCAAAATCAGGGATCGGCACCGTGGGCTCCTGCCCGGCCAGCACGCGCAGGATGTCAAAAGCCTGGTTCACAAACCCGTGCTCGTAGCCGATGATGTGGGCGTCGGGCCACCAGTTGCCCACATAGGGGTGCCCCTGGGGATACTCGCCGCCGTGGGTACACATGATCGTGGTCCAGCCCTGCACGGCCCGGGCCAGCGTGGCGTCGTAGTATTGCAGCTCGTTCATGCGCTCGAAGTCGAACCTGAGCGCCCCCTTGGTGCCGTTGATTTCAAACGTGTTGCGGTTCTGGTTGCCCGTGGCCTGGCGCGCCGCCTCAAAGGTGGCCACCGCTCCGTTGGCGAACCGCGCCAGGAACAGCACGGCATCGTCCACGGTCACCTGGCCCATGCCTTTGGCGCCGGTTCCGCCGTCGGTGAGCCCGCCGCCGGACACGCCGCCGGCCAGCTTGCGCTGGCGGATGAAGGTCTCGGCGATCGCGCCGGCGATCTCCGTGATCTCGGCGCCGGTCACAAAGCGCGTCATGTCGATGATGTGAGCGTTCAGATCGCCGTGGGCCCCCGAGCCGGCCAGCGACTTGTCGAACCGCCAGAGAAGCGGGATCGACTCGTCGGCCCAGTCCTGCAAGTAAGCCGCGCGCACGTGACGAATCTCGCCCAGCCGGCCGTCGCGCACCATCTGATGGGCCAGGGCCGCGGCCGGGCAGCGCCGGTAGTTGAACCATACGAACGTGTTCACGCCCGCGGCCCGGGCCGCTTCGACCATCTGTCGGGCATCGTCGAGCGTGCCTGCCAGGGGCTTTTCGCAAGAGACCGGTTTGCCCGCGGCCAGCGCGGCCGTGGCCACGGGTGCATGGATATGGTTCGGCGTGACCACGTCCACCAGCCCGATCTCCGGCGACTCGACCAGTTGCTTCCAGTCGGTCGAGGCATTCTGCCAGCCCCAGTTGGCGGCGAAGCTTTGGGGGTCCTCCTCGGGCTGGCCGAAGACGGTGTGCATCACCGGTTCGAGCGGGGGACGGAAGAACTTCCTCACCTGGCCCCATGCGTTGGAGTGCGAGCGGCCCATGAACCCCTGACCGACCAGTGCCACGTTGAGCGTTGCCATCTGAGAGCCTCCGAGATAAATCATTGTCGGGAAACGAGTTGCAACTCCGGAATCGTGCGGGGCCCAAACACCCGCCCCGCCCCCGGTCGTCAATCAGTCAAGTAGAGTCGCCCCGGCGTTTATAACCGATCCGGTCGGATTTTCAAGGGCCCTCCCCTTGGCGTGATCTGGCTGGCCTTCCAGAAGCCCGCTCCGCGGCGTGATCCGGCGGCATTTCCAGGAGCCCCGCCCGCGGCGTGATCCGGCCGGGGCGGCGTGGTATGATGGCCCCGGCGCAAGGAGCCGGGCAGCCGGATCGGGCCGACACGCCGCGGCCCCGGCTGGTCCACGCGGGTCAGCCGGTTGTATCCATAGGCCGCAGGCTGGCCCCAAACGGCCGGCTCAACGCAGTCGGGCGGTAGAGCCTGTCCGGTTTAGTGGACCCATTCGCCCCAGCCGACGTATCCAGTCGTAACCGTTCACGGGCCGCTGCCCGTTTTCGGGCCATTTCGCGTGGATAGTCGCCTTTCGCTCCGCGAAAGCAGCGCCACTTTCGCGGAGCGAAAGGCGACAATGACGGCCCGTGAACGGTTACATCCAGTCTTCCCTGCCACCAGATGCCCTTTGTCATCCACCAATCCCCGATTGCGGAAGTGACCATGCAAGACCAACCTATCTTGGCAACTCGCTTTGTTTCCTGGGTTTCCATGTGCCGCGGCCTGCTGGGCGCGGCCGGGGCGGGTGCGGTGCTGATTGCCGGCCTGTTGGCAGCCGTATCGCCCGTCCAGGCCGGAACGCTGTGGGTCGATGCGGGTTCACAGGCAGAGGCCCAAGAGGGTTCGCCGGAGAAGCCCTTTCACACAATCAGCGGTGCGCTCGCAATCGCCGCACCCGGCGACACGGTCGTGGTGCGCGAAGGCGTATATCGGGAATCGCTGCGCATACCCTCGGGCGAGCCGGACGCGCCGTTGACGCTGCGCGCACAAGAGGGCGAGCGCGTGGTAGTGACTGCCGGCCGGCCGGTCGAGGGCTGGCAAGACGCAGGCAAAGGGTTGTGGACCGCCACGGTCGACTTCCGCCCGGACGCGCTGTATCGATCGCGCCGGCCGCTCCCGCTCGCGCGCGAGCCCGACGAGGGCTGGTGGCGGTGTGCGTCGGCCTCAGGCACGCAATTGATCGACCCGGAGAACCTTGCGTCGTTCGATGGCAGCGGACCGCTCGGCGCGGCTCGCATCTGGGTCGGCCAGGGCAACTACTTCGCCACACTGCCGATCGACCGCTTCGATGCCGAGCGAAGCTGCCTGGTGCTTTCTCCGGGCGGGCGACCGCCCACGCTGAGCGACGGCGATCTCTACTATCTGGAAAACTGCACAAGATGGATCGACCGGCCGGGCGAATGGGCCGTGGAGCCGGAAGGCTCCCGGTATCGCGTGTGGCTCAGCCCTCCCGAGCGCGACAAGCTGGACGATATCGAGGCCCGGCCCAGCGAGGGCGGCTCGCTCATCAATGTGCGCAATGCCCAGTCGGTGCGCATCGAAGGGGTCGAGCTCTGCGCCAGCCCGCGCATGGGCATCGAGGTGCAGGGCGGGCGCGACATTGTCGTGCGCCGCTGCGTGGTCCATCACTGCGCGAGCCACGGCATTTCGCTGCGCGACGTGCGCGACAGCACAGCCGCGGAGAACCTTGTCTGGCACAACGGCTACGGCATTTCGGTCAGTTACTCGCAGGGCGTGCTGGTCGAGCGCAACGACGTGGGCTACAGCCTGGTGGACGGCATTCTGGTCACCTGGCAATCGAGCGACGTGACCGTGCGCCGCAACTACGTACACCATCATCTGCTCTACGGCCATCCGGACAACATGCAGGTCTATCGCGGGGTGACGAAAGTGCGCTTCCTGGACAACCTGCTGCTGGCCGCCGGGCAATCGCTGATGATGGAAGAGACCACCCAGGGCGAGTTTGCCGGCAACATGGTTGCCGGCAGCGGCGCGGTGATGCTCATCTTCGGCCACGGCAACGCGGGCCAGTGGCGCATCCACCACAACACGCTGGCCTTTGCGGGCTACGGGTGCATGAACCTGACATGGAAAGACTACGAGGTGCATGAAAACGTGTTCATGACCGGCACGGCCGGCACGCTCTACGGTGTGCGCGGCGTGGAGGGCTATCGGGC
This sequence comes from uncultured Planctomycetaceae bacterium, assembly GCA_964467075.1. Lineage (GTDB taxonomy): Bacteria > Planctomycetota > Planctomycetia > Pirellulales > Thermoguttaceae > CAYXPN01. The sequence continues at coordinate 24,830 of CAYXPN010000029.1, forward strand.
CGACCGCAATCTGTTTTGGAACACCGCGCGCGCCGCAGAGCCCACGATCATGGCCACCGACGCCGGATGGCTCAAGTGCTGGGATGCGGTGCGGGCCTCCAGCGGGCAGGACGCAAATTCCGTGTATGCCGAGCCGCAATTCCGCAGCGCACCGATCGGCTACGCCGTAATCGACCATCGCCATCTGCTCCAGTGCACGCGCGAGAGCTGGGTCCTGCGCGACCGCAGCGCCCAAGTGCGACCGGGCGACATGGTGGAGGTGAACTTCGACGGCCGCGCGCGCCGGGTTACCGCGGTCGAACAGCTAAGCAGCGGGCGCGGCACTGTGCAGCGGATCACCGTCGCCCCGCCGCTGGCCGAGAAGCCCATGAAGGGCTGGCTGGTGGCCGTTTGGGGTCCGGATCGAACGGCTGCGCTCCAGAAGGGCCTGGTGCTCGACCTGCGCCTGGCCGACGACAGCCCGGGCGCGCGACTCTCCAGCACGGGCGGCCCGGTCGGCTCGACGATCGACATCCCGGCCTATCAGCAGGGCGATTTCGACGGCGACGGGCGGCGCGACCTGCCCGAGCGCCCGCCGGATTTGCTGCCGACCGCGTGGTGACTTCGCGGCGCGCAGCGACGCCCGGGTTGTCCTGCCAACGGAGTTGGCGCCCACGGCGTCAGGCTCATCGCTCGGCCGACCCGCGAGGCGCTTGGGGACCAGGCGAGCGCTCCAGCACCTTCACACAACAGCGCAGCGAACCGCCGCACATGGCGCTGGCGGCCAGCCCCTCGACCGCGACCACCCGACAGCCCAGCCCCTCCCAAGTCCGACGCGCCGCGCGATCCAGCGGGTCGAAGCCGTACTGCGGCAGATACACGACCCACGTGCCCTCGGTCGGTTGTTCCAGGAGCACGTTGGCGTAGGTCAGACACGGAAACGCCGGCTCCCGCAGTTCGTCTTCGCCGGCTCCGGCCGACCGCCTGGGCCCCGAGTGCGACGCGTGCATTTCTGCAACGTCGCTTTCCACCCTGCGGCGCCAAGCATATAATGCAGGGTTTGTGCATAGCACCGTGGGCGAACCGGTGGAACACCGCAGCAACGCGGCCCGCCGGACCATTCCAGTCGGCCGAACCAAGATGCAAATCCACGTCAACGGCGACCCCCACCAGGTGCCCGATGGCACCACCGTGGCCGAACTGCTTGAGCGGCTGGGGCTTGCCGGCAAGCTGGTGGCGGTGGAGGTCAACTTGCAGGTGGTTCCCCGGCAGCAGCATACCACGCACCGGCTGGCCGAGGGCGACCGGCTGGAGATCGTCACTTTGGTAGGCGGAGGCTGAACAGATGAAACAAGACCTGCTGGCCGACGATACGCTCAGCATCGGCTCCCACCGGTTTGCCAGCCGGCTGATCGTGGGTACCGGCAAGTATGCCACCTTCGAGCTGATGCAGCAGGCCCTGGACCTCTCGGGCACCGAGTGCGTGACCGTGGCCGTGCGCCGCGAACGCCTGATCGACGCCGAGGGCAAAAACCTGCTGGACTACATCGACACGAGCCGCTACACCATCCTGCCCAACACCGCGGGCTGCTTCACGGCCGAGGACGCGGTGCGCGTGGCACGCCTGGGGCGCGAAATCCTCCAGCAATTGGGCAATCCCGGGGCCGACTGGGTCAAGCTCGAAGTGCTCGGCGACCGCAAGACCCTCCTGCCCGACCCGCTGGCCACCGTCCAGGCCACCGAGCAGCTTGTCCAGGACGGCTTCCAGGTGCTGGTCTATACCACCGACGATCCGGTCGTGGCCAGGCGCCTCAAACAAGCCGGTGCCGCCAGCGTGATGCCCGCGGGCAGTCCCATCGGCTCGGGCCAGGGGGTGCTCAATCCCAACGCACTGCGCATCTGCCTGGAGTATCTCAAGGAGGACGATCCCGACTATCCGGTGATCGTGGACGCGGGCGTGGGCACGGCCAGCGACGTGAGCGTGGCCATGGAGCTGGGCGTGGACGGTGTTTTGCTCAACACGGGCATCGCTCACGCGCGCGACCCGCTGCGCATGGCGCGGGCCATGCGCCTGGCCGCGGAGTCGGGGCGCCTGGCCTGGCTGGCCGGGCGCATTCCCAAGCGGCTCTATGCCACGGCGAGCAGTCCGCTGGAAGGCAGCATCGCTCCGGCAGCCGGGCCATCTTAGGCGAGGAAAAGGTGACGGGCACCATTTGTGCGAAGCCGGGCACCGACCGAAGGTTGGTCGCGGGCCGCCCAAAGGCAAATGGTGCCCGTCACCTTTTCCGTCACCCAGCGACCCGATCGCCCCTAAATCACCGTGCGCGATTCGTGGGCGCCACTGTTTGGCGCCGTCCTCGGAGGGGCTGGGGCTGTAGGGTGGGTCGAGCGATAGCGAGACCCACCGACAAGCGAAATGGTGGGTCTGCGCCTACGGCTTGACCCACCCTACGCGCCTGGCAGCGAGACGAGCGAAATGGTGGGTCTGCGCCTACGGCTTGACCCACCCTACGCGCCTGGCAGCG
>CAYXPN010000030.1:0-14796 GCA_964467075.1 uncultured Planctomycetaceae bacterium
CGCCCCGGCCCGCAGCCCCGAGAAGACCATCGACCGCAAACAGCGGGGGCGGCGGAGCCGGACCCTCGGTCAGGGCCAGCGGCGGGTGGGGCACCACGGCCACCTCAAACAGTGCCTCGGAAACCGGGTTGCGTATCTGTTCCACAATGCTCGCGTAGGGCGGGATCGGCTCGGTGACCTCGCCGACATCCTTGGGGTCGGTGCCGGCGGTGTGGCTGTTGGCCGACTCCGCCTTCTTGCGCAGGTCTTCCGGGCTCTGGGGGAACGAGTCCCGGGTGGCAGCGCCGTAGGCGAACAGCAGGAAGCAGAAGACCACGCCTCCGAGAACGACCTTTTCTGCGTGGTCGAACAGGGCCTGCTGAAGGGTTTCCTTGTCAAGGTTGAGTTTCATTTTCACGGCTTGTTCCTCGCACTGCGAATGTGCCTTGCCGCGGCCAGTGGACCCGCCGGCCTTCCGAGCGGCTTCAGCGGCCCACCGATTCTCGCTACGGACTGATCGCGCCCGGCGCAGCACCACCGGCTGGAACACCGGCTGGTGGGGCCGCTGGGGGAACCGTCGGCGGCGCACCCGGCGGCGCACCCGGCGGCGTGCCCGGCGGCGCTGGAGCCGCTGGCATACCCGCCGGCCCGGGCGCCGGCCCGGCAGGTGCCCCCGGGCCGCCGGGCCCAGGCATTTCTCCAGGCGGCGCAGGTGCCGGCCCCGGCGGACCAGGCGCACCCGGCGGCGCACCCGGCGGCGTGCCAGCGGGCGGAGCCGGTGGGGTCGGTGGCGTGCCCGCGGGCGCGGTGGCCGGCGGAGTCGGCCCGCCGGTGGACTGCTCCGTCCCGGGCGTCGGTGTTTCCGGCCCGCCGACTACCTCTTGGGCCGCGGCGCCGGTGCCCAGCAAGTCCCGGTTCGGAGGATTATAGATGTAGATGATCCCTTCCATTTCGATCGGCAGATCCCACGGGCCGGCTTGCCCCTGCTCACCGGTGGCGCGCCGGTTCGCCGGTAACGTCTGAGGCAGCATGCCGGTGGCCCCGGAGGCGGAGATTCCGCTGCTCGGTCCGGCGAGCGAGCCTGTGCGTCCGCCCCTGGAGCCCTGACGGCCCTGTTGGCCCTGGCCCAGCCTGATTGTCACGCGCTTGACCTCGATGGGCATGCTCGAGTTGGCGCATTCGCCCAGCAGCCGGCGAATCTTGCGCTGGTCCATGACCAGATCGAGCCGGATGGGCATCATCTTGAATTCGGCGTATGGGTGCTCTTGATCGGCGCCCAAGGGATTGCCGCTCTCATCCACGTAACGACCGTCGAGCAGTTCGGCCCGCTCGGGGTCCTCGGAACCCTGAAAGCCGGTCGAGGTGCCCAGCCCGCCGCTGGGCGACTGCGTGGTGGTGGGCAAGGAGACCGGGCCGCCGAACTCATCGACGTCGGTCTCACCGCCCGTGACCACGGGCGCGTAAACGCCTCCTCCGCCCGGTGCTCTTGGTCCGCTGCCTGCGCCGCCCCCGGTTCGTCGTCGCTGCGGTGCGGCCCCGATCGCCTCCTGGCCGATCTGGATGGTGTTGATCTGTTTGACCGCGGCGTTCTCGTAGGTGGTGGCCCCTTCGTTGGTGTTCTTGATCACGCGCAACAGCGCCTCATATACCCACAGGTCTTCCTGGGCCTTGCGCACGCGCAGGGTGCTGGGCACGCTCTGCCACCAGAAGCGTTGGGGCAGCTTCTCGTGGTCCGGCCAGTTGACGATGCCCACCATCTGCACGTCCGGCGATTCGCGCTCGGAGGGCGCGGGCGACGAGCCGGTGCCCCCAAACTGGTCCACGTCCACACCCTCCACGCCGGCAGAGCCTGGCGCAGTCGATTGTTGGCCTTCCTGCTGTCGGGCCACCTGGCGGCGCACGCCGATCATGTCGAACAGCTTGGGGATGTGATCGACGATGAAGATCTGGTAGTGTTCGCGCAAGTCTCGGGGCAGCGCATCCTCGGGTCCCGTGGCCTCCCAGTAGTCGCGGAACCGTTGGCTCAATCTGGGGGAGAGCTGGTTCTTCGCCTTCTGGTCCTGGTAGAGGATTTGCCACGCCCGGAATACCTCCTCGCTGAGCTGGGCGGTCTTCTCTTCCAAAGCACCGATGACGGCGTCGTTGGGATGGTTCGGCTGGCTGATGATTCCCTGCAAGGCCTGGAAATCCCCCTCCAGCTTGCTCTTGCGATGGTTGTACTGTTGGGCCGCATCGCGCGTGGCCTTGGCCCAACTGGCCAGGGCGACCAGCAGAATCGCCGCAGACGCAACCCAGAAGTACTGCTTCTTGAGCACCGAGAGGGCAACCTGAAGCTGATCCATGATCTCACTTCTCCTGAACCCGACGCGGCAGCCGCACGAAGGCGGCAGGACGGGCTGTTACTGGGCAGCCAGGGGGTCGACCGGCTGCGTTGCTCGTTGTTTCAAGCCGCGCCGCACACTGGGCGGCGTGGGGGTCCAAACGAATTCCACCACGAAGTCGAACCGGTCCACCTTGATCGTCGGCCGCGCCTCCTCGCGCCCGCCCGACCCACCCGCCTTTGCGGGACGGAGCGTGGGCGGCGCCTGGGGATCGGGAATCTCGCATTCGTAGGGCCGAGTGGGATCGACCAATACCGGATAGCTGATCCCCAATTCCTTCATGGAGACCAGCTCCGGTGGGCCGCCCGCGACGGAGGGCAAGAGCACTTCTGCACCCTGGAGCTGGTCGATCAGTGTGTTGCGCACGTACTGGGCCCCGAGATCGGGAGTGAACTCGCGGCGGTTGTGGTAGTGGTGGCCGGTCAGCCGGATGATCATCCCCGGCCCGCTCGGCCCCTCCTGTCCGGGCTGGGACGGTGCGCCCGGCTCTCCCGTGGCGCCCGGTTCGCCGGGTTTGGGGTCGTCCGGGGCGGCCTGGTCCTGCGGTTCCTGTTCGGGCGGCTGGTACCACTGTCGCACGCTCTCGAACCAGGCGCCCAGGTCCTCGACCTCCTCGGACTCCAGTCCGGTAATGTAGAGGAACTCGCGCTGGTCGACCGGCAGGGCGAGCTGCTCTTTGTACATGTCGTCTCCGCGCTCGTAGGGCGGCAGGCATTCGCTTACCCCCTTAAGCAGCTCCATCCACACGATGCGGCCTTCGACGTTGCCGGTCAGGTGCTCGCCGATCTGCTCGATGGCCGCATATTGGCGCAGGGCCTCGTCGAGCTCGTTGCGGTAGGTCTCGGCGTCGCGAATCGCCGCTTGAGCCGCTCCTTCGGCGTTCTTCCATTTCTGGTTGTCGGCGTCCACGCTGCGGGAGGCCAGCGAGAAGCTGGCCAGGCTGACGAAACAGCCCAAGAGCAACACGGCCGCGGCCCCCACGGCCCAGGGCTTCTTCCGCCGGATCAGCCGGTCGCGGATGATTTCCCCGGGCAAGAGGTTGGTCTTCAGCGCGGCCCGGCCCAGCCCCTGCAACGCCAGGCCGTAACACACACCGAACGCTGCCACGTTTTCCTTGAAGGCCGGGGTGCCCACGACCCGGGAGCCGGCCAAACCCCGGAACGACCTGAGCGGCTCGATTTCCATGCCCAGGTTTTGCGACAGGTAGCCCCGCAACCCCGGCAGCTTGATCGAGTTGCCCAAGCCGATCACCCGGTCGATGCGCGCGGCGCGGTCCAGGCTGTTGAAATAGTTGATCGAGCGATGCAGCTCGGTCAGCAGGTCGCTGAACACCGGGCGCATGGCGCGGAAGACGGCCTTGGGGTCCTGGGAGGCCGCGGCATTGCGTTTCAGGTGCTCGGCCTTGGCGAAGGTGAGCTTCAGCTCCTTGGTCAGGGCCTTGGTGAAGTGGTTGCCGCCCAGGGGAATGTTGCGCTGCCAGACCCGATAGCCGTTGGTGATCACCAGGTCCGTGGCGTCGGTTCCCAGCGAGATGAGCACCACGGAGCCGGGTGGATTGTCGGGGTCGTATTCCTCGGGCGGAGGCAGGTCGGTGAGCAAGTCGAAATAGGCGAAGTTGTAGAGTGCCAGAGGGGAGAGCTGGACGAAGTCCACCTCGATGCCGGCGTCTTGGAAGGGCTGCAGGCTGCGGAAGACCGTCTCGCGCTTCATGGCGAACAGCCCGATCTCCGTCTCCAGCGCAAAGCCCTCCTCTTCCGCCCCGCCGCCCATGCGCTGGTAGTCCCAGATCACGTCGTTCAGGTCAAAGGGAATCTGTTGACGTGCTTCGTAGCGCACGATATTGGGAATCTGCTTGGCCTCGACCGGCGGCAGCTTGATGAACCGCGCCAAGCCCGCCTGGCCCGACACGGCAATGGCCACCGCGTCGCCCTTGACCGAGTTGCGCGAGAGGAACTGCTGCAAGGCCTCGGCCACCAGCTCGCTCGGTTCGGCGCCGGGCTGCGTAAGAATCTTGGGATACTCGATGTAGTCGAACGCATCGGCCACGATCTGATCGGGACGTTCGTGGGCCCGGCAACGCAACGCCTTGAGCCCACATTGTCCGATATCAATCGCCCAGACGGCATCACGAATGGCCATGCTGCACTCCTCGCCACCTGCCCGAGCCGATGGACCTCTGGCGCCGCCGACGGCCCGAACCTCGAAGATTCGGCCCCCAAGAAAAGACGGCGAACGGTAAAATCGAGAGCCGATTCCACCCTTACACCTTCAATTTATCCCCGCCCGCAGGGAGGTGTCAACCGAAACCCCCAACTGAACCCGTGCCCCAGGGCTTCCAGGCCGCGCCCGCTGTGCGCCTCAGAGGCCCGCGGGGCCGGCTGTTGACCCCAAGGGGCTTGATTGGGGAGCAGGGGGCCTATCGGAGGGGGAGAGCCCGCGGGACGGCCAGCCCGCGGACCACTCCGCGGGGCCACACTGCTCCAAGCGGCCTCGGGCCGTCCTTCACAGCCCCCGGCACGACCGGCCGCCGTGCGCCCGGCTTACCCTTACGGCCAACGCGACGGGTGGCCGGGGCTCACGGCGAAGCGAAGCCCCGGGAAGTAATACCTTTACAAGTTCTAAGCCGGCTCAGGCGGTTCGTTCCGCCTCGACGTTCCGCCCAGCAGCAGTTATGGTGGATCGGTTGGCCCGACTTCACTCAGGGCCCCCGTTCGCCAGCCAGGGTCCGGGGGTTCGCAGCGGGGAGCGGGAAGGGGGCGGTCCCCCGGGGACTGGTCCATTTTTCAGCCGCAAGACGTTGCTCGCACCGAGAGCCGTGGACCGACAAACATGGACCTGTCCCCTTTGTCCTGGTCGGCGGGGACACTCCCCCCTGCCGCGGCTGCGGTCCTTTGAGCGCATCGTTGTTTCCCCAGGGTACGGCCCGCGGAGATGGACATCGAACACCTCACCGTGCTGCTGCCGTGCTACACGCTCGAGGACCTCGAGCTGCGTCGCCCGGCCGACGAAGCCGAGCAGTTGCTCACGGCATGGACCGCGCTGTGGCATCCGGTGCTGATCCACCGGGCCGGCTGTATCCCCGGGTGGCTCTCGGCCGAACAGCCGTCGCACGAGCCGGCCGGGCACCTGATCGCCCTACCCCCTTGCTGCGAACCGCTCTTGCCCGACGGCTGGATGCAAAAGGCCGAAGCGGCTGGTTCGCGCGTGGTGCGCGCGGAGCAGAGCCGCGCGGCCACGGTCGAGCGTCTGCTCAGCGGTCTCGATCCGCCGCCCGAAGCTGCCGATCCCGAGCTTTCGGCCGATTTCCGCGCCCTGGGTTTCTGTCTGCTGATCATCGAACTGCTCACGCGCCAGTTGCGATACATGAGCAACCTGGACGAGAGCAGCTTCCAGCAAAAGCTGCTCACCGCGGCGGCCGAGGGACTGGCCCGCGGACACCAGGCCGCCCGGGAACACATCCAGGCCGCTTTCGACCTGCTCTACGAGGCCCGCGAGTACTTTTACCCGGTCGAGTCCTATCTGATCGACCTGACGCTGGTGGCCCAGACCACGCTGGGCGAACCCTTGCGCCGCGAGCTGTTCGGCGGGCATTTGTGTAACGTGCTGCTCTGCGCCGAGACGCTCCAGCAGATTGCCGCCTCGGAGCCGGAGACCCTCGCCGCCCTGCGCGCCGCGGTGCAGCGCGGCACGGTAGCAATCGCCGGCGCAGAACAGCGCGAAGGCCCGCTGCCCCTCTTGCCGCCCCAAGCCATCGCCTGGCGCATCGCCCGCGGGCTGAGGACCTTTCGCAAGCATCTCGATACGCGCCCGGCAGTGTTCGCCCGACGGCGGTTCGGGCTCACGCCCATCCTGCCCGCGATCCTCCGAGGGCTCGGGTTCCAGGGTGCCTTGCACCAGGCGCTGGACGAGGGGCGGTTTCCCACGGGCAATCAGAGCCGCATCCGCTGGGAGGGGCTCGACGGGACGGCTATCGACGCGATCGGCCGCGTGGCGCTGGACGTATCGCGGGCCGATGCCTTCCTGCGCCTGCCCGAGATGCTGGGAAACGCCATGGACCTGGACCAGGTGGCCACCGTGGTCCTGGCCCACTGGGCCGGGCACGCCAGCCCGTGGTACGAGGACCTGCGCCGGGCGGCCCGATACACCGGGGCCATGGGCAGCTTTGTGACCTTGCCGCGATACTTTGAACAGACGGGCTACTCCGGCCAGCGACTGCGCTACGAAGCCGACCAGTATCGCTCGGCCTACTTGCGTCAGGCCGTCTCCGAGGGCGTGCCCGACCCGATTTCGCGCTGGGTCCGCTACTACCGGCGCCGGGCCGTAATCGGACAGATCGAAGCCCTGGAACTGCTGGCAGCCTTCTGCGGGCGCGGTCCGCGCGAAGGGGCGAGTCGCCCGGAGGCTTCGGCCCGCGAGGCCGCCCGGTGGCTCGACCCAGGTCCGTTCGATCCCCTGATTCAAGCCACCGAGGACTGTTTGGACGAGCCGCGCCCGGCAGGCAAACACGAGCAGGCCCTCGACCAGCGGCTGGACGACGAGCTGGCCGGCGCGGCCGCCCGATTCGCCGGAGCGCTGGCCGGCCGGCCCGGTCAGGCCGGTCGATCGGTCGTGCCGAGGCCCGGCTGGCTGGTGGTCAATCCCACGCCCTTTGAGCGGCGCGGGTGCGTGGAAGCGCCCGGGTCTGGGGAGGCCGGGGAGGAATCGGCCCCTGGCGGAGCTGTGCGCCTGGTGGAGCACACGGCCGATCACGTGCGGACCCTGGTGGACGTGCCGCCGATGGGATTCGCCTGGATCGGCCCCCGGGGCGATCGAGGGCCGTCTGCCACGGGGAGCGAGCGCGCGCCGGGCCGCGGGCGCCGGTGGCTGGCCGGCCTGGCCAGGAGGCGCAGCGCGGAGCAGCAGCCGCCTTTGGCCGAGGAGAACGTGCTGCGCAACGAATTCGTCGAGGTGGCCTTGGACCCGGTGACCGGCGCGATCCGCGCGATCTCGGACTACAAGACGCGCGGGCCGCGCCTGGCACAGCAATTGGCCCTGCGCAGCCCCGTGGCCGGGGACCACGAGGCGGGCGACTCGTGCCACTACTCGATCATGGCGGCCGACCGGATCGAGGTGGTCTCGACCGGTCCGCTGGTGGGCGAGCTGCTCTGCTGCGGTCGGTTGGTGGATCGGCAGGGGGGCACAGTGGCGCTGTTTCGGCAGACCACGCGCCTGTGTCGCGGCAGCCGCGTGGTGGATTTGATCATCGAGCTGGACGTGCAGCAGCCACCCGGGCCGGACCCCTGGAACCGCTACTATGCCTGCCGGTTTGCGTGGTCGGATGCCGCGGCGAGTCTCTATCGTGCAGTCAACCTGGCCAACCGGCCGACCGACGCCGTGCAAATCGAGGCCCCGCTGGTGCTCGACATCCGCTCGGCCAAGAGCCGCACCACGCTTCTAAGCGCAGGGTTGCCCTATCATCGCCGGCTCGGTCTGCGCAGGCTGGACACGCTGCTGGTCGTGGCCGGGGAATCCGAGCGGCGGTTTCGGTTGGGCATCGGCATCGACCTGCCGGGTCCGGTGGCCGCGGGCTGGCAGTTTCTCGCACCACCGCCGGTGGTGGGCGGGGTGGCCGAGCCGGGCACGCCGGCCGGCTGGCTGGTGCACGTGGACGCGCGCAACGTGCTGGCCGGCGACTGGCAGCCGTTTTGGGACGACTCGGGACTGGCGGGGGTGCGCGTCCGCTTGTTGGAGACCGAAGGGCGGCCGGCGCGCGTGGGGCTGCGCCTGTGTCGCTCGCCGAGATGGGCCCGCCGGATCGACCCGCCCGACGAGCCTGCCCGGCCGCTGGCCGTCGAAGGAGACCGGGTGACCGTTGAACTGGCGCCGCACGCCTGGGCGAACGTCGAGGTCGGTTTCACGGGGGCTGCGCCGGCCTCGGAGGGGGAACAGACCAGCTTGTTCGACGGGGAGCCGTCCGATGCGGCGGACGTGTCCCCGGCCGAACCGACTGAGGGCGAACCACCCGGGCCGACCGAGGACACGCAGCAGACGGGCCCGGATTCCGCCGGGCAAGTGTGAACGACCGGAACCACCACTGATGATCGTCACCATCGACGGACCAGCCGGAGCGGGCAAGAGCAGCGTGGCCCGGCTTTTGGCCCGACGCCTGGGTTTCTGCTTCCTGGATACCGGGGCGATGTATCGGGCCGTGGCCCTGGCCGGCCTGCGCCGGGGCGTGGACTGGCAGCGGCCCGAACAGTTGGCCGCCCTGGCCGAGAAGCTCGATATCCGTTTCCAGGGCGAGCGAATCCTGCTCGACGGCGAGGATGTGACCGAGGCGGTGCGCCGCGGCGAAGTGACCGCGGTCACCCGCCATGCCGCGGATAACGAGCAGGTCCGGCGCCTGATGGTCCGCCGGCAGCGCGAGCTGGGCGCCGGTGCGAACCTGGTCACCGAGGGCCGCGATCAGGGCACGCTGGTCTTTCCAGATGCCCAGTGCAAAACCTATTTGACCGCCTCGCCCGAGGAGCGGGCCAGGCGCCGGCTGCGCGATCTTGCGGCCCAGGAGGAAGCGGCCACCTTGTCAGAGGTGCTGGCCGCGCAACAACAGCGCGACCAGGAAGACGCCCAGCGCCGCCTGGGCGCCCTGCGCCGGGCCCCGGATGCCGTGGAAGTGTGTACCGACGGGCTGACGCTCGATGAGGTGGTCGATCGGGTGGAGGCCATCGTGCGCCGCGGCATGGAGGGGGCGGAAAACCAGTGAGCACCTGCCCGGCGAGCCGGGCACGGGCGAAGCCTGTGGCATTGGGTGCCACTGCTGGCTGGTCCAGCAGTGCTTGAAAGTGTGTAACACTTCAGGCGAGTGACGCCCTTGTTGTGGCACGGTCTCTCCTGACCGTGCCACAAGTCGAAGCGGTGTTCCGGAGTCGTCCGATCGGGGTAGTGGAGCGGTCGGGAGACCACTCCACAACGCGCGTTGATTCGTGCAGGCGAGACGCCTGCACCACAATCATGCCGGGTCGCTCCATTCGGCTGAAGTGTTCCATAAGACGACCGGCGTTCCCATTGTCTCCTGCCGTTGCACAAACTGCACCCCAACATGTCCGAACGATCGCTCGCCAGTCGCTTGTGGTATGAGCTGCTGCGCCGGGGGCTGCAGCTTGCGGGCGTCTTGGTCTGCCGGGTGCGGCACACGGGCTATCACAACGTCCCGCGCTCGGGCGGCGTGCTGGTCGTGTGCAACCATCAAAGTGTCATCGACCCGCCCATCGTAGGGGTGGGGTGCCCGCGGCATATGAACTATCTGGCACGAGAAACCCTGTTTGGTTTTGCTCCGTTTGGTTGGTTGCTCTGGTCGGTCAATGCCATTCCGATCGACCGCCAGGGGCAGCGTGTCTCCGGCATCAAGGCGGCCCTGAAGCGGCTGAAGCGCGGCGAGATGGTCCTGATCTTTCCCGAGGGCACGCGCAGCCGGGACGGGCGCATCCAGCCGTTCCGCCCCGGCTTCTGCACGCTGGCCCAGCGTTCGGGCGCGGCAATCCTGCCGGTGGCCGTCGAAGGGGCCTTTCGGGTCTGGCCCCGGGGGCACAAGCTGCCGCGGCCGGGCACGATCCACGTCCATTTCGGCCGGCCGCTCAGGCCCGAGCAGATTGCCGGCTGGGACGAGCAGCGTTTGACGGCCGAGGTGGAACGCCGCGTGCGCCAGTGCCATGCCCGGCTCCGGAGCCACCCGGCGTTTGCGGCCCGGCCCGAGGGCAAGAGCCGCCGTGCGGGCGCGTTGCGTCGGCCGCAGTCTCCCCCGAGCGGCGGTTGTAGCGCCGGGGGGGGTTTGGTATAGTACATTGTTTGTCGCTCGTCAGGGACGGTCGCTCGCCGGGAGCGGCCGGTCGGGCGCGAAGTCTTTGATGCCGAAGTTCTGGCGGGCCCGCGGGCGTAGTGTGGGCTCGACGAGTGCCCGTCAGATTCGTGGGCCGTGTGGGCCCGACGGCGGATGGGTTTTCTTTCTGTATCAAGCAAGAATCCGGGTTCATGGTCAATCGTAATCTGATTCGGGAATTGGAACTGAGCGAGGAAGAGTGGCAGCGCGAGCTCGACGCGGCGCTGGAAGGCACGCCTGCCGAGGAGATCGAATGGGCCGGCGAGGAGGTGGCGCCGAACCAGATCGTTCCCGGCAAGGTTCTGCGCGTCGAGGACGACTACGTGCTGGTGGACGTGGGCTACAAGAGCGAGGGGGTTGTGCTGCGGAACGAATGGGAAGAGCACGAACCGCCTCCCGAGCCCGGCCAGATCGTCAAGGTGCTCATCGAAGACGTCGAAGACATCCACGGCAGGGTGGATGACAGCCGGGGCATGATCACGCTTTCCAGGCGCAAGGCCCAGAAGATCGAGGCCTGGATGCGGGTGATGGAGCAGGTTCGGGAGGGCGACGTGGTCACGGGCGTGGTCACGCGCAAGATCAAGGGCGGCCTGCTGGTGGACATCGGGGTGAACGTCTTTCTGCCCGCCAGCCAGGTGGACATCCGCCGGCCCGCCGACATCGGCGACTACATCGGCCGGACCATCCAGTGTGTGGTGTTGAAGATCGACGAATCGCGGCGGAATATCGTGGTCAGCCGCCGGGCGCTGATCGAGGAGGAGCGGGCCGAGCGCAAGGCGCAACTGCTGGCCGATCTCGAAGTGGGACAGCGCCGCCGCGGGGTGGTCAAGAATCTGGCCGATTTCGGGGCGTTTGTCGACCTGGGCGGCATCGACGGGCTGCTGCACATCACCGACATGAGCTGGGGGCGCATCAACCATCCGTCGGAGATGCTCTCGATCGACCAGGAAGTCGAGGTGGTGGTCCTGCACATCGACTACGAAAAAGAGAAGATCGCGCTGGGGCTGAAACAGAAGAGCCCCAGTCCCTGGGAAACCATCGACGAGAAGTATCCGGTCGGTTCCACGGTGCGCGGCGAAGTGGTCAACGTGATGACCTACGGTGCGTTTGTCAAACTCGAAGAGGGCATCGAAGGGCTTGTCCACATCAGCGAGATGTCCTGGACCCGGCGGGTGAACCACCCCAGCGAGCTGATCCAGATCGGCGACCAGGTGGATGTGGTCGTGCTGAAAATCGACAAGCAGAAACAGGAAATCTCCCTGGGCATGAAACAGGCCCAGGAAAACCCCTGGGACCACGTGGCCGACCGCTACCCGCCGGGCACGGTCATCACCGGCACGGTGCGAAATCTGACCAACTACGGCGCGTTCGTGGAGATCGAAGAGGGGATCGACGGCCTGCTGCACGTGAGCGACATGTCCTGGACGCGCAAAGTCAGCAACCCGGCGGAGATCGTGCAAAAGGGACAGCAGGTCCAGTGCCGCGTGCTCTCCGTGGACCAGCAGCGCCGCCGCATCGCCCTGGGGCTCAAACAACTGTCCGAAGACCCCTGGGTCAGCAGCATCCCCGAGAAATACACCCCCGGCCAGATCGTCACCGGTCCGGTGACCAAGATCACCAACTTCGGCGTGTTCGTCGGGTTGGAAGACGGGCTGGAAGGGCTGTTGCACATCTCCGAGCTGGCCGATCACAAGGTGGAAAACCCCGAGGAAGTGGTCAAGGTCGGCGAGACGATCGAAGTGAAAATCCTCCGCGTGGACCCGGACGAACGCAAGATCGGGCTCTCGCGAAAACGGGTCGAATGGGCCGAAGAGGCCGAGGCCGCGGCCTCGGCCGCCTCCGCTGCCCCCGGCCGGGGCGCCCCGACAAAGGAGCTCCGGGGCGGCGTGGGCGCCAGCAGCGGCCCGCTGATCAAGCCCATCGAGCAGCCGCCTGACGTGGAGCCTGGCGAAGTGCAGCCGATCGAAGAACCGCCCACCGACCAGCAGCCCATCGAGCAGCCGCCTGACGTGGAGCCTGACGAAGTGCAGCCGATCGAAGAACCGCCCACCGACCAGCAGCCCACCGACCAGCAGCCCGTCGAGGAGCAGCCGGCCGACGAACCCGCGGCCGAGGCAACGCCTCCACCTGAGCAGCCCGATCGGTCGTAAGAACTTGTAAAGGCTTGACTTCCCAGGGCTTCGCTTCACCCCCGTCCCGGCCGCCCGGACCTGGGCACGCGATCAGGGAAACCCTTCGTTTACAAGTTCTCACCGGCCCAAAGGGGACAGGGTCACGTTTTCGGCCCACGCTTCTTTGCGCGGGCCGCGCGCTTCACAGGCGCAAAATGAACCAGTCCCCGGGGGACTGTCCTGATTTTCGCGGCGCAGGACCGGCTGTACCCTTCTTTTCCCTATCCCCCGAACCGCAAACAAATTCCGCCCAGTTCCACGCGCAAGCGGTCTGGTGCAGAAAACCTCGGCCCGGGGTCGATAGTCTTGTCTGGCCAACAGGATGACTCGTTTACCAGTCTGCGCACACCAATGCCCCGCACACGCCGCAAATCCGTCACAGCCGTGCAATCCCCGCTGGAAAGCTACCTGCGGGAGATCAACGAGACCCCGTTGCTCTCGCCCCGGGAAGAACAGGAGCTGGCCATCGCCATCGGCGAAGGCGACCCCACCGCACGCGACCAAATGGTCCGCGCCAACCTGCGCCTGGTGGTCAACATCGCGCGGGGCTATACGGGCAAGGGTCTGGGGCTCCAGGATCTGATCGAGGAGGGCAATCTGGGACTGTTGCGCGCGGTGGAAGGTTTCGACCCGGCCGTCGGCACCCGCTTCTCCACCTATGCCAGCTACTGGATCAAGCAGTCGATCAAACGGGCCTTGATCAATTCGGCCAAGACGATCCGCATTCCCGCCTATATGGTCGAGCTGCTCTCCAAGTGGCGCCGGGCCAGCACCCGACTGGCCGAAGAGCTCGGGCGCACTCCCACGTCCGAAGAGGTGGGGCGCGTGCTCGGCCTCCCGCGCAAGAAGCTGCCGATCATCAAGAAGGCGATCCGCATCTACAACCTCACGCCGCAGACCGATCAGGCCGAGGCCGGCTGGACGCTCGGCGAGATGATCGAAGACGAGCGCACGCGCAGCCCCGACGAAGCGCTGCTCGAACACGACAACCTTCGTCACGTGATGCGCCAACTTCAGACCATGGACCCCCGCGAGTCCACGGTGCTGCGCATGCGCTTCGGGCTCGACGGCGACGAGCCCAAGACGCTCAAAGAGATCGGCCAGGCGCTGGGCCTGACGCGCGAGCGCGTGCGCCAGATCGAAACCGAAGCCCTCAGCAAGCTGGCCCAGAGTCTCGAGGGCGTGCCGGAATAGGCCGTGTCCGACAAAACGATCTCGGGGTGTAGCCGCCCTCGCCGGCTCGCAGCCGCCGAAAGCCGGACGGCGGACCAATGGGTGGCTCGCCGTCAGAAAGGCGTGGCTGAATCACGCAGGGTCGCCCACGCCCAGCGCTGCGCTGAAGGGCGTGCCACCCGGTTGCCGTCCATGCTCTGGCGAGCGTGGCTACCGCGGTGCTTTCCCGGCCCCCTCCGGCAGGATATACTCCGGCAGGAGTCTTCCCGCCGGATGCATGCCGGTGCACTGAGCGGCACCGAGTAACCTGCGCCTACTCCTGTTGCGAGGAACCAGGCGATGGCCGAGAGTGAACCGTTTGACCTGAGGGACTACGTCCGCAGCGTGCCCGACTTCCCCAAGCCGGGCATCCTCTTCCGCGACATCACCCCGCTGTTGGCCTCGCCGCGGGCCTTTGGCCGGGCGGTCGAAGCCCTGGCCGAGCGTTTCCGCCACAAGGGCGTGGAGGTCGTGGCTGCGGCCGAGGCGCGGGGCTTTCTGTTCGCGGCCCCGCTGGCGCTGGAACTCGAAGCGGCCCTGGTCCCGGTGCGCAAGCCGGGCAAGCTGCCCTGCCGGACCCTCTCCCACTCCTACGAGCTCGAATACGGCACCGACACCCTGGAAATCCACGCCGACGCGATCCGCCCCGGGGACAAGGTGCTGGTGGTCGACGACCTCTTGGCCACCGGAGGGACGGTCGAGGCCTGTTGCCGGCTGGTGGAAAAGGCCGGCGGCGAGGTGGTCGGCTGCGCGTTCGTGATCGAGCTGGCAGCGCTTGGGGGGGCCTCGAAGCTCGCCCGGTATGAAGTCGTCAGTCTGATCAGCTACGACTGACCGGCCCCCCACTGCGTGTAACCCGCCCGGGAATCGCCCGCGGCTTGGCTGCGGGCCGCTGAGGGCCGGCACACAGTGCTCGCCCGGACCGCTGAGGGCGGACGCAGGATGGCCCAGCGGCTGCCGGGAGGTGGTTTTGCCCAACTTGCCCGACTGATACAACCGGACTGCTGTCCGCTGCACTCGCGACCTCGTCCGTGGAGTTGATGCGCCCGGAGCGGGGCCGCGAACGATCCACTATCTAACGCGGCTTGGCGGCCGCAACCAAGAGCGGAAAGCGGAGGTCGGGTGGCCGGGGCTGGAATAAAATGAAGCCCCGGACGGTCGCAGACTCGAAATCGGAAGTCGGGTGGCCGGGGCTGGA
>CAYXPN010000030.1:14896-27281 GCA_964467075.1 uncultured Planctomycetaceae bacterium
GTCGGGTGGCCGGGGCTGGAATGAAGTGAAGCCCCGGACGGTCGCAGACTCGAAATCGGAGGTCGGCTCATGGCGAGCCGGGAGCGTCAGCTCCCGGTTGGACTCGAACTCGGAAAGCTCAACAGCAGCGTCAGGAGTGGCAAAACCGCAGAAAAGGGGATGGGGACATGAGGCGATTGATGTGCCGGACGGCTACGTGTCTGATGTTCAGCGCGCTGGTGGGTTTCCTGGTCGCCGCGTGGGGGAACTCGCCGGTTGCTGCCGCGCAACCGCGGGGGCAGATGTCGCGCCGCGCTGTCGGCGTACACACGGTCTATCTGATGAATTACCAGGGGCCCTACGATTATGGGCTGTCCGAGGTGCCCCGCTTCCGCTGGGGATACTTCGGCACGCATACGCGCCCGACCACTTCCTGGTATCGCGGCTATTCGCGCGACTTCCGCCAGTGGACGTTCCAGCCGGGCAACTAACTGAAGACGTCCCGGAATTGCCCCGGGATTGGGCTGGAAAACGACCGCCTGCCGCTGCTTGTCCGGCGGGCAAGGCAAGTTGGTGGGTCTGCGCCTCCGGCTTGACCCACCCTACACGCGGGGAGCAAGTTGGTGGGTCTGCGCCTCCGGCTTGACCCACCCTGCACGTGGGGAGCGTCCGGGCAACGGGCGTTGCGCTTTTCAGGCGGCGATTCGAGCAGAACGTCTCATGGCATGGTTGCGTCCTGCCCAGAACTGCTCGGTCTCGGCCTTCTGTTGTTGCTCGTCGGGGTTTGCTTCCAGGATTTCGGGTTCCCCGGTGTTGTCCTGGTCCTCTTCCTGCGGGACGACTTTCAAGGGAGAAACCTCCTTGCCGTTCTCGCCTTCGGGGTGCCGCGTCATGGTTCCACCCTTTCGCTTCTCAGGAGTCTACTCGAAGCGGAGGCCGGCACGCTTCCCCCCGGCACTCCACTGGCGCACTACGCAGCCATCCGCCTCTTCCGTCCCTTGCCCAGGCCGACCGTGCTGATCGGCGGGGCCGCTGAACCGATTTCGCGACGATAGCTTCGTTGTCGTTGCACGGCTCGACGCCGAGCCGATTCGGAGACCGCGTCCACCCGCTCCAGCCGCCGGTCGAGCTCCACGTCAATCGCTTCGCTCAAGGCCAGCAGCTCTTCGTCGTCGAGTTTGCGCAAACGCTTCAAGATGGTGTTCATGGTTACTGCGCTCCCGTGTTCGATCGGCCCGTGGAAGCCGACAAGAATCGACTCGTCATCTCCTCGTGGACTTCCCCGTCGTCGCGCACCGGTCGCTTGCACACTGCCCGGCCCGTGAGTTTCCACCACGGCAGTTTGCTTCGACATCGCCGCATCTGTTCAAAGAAGTCCTCCCACTGGCCAACCTCCAGCGGACCGAACAGAAGCACGGCGCCGTGCGCCCTGACAAACAGCTCCAGCCAGCGGCGCATCACCTCGGTGTAAACCGCCACCGAGTAGCCGCCCAGCCGAGCCACTGCCACGCCGAAGGTCTTCGCCGCCCGGTCCGGGTCTTCGCTGGCATCCAAGAGCGCCAGCGATGCGTTGCGCAGCGCCTTGCGCACTCCCGGAGTGGTCCTGGCCGCTGAGGTTTGCATTTGCCAGAGCGGAGGGCCGTGGTTCCACTGGGCCAACTGCCCGGCCAGCGAGGGTCCGGCGTAGAAGACCACCACCTCCGGACTGGTACTTGATCGCGGTTTGCGGCCCATGGGACGTGATCCCGCCAAGTGGTTCTCGGGCCTCTTCGAGCGCCCCGGTCGGGCGTTCGACACCGAACACCCATAGGCATTACAAAACGTGTACCGAACCGGCGGCCGCCGAAGGATATTGTCTTAAGTGGCGCTGTGATCGGAGGTTGGGCGCATCGGCGGGTCGAGACGATCCGGCCCATCGCAGCCCGGCGGTCGCAAAGTGCGACTTGGGCTTGGTCGCGCTGCGCGGCCGTTGGGCTGTCTGGGAGAACGCCAGCGCGGGGAGCAAGTCACGACGCTGGCAAGGTTCTTCGGCCGTTTGGCGGGAAATCGCGTAGTTGGTGGGTCTGCGCTGGCGCTTGACCCACCCTACACCTTTGCGAGGCCGCAAATCACGAAAACGCGAAAGAAAACCGCCGGGCCGTAGGGTGGATCGAGCCGAAGGCGATGACCCACCGGGCTGATCTGCGGCACGTGATCGGCGCCGGCAGCAAGCCGGCCTCGGATACGCAGCAGCGCGCGGACGAGAGGTCTTCAGATCAGCGGGCAGTGCGCAGCCAGCGAGCAGACCGGCGAGCCCCCAAGGCTGAGGGCCAGTTTCAGAGTGCGCGCACACCGGAGCGCATCGCGGCGCGCGCCCAGCGCACACATAGGATCACGTCAGATGGTGACGTTTGAGCTTTCGCGCCAGCGTGGCGCGGTGGATTTGCAGCAGTCGGGCGGCCTTGCGCTGGTTGTTGTCGGTGTGTTCCAGCGCCTGCACGATGGCCCAGCGCTCGGCCTGTTTGAGGGTCATGGCCTCGCCGGGTGGAGGAAAGAACTCGGCGCTGCCTTCTTTGAGCAGCAGCTCGGCCAGCACCTTGGGCTCCAGGCCGGTCACATACACCCGCTCCACCCAGGCCGCCAGTTCGCGCACATTGCCCGGCCAGGGGTATTGCAGCAACATCGACCGCACTTCGACCGGAACCGTGCTTTCCGGGCGGCGATAGTGTTGGGCGCAAAGCGCGGAGAAATGCTCCAGCAGCACGGGCACGTCTTCGGTGCGCTCGCGCAGCGGCGGGATCACGATGCGCACGATGTTCAGTCGGTAGTAGAGATCGCGCCGGAACCGCCCGTCGCGCACCATTTCCTGGAGTGCCTGGTTGGTGCCGGCGATGAAACGCGTGTCCACTTTGACCGGCACCGGCTTGCCGACCGGCATGACTTCCTGTTCCTGGAGCACGCGGAGCAGCTTGGGCTGCAAGGCCAGGGGGATTTCGCTGACTTCGTCCAGAAAGACCGTGCCGCCATCCGCGGTGCGGATCACACCGAGCATGTCCTGTTCCGCGCCGGTGAACGCGCCGCGCACGTGGCCGAAGAACTGGCTTTCGAACAGCGACTGGGTGATTCCCGCACAATTGACCGGAATAAAGGGGCGCTTGCGGCGCGGGCTTTTGGCCCAGATACGGCGTGCGAGCAGCTCCTTGCCGGTGCCGCTTTCGCCTTCGAGCAAGACACAGCAGTCGCTCGGTGCGACGCTGTCGGCCAGTTTCACCACGTCTCGAATCGCGCGAGAGATGCCGACGATGGTGGGCACGTCCACCCGATGCCCGACAGTCCCACTCATAGTGCGTACGTCTCCCGGTCGCCTGTCGGCGTCAAGACCCGCGACGACCTGTGGGTTGATTGCGCTGCCTCCGTTGGTCAATCTTTACCGGCCGATCGTCAACCGCCTTGGGAGCACCGACAACGACCGGCATCCACACTTCCAATCCGCCTACAACAGGCCCGTGACCCGTCGGCCGGCGAATTGCGACTCCAAACCGCGTTCTCAAACACCTTCGCCACACTCACACCCCGGCACACGCCCGCACCAAGCGCCGGCACGCGCGGTCCGATGCATTGCCGCTCAAGCGACGGTGAAACGAGAAACGCTCAGATTGGGCGGTCTCCGGGGACCCGCGGGCCTCCGGCCGTAGCGGTCGCCGTCTGTGTTGCCGTAGCCTGCGTTGTGCTTCCCTCCCGGTCGGTCGCTGCCCGGCTCTACCAGTTGTGCAATGACTCGGGCCGGCGACGGCCCGACGCGCCCCGGTCCGCGCAGAAGCGCCAAAAAGTTTGCCGACTCGGCCAGCGCGGACCCGCCCCTTTAGTCCAATTCATTAGCATAATCGCGATAACCGGATCGTCAACTAATTTGCGCAAAACCTGACCAGCAATTGTGGCCCGGCGCACAGCGTCCAACCCGGTCGGCCTGGGAAACACCCCTCTCCGGCTGGCTCACCGGCGCGCAAAGACCCGACGGACACCATCTAGACAAGCAAGCCTGCAACCGGCGTACGCCCGAATCGACTCAGCCTCCTACGGCGTCTCAGAAATCCCCCGTTGGAGGCCACGAATTCGCTGTGCGCCGGGCGCACCTGCCTGAGCCGCCGTTTGACCTTGGCGCCGAGATACCGGCGCCCGTGGCCGGCGCCCACACTTTAGAGGGGAGTCAGTCGATCCAGCCGCCGCCCAACACGCGCTCGCCCGCGTAGCAGACCGCGGCCTGGCCCGGTGCCACCCCGTAGCAGGGCCGCTCGAAACGCACTCGGAAACGATCCGCCGAGAGCGTTTCCACCTGCGCCTCCACCGCGGGGCTGCGATAGCGGATCTGCACGGCGCAGCTCTGTACCCGGTCCTGGGGGGCCACCAGCCAGTTGGCCGCGGAGGCGGTCAGCTCCCACCGGGCCAATTGTTCCCACGGGCCCAGCACCACGCGGCAGGATTCGGGCTCGATGCGCACCACGTACCGGCGGTGTCCCAGGGCCACGCCCAGCCCTTTGCGCTGCCCGATGGTGAAGCGCTCGTATCCTTCGTGTCGGCCCAGGATCTTCCCTTCGCAATCGACGATTTCACCCGACGTGTCGCGCCCCCGGCGCGCGCGCACCAGGCGCGCATGGTCGCCCTCGGGCAAGAAACAGATCTCCTGGCTGTCGCGTTTGCGCGCCACGCCGAGCTTCAGGCGTGCGGCCATTTCACGGATTTCCGTCTTGTGCAACTCACCCAGCGGGAACAGCAGCCGATCGAGCAGGCACCGTTTGATGCCGAAGAGCACATACGACTGGTCCTTGGTATGGTCGCGTCCCCGGCACAAGGCCGACCCGGCGTCGGTCTCGACCAGCCGGGCATAGTGTCCGGTGGCCACGAACCGGGCGCCGATGCTGTCAGCGTAGTCGAACAAGCGGCCGAATTTCAGGCGCGTGTTGCAGTGGATGCACGGGTTGGGCGTGCGCCCGGCCGCGTACTCGGCCACGAAGTAGTCCACGATTTGCTCGAATTCCTTTTCGAAGTTCAACGCGTAGAAGGGAATGTCCAACAGCTCGGCCATGCGCCGAGCGTCAGCCGCATCGGCCGCGCTGCAGCAGCCGCGCCTGCGCGGCCCCGACTCTGCGTCGGCAGCGCAAAGGGCGGCCGGCTGGTGCCCGTGGCGCATGAAGAGCCCGATCACCTCGTGGCCTTCTCGGCGCAACAGCCGTGCAGCCACGGTGCTGTCCACGCCGCCCGACATTGCCACCACCACCTTGGCCATCGCACCCAGCTACCCGGCCACGCCCCCCGCGTGGCCCTCGAATGCCGTCGCCCCTCCAATCATGCAGTGTACGGGGGCCTGTAGGGGGCCGGCAAGCGTGGGCCCTGCCGGGAGACGAGACTGATCCGCGCGTGCCGCGCGGTTCGCCGCAGACGTGCCGCAAGAAGCGCGGTTCTTTTCCGGCACAAAGCCGTCTATAATTCAAGCGGCGGGAGAAGCGCCGGGGGCCTTTGGAGGCCCCCGCTGCCGGCGATCCCGGGGTTGGCCAGGGGTGAGAGCCGGTGAGAGACGTTGACCAACGAGGAGTCGTCCATGGACAAAGAATTGCTCGATCGCGCGGAGCTGATCCGCCAGCGCATCCTCCAGTTGCGGGACTCTCTTTGACTACGCGGGCAAGAGATCCGAAGTCGAGGCCCTGGAGCGACGCATGGCCGATCCCGGTTTCTGGGACGATCAGGAACAGGCCCAGGAGCTGATCGGCCGGCTCAAGGGGCTCCAGGCCGTGCTGAAACCGCTCGAGGAGGCCGTGCGCGGCGCCGACGACCTGGAAACGCTGGTCGAGATGGCCGGCGAAGAGCCTTCGTTGGGCGGCGAAGTGGGCGCGGAGCTCGATCGGCTCGAGCGCCTGGTCGAGCAATTGGAGTTGCGCTGCCTGCTCGGCGGGCCGTTGGACGGCAACCCGGCCCTGGTGACCATCCACGCGCGCGACGGCGGCACCGATGCCAACGATTGGGCCGAGATGCTCTTGAGGATGTATCTGGCCTGGGCCAAGGAAGAGGGCTACCAGACCGCGCTGCTCGACCGCCAGGAGAACGAAGAGGCGGGCATCAACACCGCCACGATCGCCGTGCGCGGGCCCATGGCCTACGGCTATCTGAAGGGCGAGACCGGAATCCACCGGCTGGTGCGCATCAGCCCTTTTAATGCCGAGGGCAAGCGGCAGACGAGCTTCGCCGCGGTGGACGTGACGCCCGAGGTTTCCGACCAGGTCGAGATCGAGTTGCACGACGAGGACATCGAGGAACAGGTCTTCCGCGCCAGCGGCCCCGGCGGACAGCACGTCAACAAGACCTCCAGCGCCGTGCGCCTGATCCACAAGCCCACGGGCATTGTGGTGGCCTGTCAGAGCGAGCGGAGCCAGCACAAGAACCGGGCCACGGCGCTGAAGATGCTGCGGGCCCGGCTGGCGCGGATCGAAGAGGAGAAACGCGAGGCCGAACAGGCGGCCAAGTACAGCCGCATGCCCAAGGTGGGGTTCGGCTCGCAGATTCGCAGCTATTTCCTCCATCCGGAGCAGCGGGTCAAGGACGTGCGCACCGGGCACACGGTGGGCAGTTTCCACAGCGTGCTCGACGGCCGCATCCAGGGGTTTCTGGACGCCTATCTGCGGTGGCGCGCCGCTCAGCAGAGCAATTAGGCGGCCGCGCGCCCGCCAGGCCCGTGCAGCGGGCCTGGCAGGAGCCTCTAAGGCGAATCTGACAATGGTAGCCACGCTCGCCAGAGCGTGGACAACACCCGGCGATGTTTCGCAAGCAATGACTCGTCCACCGTCTGGCGACGGCGGCTACGGCGGGGAATCGCTTTGTCAGACAAGCCCTAGGCCGACCGGTCGCGGGCTGATAGACTGAGAGCCCGTCGGGTGGCACGTCCTCAGAAGGCCGTGAGCGGCTTGGTGGCAGGCGTGTACGATGCGCGGTAGGGGCGACGCATGCGTCGTTCCTACGGGATGGCCGCACCGTGCAGAACGCACCGCGCCGTCCGCCGGCGCTGCGGGTCGTGCCACCCAACCGGTTCGAGTTGCCCCCGCGGCGATACGCGGCTGGCCGGTCTTCGGCCCGCCGAGTGATTCCCAGGATCAGGAGAACTCACCATGGCCAGCGATCAGCAAGGGTTTGAGGCAAGTGGGCAAAGCGGGGAGCCGGTGGTTGGGGGGCCGAAGCGCGGGAGCCTGCGCTGGCTGTGGTTTCTGCTGGGCGGAGTGCTGGTGGTGGTGATCCTTTGCTGCGGGGGGATCGGGCTGCTGGTTTATAAGGGCATGGGCATCATCAAACAGAGCGATCCCTACAAGCTCACTTGGGAAGAAGTGCGAAAGCACCCGGAGGTGATCGAGAAGCTGGGCGAGCCGATCGAGGAGGCCAGCCGCTTTCCCACCGGCGAGTTCCATATCGAGAACGGCGGCGGCGAGGCCAAGCTGTTCTTCCAGATCAAGGGCCCCAAAGGCACGGCCCAAGTACAGTCCGAGTGCCAGCGCGTGCAGGGCAACTGGGGGGGAACGGTGACTGTCATCTTTGACGACGACGAGAGACTGCCGATCCCCATCGGCGCGCGCGGCGCATTGCCCGAGGCCCCGCCGTTCGTCCCCGGCGGAGCCGCGCCGGAGTGACGTGCAAGCTTTGTCGGGAATCTCGCATCGCAGCCGGTAGCGCACCTTGCCCGGCACGCGGATTTCCACGAGGGGGACGCGAGTCATGGCCAACGAACAAAGCCACTCAGGCGCTCCGGCGCGGATTGAACGCCTCCGTGTTGAGAACTATCGCGCCTTGCGATCGATCACACTCGACAAGATCTCTCCGTTGACGGTCCTGTTGGGCCCGAACGGGAGCGGGAAATCCACCCTTTTTGATGTGTTCAACTTCCTGTCGGAGTGTTTCCAATTCGGGTTGCGACATGCGTGGGACCGCCGTGGCCGGGCCCGGGAGTTGAAAACCCGGGGCCAGACCGGCCCGGTGGTGATTGAACTCAAGTACCGCGAGAAGCCCCGGCAGCCCATCATCACCTACCATCTGGCGATTGATGAGGGGCAGAAGGGCCCGTATGTGGCGGAGGAATGGTTGCAGTGGAGACGCGGTCAGTGGGGGAGACCTTTTCGTTTCCTGGAATACAGCAGCGGGCAAGGTCGCGCCGCGAGCGGCGAGGTACCCGACGCAGAGGATAAGAAGGTATCGATACCGTTGAAGTCGGAAGACCTCATTGCCGTAAACGCCTTGGGCCAGTTTGCCGAGCATCCGCGAGTTGCGGCGTTGCGCGAGTTCATTACCGACTGGTATGTGTCGTACCTGTCGATCAGCGATACGCGCGGCCAGCCCGAAGCCGGCCCCCAGGAACGCTTGAGCAAAACCGGCGACAATCTGCCGAACGTGATCCAGTATCTTAGCGAGCAACATCCGGGGCGACTAGAACGGATTTTCGATGTCCTGCGCCGGCGCGTACCTCGGCTGGAAAAGGTCGTAGCAGAGCCGATGCCCGACGGCCGGTTGTTGTTACAGATCAAAGATGCACCGTTTGAGCAACCCATCTTGTCGCGTTTCGCCTCGGACGGCACGCTGAAGATGCTGGCATACTTGACCGTGCTCTACGATCCCGATCCGCCGCAGTTCGTGGGGATCGAGGAACCCGAGAACTTCTTGCACCCGCGGCTTTTGCCGGAGTTGGGCGAGGAATGCCGGAGGGCGACCGAGCATTCCCAATTGCTGGTGACCACCCATTCGCCGGATTTCGTCAATTCGGCACGTCCCGAAGAGGTCTGGATCCTTTACCGGGACGAGCAGGGATTTGCCCAGGCGCAGCGGGCCGCGGACATCGAAGGCGTCAAGCAGTTCGTCGAAGCCGGCGCGTTGATGGGACATTTGTGGCTGGAAGGGCATCTCGGTTCGGGCGATCCGCTGGTCAACGCGGGAGCTCCCCGGAGGAAAGGAGGTTCGCGGCCTTGAACGTCGCGCACGTGGAAATCCTCGTCGAAGAGCCATCGATGGAGGCGGCATTGCGGTTGCTTGTCCCGAGGATGGCGCCCGGGCTGTCATTTGAGGTTTACAGGCATCGCGGCAAACAGGACTTGCTCCAGCGATTGCCCGAACGTTTGCAGGGATATGCCAGTATGCTTCCCGGTGACTGGCGAATCATGATCGTCGTGGACCGGGACAACGAACAGTGCAAGGCTCTGAAGCGCAAGCTGGAGGACGCTGCCAAGAAGGCTGGTCTGCGCACGCGGGCCAACCAGCGGCAGAACTGGCAGGTCGTTAATCGCCTGGCAATCGAGGAGCTGGAGGCATGGTTTTTCGGCGATTGGGAAGCGGTTCAGGCAGCGTATCCGGGAGTTGATCCGCGCCTTCCAAACAAGGCCGGTTTTCGCGACCCTGATTCGATACCAGGGGGAACATGGGAAGCTTTTGAGCGCGTGCTGCAAGAGGCCAATTATTTCAAGACCGGACTGCGGAAGATCGAATCCGCCAGGACGATCGCCGAGCAGATGGACCCACAACGCAATCGGTCGCGCAGTTTTCAGGTCCTGCATGAGACGTTCAAAGAGATAGCTGATCCATAGCTGCGACCTTGGTGGTCCCCAGAATTCGAGCAGGCCGCCCGGCACCCACGCCAGGCCTTGGCTGAGAGTGCCGACCAGGCTGCCGGCCGAGCCTACTTCACCTCCAGCATCCGCTTAAGCGCCTCCAGGGCCCAGCGCGCCGTCTCGTCGTCCACGCGGATCACATTCACCGGCGTGCCCGCCGCCAGGTTCTCCACGGCCCAGCAGAGATGGGCCAGGTCGATGCGATACATGGTCGCACACATGCAGACCATGGGCGAGAGAAAGTGGATTTCCTGCTCCGGGTGCTCGTGCTTCAGGCGATTGACCAGGTGCAGCTCCGTGCCGATGGCCCAGCGCGTGCCCGGCCGCGCCGCCTCCACCGCCCGGATGATCTGCCCGGTCGAGCCCACTACGTCGGCCTGATCCACCACCTCCATGGTACACTCGGGATGGACCATGATCTTGATGTCGGGCCACTCCCCGCGGAAGCGGGCCACGTGCTCGGGCCGGAACATCTGGTGCACGCTGCAATGTCCCCGCCAGAGGATCACCCGGCTGCGGCGCAGGGCCTCGGGCGAGTTGCCCCCGAGCGGCTCCTGGTGGGGGTTCCAGACGGGCATGGCCTCCAGCGGCACGCCCATCGCCCGCGCAGTGTTGCGCCCCAGGTGCTGGTCGGGGAAGAACAGCACGCGGCTGCGCCGGGCAAAGGCCCATTCCAACGCGGCCCGGGCATTGGCCGAGGTGCAGACGATCCCGCCTCGCCGTCCGCAAAAGGCCTTCAGCGACGCCGCGGAATTGACATAGGTGATCGGCATCAGGTCGTCCACGTCGATCAACTCGCCGAGCTGGTCCCAGCAGTCCTCGACCTGATCGATCTCGGCCATGTCGGCCAGCGAGCAGCCCGCGGCCATGTCGGGCAAGACCACGCTGACGCGCTCTCCCGCGCGCTGGGCCAGGCGCTCCGGGCGATTGGCCAGGATGTCGGCCGTCTCGGCCATGAAGTGGACGCCGCAGAAGGCGATGGCCCGACATTGCTCGTGCCCCGCGGCCAGTTCGGCCAGCTTGTAGCTGTCGCCGCGCAGGTCCGCCAGCGCGATCACCTCGTCCTGCTGATAGTGATGGCCCAGGATCAACAGCCGGGGGCCCATCTCGGCGCGGATTCGCTGAATCCGCTCGGTCAACTCGTCGTGGCCGAGCGACTTGTAGGGAGCCAGCTCATAGGCGGGCCGGGCATTGGTTTGGCTGAGGGTGGTCATGGCCGTGTGTTTCCGCCTGTTGAGCGGGGGGAAGGGGTGATCTTTGGAGCCGAGAGGGGTGATCTGCGCTCCTCGCCTCGGTGGGTGATCATTGGGAATTATCCCGGGCTTGCCTACCGCCGGGCGCGTGGTGCTCCGGAGGCCGGCAGCCCACTATCCTATTCTACTCATCCGGCCCAGTGAAGCACTGGTCTGCGGGAGGCTTGCCCACGGGCTGATCGTGGGGAGCGGACGGCCGAATCCTGGGCCACGCCGCTTCGAGCCGGCAGAGTCCCGTGCGCCGGAATCCCCTCTCGTGGCATTCCGCCCGGAGGACCTCTGTACGGCCGTGTTCAGTCCAACTTCGGGTTCAGCGCCTCGGCGATCAGATGCTGCGTGTCTTCTGCCAGATGGGCCATGCGCAGCAGCCAGAGCGAACCGAACATGCTGCTCGGCTCGCAAAGCTCGGCCGGAAAGCACGCCATCACGCCGGTGGCGATCGCCGTGTTCAGATCGGCGTTCGGCGTGGCCCGGTCCGGGTCGCGTCCAAAGGTCTCGCGCAGCGAGCCCTGTACCAGGGTCCAGGCCTGTCCGCAGGTTTGCCACTGGTTGCGGTAGCTGAGGTCTTCGGCAAAGTCCCTGGCACGTTGGGGGTCAAAGGCAAACTCGGCCACGTCGTCGAGCCCCAGCAGGTAGCCCAGCAACAGATCGGTCCACCGCTCGGTCTGGCGCCGCAGACGGTTCAAACGCACGGCCTCGGTCCCCTCCGGCTCGGGCCAGCGCACCAGCAGACGCAAGGCCCGATGGCGGACCTCCACGTGGCCGACGAGCACGCTGCGCGTGATCGGCCCGATCTCCTCGACCTGGTGGTAGCGATCGTGGGCAAACGTCACCGCGGCCCACGTGCGCGTGAGCATCTCGCCGGTGATGATCTCTTCGAGCACCACGCCCGATTCGGACCGGCCGGCGTCCGCGACCTTGAGCATGCGCAACCAGCGATCCTGGCGGCACCTGGAGGCAATCCAGTATCGTGTCACCCCCTGAGGGGACAGCCGCCGGCAGTGGTGTACCAGCGCCGGCCCCTGGGCCGCGACGATCGATGCCAGTTCTACCAGTCGGCCCGCATCCATCGAATCTCAGTCCCCAACAGCCAACCCACACCAGCCCGAATCGCCGGCGACCGGGCGTTTTTGTGCCCAAAGGGATCGCCGCCCGTGCGCCGTCTGCCCATGCCTTTGGGTGGAGCAAACCGGGCGCCCAATGGTCGGCAGCCTGGTGCGCACAGCAGCCATGGCGCCGTAAGTGCTTGCTTCCCAAGCAATTGGGTCAAGGAATCGGAAGGCGTCTCGGCCGGCTGTCTCGCGCGGGCGGCGTTGTGTCCAGGCAACGCCGGGTTGACGATCGGTGGGCTGCCAGCATCCTTGCGCGCCGACGGGGAAAGGCCGGCCCGGTTCGCGGGGCCGCCGGAGCAACAGACGGCATGCGAAAAACAGGCTGCCGTGGCGCAAGATGGGGGCCGGGGCCGGGTAAACAGGGGTGGATGGATTCGAAGACCGACACCAGCAGTGGCCGCGGGCCAGGGAGGGCCGGCCGACACTGGAAACC
>CAYXPN010000031.1:0-24180 GCA_964467075.1 uncultured Planctomycetaceae bacterium
CCCATCATCCTGACCATCCTGTCATCCTGTCTCCTGGCGGAATATCCTGTCCGGCTTCTTGCCCCATCATCCTGACCATCCTGTCATCCTGTCTCCTGGCGGAATATCCTGTCCGGCGTTGGCAAACGCCCGCGATCGGACATCACTGCTCCACCGGGCGGAGCACAACCGACTTCAGGTTCATCACGCCTTCGCCCACCTTGTTTTCCGCACGCACGGCAAGCTGGTGCCGGCCCTCGGGCAACTCCACCCGGCCGAGGCCCACGCTCTCGAAGCTGGTCCAGCTTCCGGTGGGTTTCACGGTGGCTTCGAGCCGCTGCTCGGCGACCTCCACCCGATACTCGCTGCCGCCCGGCGCGGGACAGGCATAGGTCACTTCGACCTCGAACACGCCGGGGGTCTCGACGCGCGCGACCCACTCGACCCAGTCCTTCGGGTCGGTCCAGTAACCGATGTTGTCCTTGCCGCCGCCGCTTTCGTAGCGGATGTGTTCGCCGTGGGTAAAGGCGTCGCGCGCCAGCAGGGTCAGCGTGCGATTGGCTGCTTGTTCGATGGCCGGCACCGTGACTTTCGGCTCGCCTTCGATCTCGAGCACGATCACCGTATCGACCGGATCGGGCGCCTTGGCGGGCACGGCCACCTCGACCGATTCGCCGCGGCGGGTCACGTCGAGCGGTCGGGCCTGTAGGTCGGCCAGCAGGCGGGCCGACTTCACTTCGCTCAGCAGCCCGGGCACCACCAGCCGGCCGTCCTCGGGCCAGTCGAACACATGGAGGTAGAGCCGGCCGGGTTTGCGCGTGCAGCGGCCGAAACCGAGGCGGGCAAAGGGGCTGGGCTGGGTGCCGTAGATGCTCTCGCCGTTCACCTCCAGCCAGCGCCCGACGGCCTCGAGGCGTTCGACGCTGGGCCGGGGGATCACGCCTTCGGCCGTGGGGCCCACGTTG
Source organism: uncultured Planctomycetaceae bacterium (assembly GCA_964467075.1). Classification (GTDB taxonomy): domain Bacteria; phylum Planctomycetota; class Planctomycetia; order Pirellulales; family Thermoguttaceae; genus CAYXPN01. The sequence goes on from CAYXPN010000031.1 coordinate 945, forward strand.
AGCAGGAAATTGCCGCCCTTGCTGACGATATCCACGAGCTTCTGGAGGATGTCCTCATCGGATTTCCAGTTATCGTCGTCCTTCTTGTAGCCCCAGGTGTCGTTCATGGTCATGCAGGTTTCCCAGTCCGAGCCGGGGATGCCGGTGGGCGGGATGTGCTGCTCGGGCGTGCCGAAGTCGCCGTCGCCCGGCTGGCGTTTGCCCACGCGGTTGTTGACGATCAAATCCGGCTGGAGGCTGCGCACGTAGGCTTCCAGCTCGCGGCCCTGCTGGCGGTCCCACTCGTCGATCCATTCGCCGTCGAACCAGAGCACACCGATCGGGCCATAGTTGGTCAGCAGCTCGCGGAGCTGGCCGCGCATGTGCTCGGCGTATTGGGGGAACTTTTCGCCTTTGGCGTCGGGATGATACCAGTCCATGATCGAGTGGTAGAAGCAGAGGCGCACTCCTTGCTTGCGGCATTCTTCGGAAAGGTCCTTGAGCACATCGCGCCCGAACGGCGAGCCCATGATGTCGTAGTCGGTCAGCTTCGAGTCGAACAGGCAGAAGCCGTCGTGGTGTTTGCTGGTGATGACGATGTACTTCATGCCGGCGCGCCGGGCCAGGGAGACCCACTCGGCCGCGTCGAACTTCACGGGATTGAACTGTTTCTGGAGCGGCGCGTATTCTTCCTTGGGAATCTGGGCCCGGTGCATGATCCACTCGCCGATGCCCGGCACCGGCTTGCCCTTCCATTCGCCCGCGGGAATGGCGTAGAGCCCCCAGTGGATGAACATGCCGAACTTGGCCTCGCGCCACCAGGCCATGCGCCGGTCAATCTGCTCGGGTGTCTCGTCGGGCAGTGCGCCATGAGCCGATCGTACCATCCCGACCCAGCCGGCGGCCACCAGCAGGCCGGTCAGCACCGTACACCAGATGCGTTTCGAGAACGTTGCGTTTGCCATGGGTGATTCCTCCGCATTGGGCACTGACAAGGGGGACTGGCTGCCTCATCGGCTATCCTAAACAACTCTCCGGGCAAAAGAAAGCATGCTCGGCAAGGCGTCCGAGGCACGTCTTTTGCTGAAACCGACGAGGGCGCCGCAGTTTCCGGGGTGGGCTGCCCTAGAGTTCCACCCTTGTGCCGAGCAATCGTTCGGCCACCGGGGCCACGTCCTGCCGGCTGGACAGATCGAGCACGGCTCCGCGCACCTTCAGCACCCGAAACCGCTGGTCCAGCCGGTCAATCGCAAATTGCACGGCCTCGGGCAATTCGTATTCCCCGCGCGGCGAAGGCCCGATCGCGCGAGCGGCCTGGAAAATCGCCGGCCCGAATCGCCAGCAATTCATGCTCAGCCACAGCGGGCGCGGCAGTCGGGCCAGGGTGGCCTCGTCGGGCTTTTCGAGCACAGTTTGCAGGAATCCCTGCGCGTCAACCTGCCCGATGGCAAACGCGCGCACCCGCTCCGGCCCCACGTTGCTGCCGGCCAGCATGGCCTCTTGCTCGAACAGGGCCACGGCCGGGCCGTCCTGCTCTCTGAGTTCGCGGAGCGCCTCGACCGGGTAATAGTTGTCCGAATTGATGACCAAAAACGGATCGTCGCCCGCAAACGACTCGGCCGCAGCCACCGCGTCCGCGGTCCCCCTGGGCTCGGCCTGCACCGCAAAGTCCAAGGCAAACCGCTTTGGTCGCGCCTGCCGGCCGTAGTAGTCGCGCAGCACGTCGTGATCCGGGGCCACGATCAGGCACACGCGCGTGTAGCCGGCGTCGGCCAGCCCGGAGAGCACATAGTCCAGGAAGGGTCGGTCGATGGGCATCAGGGCCTTCATGCCGGTGGCGGCCACCACGGCCTGTTGCGGGTCGAGTTGGGCCTGGGTGTCGGCCCGGCGCATGCGCGTGCCCAGCCCCCGGGCCAGTACCACTGCCTTTGACTCCGGTGTCTTGCTCATCTGCACCCTCGCGTGATGGTCCACGAGCCACTGCTTCGGCAGACGCAGTGCCTCGCCGCTGTCAGCACTGCTTGCCCTGCGGGCAAGCAGTGGCACACGCTCGTTTTTCAGGGGAATCCGGGGACAATTCCCGGACACCCTCATATACTTTACCTGGCGTTGAAAGATTGCCCAGCGGATCCCCAAGAAAACCGCCCGCTCCCAAGGGCTTGTCGACGAATTGTCTTTCCAATCGAAGCGCCAATCCCGGGTGGCCGGGGCTCTCAACGAAGTGAAGCCCCGGGAAGTGATACAGTCACACGTTCCGAGCCGCCCGAGCCTGGTGCAAGGCCGCGGCCGCTTGAATCATAGCCCAAGGCGGGATACGGTGGGCACAGGGGCGTGGGAGGTTCTGCGCTGGGGGGCTGGAAATGGCGGGCTGAGGAAAGCGGATTGGGGAGGCAAAATGGGCGCAACCGGCTATCGCACGATTACCAGTACCAGAGAGCTTGAGCGGCTGTGTGGGGAACTGGCCGACTGCGATGCCATTGCGCTGGACACGGAGTTTGTGGCCGAATACACCTACCGGCCCGTCTTGTGCGTGGTGCAATTGGCCTTTGGCGAGCAGTCGGCCTTGATCGACGCGCTGGCGGTGGACCGAATGGGCCCGTTCTGGGAGGCCTTGGCCGGCGGGCAGCATTGCACGGTGGTCCATGCCGGGCGCACGGAGGTGGAGTTCTGTCTGGCGGCTGCGGGCCGCGGGCCCGCGGGGTTGTTCGACGTGCAGATTGCCGCGGGGCTGGTGGGTCAGGAATACCCGGCCAGCTACAACAATCTGGCAGCGCGCGTGCTCGGCCAGGCGCCGGCCGGTCGCGAAACGCGCACGGATTGGCGGCGCCGGCCCCTGTCGCGACACCAGGTCGAGTATGCCATGGCCGACGTGGCCAGCCTGCTGCCGCTCTACCGCGAGTTGCGTGCCCGGCTCGAACGCCTGGGGCGTCTGGAGTGGATGGCCGAGGAAATGGCCCGCTGGCAGGAGGAAATCCAGCGCTCGGTCAGCGCGGAGCGCTGGCGCAGAGTTTCGGGCCTCTCGGGCCTTGACGCCCGGAGGCTGGCCGTGGCTCGGGAACTGTTCACTTGGCGCGAGCGCGAAGCAGCCCGTCGCAACAAGCCGCCGCGCCGGGTGTTGCGCGACGATCTGCTGGTCGAACTGGCCCGACGCGGGTGGGCCGAAGTGAAGCGGATTCGTGCGGTGCGCGGCCTGGATCGGCCGGACCTGCGGCGCTGCTGGCCGGAATTGGCCGCGTGTATCGCTCGGGCACAGCAGTTGCCCGAGAGCCAGTGTCCCGCCCCTGGGGCGCGCCGGGAGCGAGCCGACCAGTACGCGGTGCTCGGCCAGTTCCTGTTTTCGGCCCTGGGCAGCGTGTGTCGCGAGGCCCGGTTGGCCCCCGCTCTGGCGGGCACACCCACGGACGTGCGCGAATGGCTGGCCTGGCGCTTGGAAGGCGCGGAGCGGGAAGACCGCCCGCCGCGCCTGGCCCGGGGTTGGCGGCGGGAGTTCATCGGCCGGTTGTTCGAGGACCTGGTGGCTGGACGCACGGCCCTGCGCGTGCGCGAGCCGAGCGCAGAAAGCCCGTTGGGGCTCGAACCGCGCGGCGACCCGCCGGGGGCGACCCGCGCGTCGGGCTGAGCCCTGCGCTTAAGCGGTTTGCTTCTCAGCGCCCGAGCCAACTTCTGCTATGCATACTGCTCGCGTCCGAGAATGTCCCGCTCTGTCGTTTAACGGCGAGCCGCAGGCGTCGGTGTACTCATACTGCGTGCAGCCGGCAACGACTCGTTTAACGGCGAGCCGCAGGCGACGGCGTACGCGCTTCACCGACGCCTTCGGCTAGCCGTTAAACAAGTTATTTGTGGGCGCAAGCAGTTAAAGAAATCCCCCCTCGGGCACGCCCGCTCAGGGCGGCGCAGCGAACGGGTCGTCCGACGGCACGACCCAGGTGGCCTCGGGGACAAGCACGCTGCGGTCGGGAGGCTGTGGGGCCGCCTCAGCGTCGGCCAGCGGCTTGATGCGGTCGGGCGGATCGGGCAGCAACTCGGGCACGCGCAGTCGGATCACAGTACCCGTGTCTGCCTCATCCGTTTCCGGCGCTTCTCCGGCTGCCCGCGGGCCGTTGTCCGCGGAGGAATCCGGGGCTGGCGGCGACCTTTCAGCCGACGGGTCCGCGCCTCGACTGTCGGTCGCCGCCGGCCCGGCAGAATCGTGTTCTACGGGCGAACTGCTGCCCGAGGCGCCGGATGCGCCCGGGCGGATCGGCTCAACGTGTTCGGCAGGCACCACCTTGGCCGATGGAGCGTCGCCGGCCTTTGTTGCGGCGCCTTTGCGGGCCTGGCCTTGGTCTTGCTGTTGGGCCAACTGGACGCCTTCTTTCTCTCCGTCGGCCAGCGGCGGGGTGTCCGAGCCCGGCTCGGCAAAGAAGGCCTCTTCGGCCACGGAGAGGTGTGCCTGTCGCTTGTTGGCCTCCAGGTCGATCAGTGGGATGCTCAGCCGGTCGCCGGCGAAGCTGGTGCCGTCGTAGATCGTGCCTTGCTGGAACGGCCCCGCTCCCAGAACCCAGATGTCCTTGGCCTTGCTCTCCACCGGAATGATGCCCGACTGCCAGACCGGACGGCCCGTGTGCCGGTTGTAGGCAAACAGGGCGATCTTGGCCACGGCGCGCTGCTCGGTGCGCGTGGCCAGCTTGAACTCGGGAATGCTATTGGGCACCCCGGGCACGGGGACCACCTGGGGGATTTTGGTGGCGGGCACGCCGAAGAGCAGCTCGCTGCGGTCCGTGCCCACTGCTCCGGCGCGAGTTTCGACCACATAGTCCGCCTCTTCGCGATCGTCCCGCAGGATGCAACCCGAGGCGAGCATGTGCTGACGCAGCGTGCTCACAAGGTAGCTCGAATCCGTGGCACGCTGGATCGGCGCGGCGTCCAGATAGACCTCCTTGCCGGCCAATGCGCGCAGGTCGATCCGGCTGATCGCCCGGTCGATGGCGTCCGAGATGAGCAATTGCTCGGTGGCCGTGCGCGGCGTGTCGCTCCAATTGGTCGTACCGCATCCGGCAGCCGCCCACAACCCGACGATCACCATGGTGCAGAGCGGACCCGTTCGGTACAGAAGAGCGGTTGAGTCCATGGCTCGAAGTCCAAGGGAGGTTCGACATGCACCGGGGCGCACAACACCGTGCCCACGTCGGCATGCCCGGCGGGGGCTTGACAACGGGTCGCCCGCCGGTGCGCAGTAAGGAACTCGGAAAAGGCGAAGACAAGGACGATCGGCCGGCGACCGGGCGCTGTTTCAAAACGGTAGCCACGCTCGCCAGAGCGTGGACGGGGCAATGGCTCGCGGCGGGGCCTGCCTGGGCCATTTGTCCGCCGTCTGGCTTTCGGCGGCTACGGGCGCGCATTCGTCTTCAAACAAAGCCCAGGTTCCCGCAAATAGCAGGCCACGTCCCAAAGCCGTATTGGCCGGGCCCCAGGCCGCCAGATCGCAAAGGGCACGGAGTATAGCCAAACCAGGCGCCGAGCGGAACAGAGCTTGCCCACAGGGCTCCGGCTGGTCCGGGCCCCCCCTTGAGGCGTTGGGTGGGTCATCTGGCGGCCCGCCCTATACCTAACAGGAGGGAGACGATGACGGGATTCGCCGCGCTTCAAAGCCCTGGGTGCCCTCCCCTCATTTGGGGCGGAGGCGGGGGTGCCGGGCGTGCTCCGGTCCGAATCCGCGGGCCCTGAGACACCCGGCGCGCCGAAACCAGCGCGGCAACGGGCTTTTCTGGTTGTGAGGCCGGCAGGGCACGACTATACTTGGGAGTTTGGCCTTGGCGGCCGCGAGGTAGTCGGTCTGTTTGGCCCAAAACGAGTCGGTCTGCGCATGCGATTCACCCTGATTGACCGAATCCTGGAACTGGAACCAGGCGTGAAGATCACGGCTGTCAAGGCGCTGACCATGGCCGAAGAGTATCTGGCCGACCACTTCCCGAGCTTCCCGGTGATGCCTGGCGTGTTGATGCTGGAAGCCATGACGCAGGCCGGCGCATGGCTGATCCGAGCCACGGAGGACTTCGCCCACAGCATGGTGGTCCTGCGCCAGGCCAACAACGTCAAATACGCCCGGTTTCTCGAGCCGGGCCAGACGCTTGTGGTCAGCGCGGAGATGTTCCGGCACGGCGATGGCCGGACCCAGTTGAAAGCGCGGGGAGTGGTCGACGAACACACGATCGTCAGTGCACGACTGGTGTTGGTTTCCTATGACCTGGCGGAGCAGAACCCGGCCCATGCCGCCGCGGACGAAGTGATCAAGACGCAGTTGCGTGCGCAGTTTGCCACGCTTTATCAGCCGAGGAGCCCGGCCATGGAAAGCCGGACCACCTGAACCGCCCGACTGACCGCGCCGTCTCTGACCACCCAGGAACCTTTCGCCCCCGCCACGGACTCTGTGGAGCCCCGCTCGCCGAACAGCCGGGGGTTGCCGTGCCCGGACAGCCGGCAGGGAGCGCCGCAAAGCGAGACAACAGACCAACAGCTCGTAAGGAAACAACTCCTGGCGGGGGCGGTGGCCGCAACTGGCCGCGGGCGCCCAGCAGGCGGCCGGAAGCCGTTGTTTCTTGGGCGTTTCGCGAGACTCCAGTCTCAGTCACCCATACAGCATCAATCCATTTACCAGTCCGAAACCAGTCCGAAGGACGCCCAGGGCCATGCGATTCAAGGACAAGACCGTGCTGGTCACCGGCGGCAGCCGCGGCATCGGGCGCGCCTGTGTTGTGCAGTTCGCCGAGCAAGGGGCCAAGGTGGCCGTGGTCTATCAGCGCAACCAACAGGCCGCGGAGAGCCTGCGCGAACAGCTCGAGGCCGCCCCCGGCGAGGTCCATCTGTTCCAGGCCGACGTGCGCGACGGGGCCCGGGCCCACGAACTGGTCGAGCAGCTCATCGAGCAGTGGGAACACCTCGATGTGCTGGTCAACTCCGCGGGGATCGTGCAGGACGGGTTGTTCGGCGCCATGACCGATCAGCAGTGGCGCGACGTGCTGGAGACCAACCTCGACGGCACCTGCCACTACTGCCATGCCGTGGTGCAGCCGATGATGATGCGCCGCCGCGGCAGCATGGTGAACCTCTCCAGCACGGCTGCCCAGTTCGCCTCGCGCGGGCAGGTCAACTACGCGGCCAGCAAGGGGGGGATCGAAGGTCTGACGCGCGCGCTGGCCAAAGAGCTGGCCCCACGCGGGGTGCGCGTCAATGCGGTAGCCCCCGGCATGATTGAGACCGACATGAGTCAGGTGGTCCGCGGCATTGCCGGCGATCAGATCAAGGGCATCGTGCCCATGCGGCGGATCGGCAAGCCCGAGGAGGTGGCCGCCCTGGTGGCGTTTCTGGCCAGCGACGAGGCCTCCTACATGACCGGGCAAGTCATCCGCGTGGACGGCGGATTGAGCCTGGGCGGGTATTGAGAGCCCGCAGGGAGCCGAACGAGCGGCTCCTCGGCGGGTGGGGAAGCACGGACATGTGGGCCTGCGAGCATGCGTACGAGGCCCCAGACCGGGAGTTGAGTGGACGGGCGCCGGGCGGGTCGGCGCGTGAAAGGTCAAACCGCCTGAGGCGTGCCGGCCGATGAGAAGACGAAGGGGCCTTCTGCTTGCAGAGCAGTTAAGGCAGAATAGGCAGCTTGGGATAGCGCCCACCACGGCCGGAGACCCCCTCATTCCGGGCTGGGCGACTTGGCGTTACCCTTGTTTGGGGGGGTGGGTGACGACGAACAGGCCGCTGTTGACCCAACGCGCCACCGCGAGGGTGGCGGAGGCGGCCGGCCGCGTCACGCGACTGGACATTGGTGGTGATCAACTGCTCGGACTCGTTGGAGGTGTCTTGCAATGCCATCACGTGAGGAGATCTTCGAGAAGATCCGTACGGCGCTGGTCGATGCGCTGGGCGTGGATGAGGACGAGGTCACGCCGGAGGCGACCCTGGTGGGCGATTTGGGCGCCGAGTCGATCGACTTCCTGGATATTGTCTTCCGGCTGGAGAAGGCCTTCGACATCAAGATTCCCCGCGGCGAGCTGTTCCCCGAAGACGTGCTGACCAACCCGGAGTACGTCCAGGACGGCAAGGTCACGGAAAAGGGCTTGGAGGAACTGCGCAAGCGCATTCCGTTCATCAACCTCGACGAGTTCGTCCAGAACCCCGTGGTGCAGGATTTCGGCAATCTGCTCACCGTGGGGGACATGTGCCGGTTCATCGAAACCAAGGTGGAAGTGACCGATTAGCACGGCGCGGGTGTGCTGCCCGGTAGCGGCGGTCCAGACCGGCCGAAGCGTGCGCGTCGGGTGCGGCGCAGCCGACCGCACTCGATCCGCCCGGGTTGTTCACCCCGCGCGCACGGCGGCCTGAGGGCAATTCACCCGCCGAGCCGTCTGCGTCGTCCACTGCAACGCAAGCAAACGGCCGCTGGTATGCGCTGGTATTGGATCGACCGTTTCGTGGAATTCGAGAGTGGTCGCGTGGCCAAAGCGATCAAGAACGTCTCGTTGGCCGAGGACCACCTGCACGACCAGGTGGCCGCCTATCCGGTGTTGCCCGCCTCCCTGGTGATCGAGGGCCTGGCACAGACCGGCGGGCTGTTGATCTGCGAATACAACCATTTCCGCGAGAAGGTCGTGTTGGCCAAGGTTCCCAAGATCCACTTCTTCAGCGAGGCGGTGCCCGGCGACAGCTTGATCTATACCACGCGCGTGGAGTACGTCAAGGAAGAAGGATCCATGGTCCACGCCACCAGCTACCGAGGCGACGAGCTGCACGCCGAGGGCGAGATCGTCTTCGCCCACCTGAACGACGAGCGCCTGGATTCGCTGTTCGATACCGATACGTTCATCCACATGATGCGCCTGTTGCGGGCGTTCGAGGTGGGGCGCGCGGCCGACGGCGGCCCGCTGCGCCCGCCGTAGTGACCCCGCCCTGCAACGACCCGTTGCCGCGGCCCGCGCAGAGGTGTTGCGGACCATCGCCGGCGAGAGCCTTGTTGAGCAGCAAGGGGCTGCGAGGAACCCGATCATGCGCCAGCGTGTCGTGGTCACCGGAATGGGCTATGTCACCCCGTTGGGGTCCGAGCTGGAGACGGTCTGGCAGCGGGTGCTGGCCGGGGAGTCGGGGATCGGCTATATCACCCTGTTCGACGCCAGCGACTTCCCCACGCGTATCGCCGCGGAGGTGCGCGATTGGGACCTGGGCGACGTGGGCGAGGACCCGCAGCAGTGGAAGTACCAGGGGCGCCACACCCATTTCGCCATCGGCGCGGCCAAGAAGGCGGTGGCCGACTCGGGAGTTCTCGAGGCCGGGGTGGACCCCACGCGCTTCGGCGTGTACCTGGGCAGCGGCGAGGGCCAGCAGGACTTCGAACGCTTCACCCAGATGATGGTGGCCGGGCTGTCCGGCGGCGAAACGCTCGACATGGCGCGATTCATGCGGCGCGGCCTGGAGCTGCTCCATCCGATCGCCGAGCTGGAGCAGGAGCCCAACATGCCGGCCGGCCATCTGGCCAGCCTCTTCGGAGCCGAGGGCCCGAACGTCAATTGCCTGACCGCCTGTGCGGCCAGCAGCCAGGCCATCGGCGAGGCCGCGGAGATTATCCGCCGCGGCGAAGCCGACGTGATGCTCTCCGGCGGCACCCACACCATGATCCATCCGTTCGGCGTGATGGGCTTTAATCTGCTCACGGCCCTGAGCACGCGCAACGACGAACCCACCCGGTCCTCGCGCCCCTTTGACCGGCTGCGCGACGGATTCGTGCTGGGCGAAGGGGCGGGCATGGTGGTGCTCGAATCTCTCGAACACGCCCGCGCGCGCGGGGCAAAGATCTACGGCGAGCTGACCGGCTATGGATCGACCGCCGACGCCTTCCGCATCACCGATACCCACCCGGAAGGACGCGGGGCCATCAGTTGCATCCAAATGGCCCTGGCCGACGCCGCGTTGAACACCGATCAGATCGACTACATCAATGCCCACGGCACCAGCACCGCGGTCAACGACAAAGTGGAAACGCTGGCCGTCAAGCGCGTATTCGGCGAGCGCGCCTACAAGATTCCCTTCTCCAGCACGAAGAGCGTGCTCGGCCACCTGATCGCCGCGGCCGGGGCCACCGAACTGATTTTCTGTCTGCTGGCCATTCGCGACAACGTGGTGCCGCCCACGATGAACTACGAAGAGCTCGATCCCGACTGCGATTTGGACTACGTGCCCAATGCCGCACGCGAGACGCGCTGCGACCGGGCCCTGAGCAACAGCTTCGGCTTCGGCGGCCAGAATATCTGCCTGATCGCCAGCCGATTCACGGGCTGAATGCGTGCCGCGGTTTGCCCAACCGGCGCGAGCGCCCGCACTCGTCCTGCTCTCCGCGTAAACCATCGTCCCCGCTCAACGCCGGCGTATTCTGCGCCCACTGCCCATCCCGACTCCTCGCCCCGAAGCAATGACCGTCGGGCGAAACTGCGCGGAGAAGCCCATTCTGGAAAGCTGCGGCGCCTGCTGCAACCCTCAGGAAAGAAGCGGAAGTGTTGCGCGTCCTGCGGAGCTTCTTGAGGATTTCCGCCCGGATTTGTTTGACTTTCGCTCCCCGTCGGGCATATCCAGAATGCCGGACGACGGCGACGCAACACCAGGCGAGCGAGCGGTCTGTGGTCGAGGCGTCGTCTCCTGCAAGTGAGTGTCAACGGCCCCGGGCGCGGTGAGAGCCGTCGCTGAGACGCCGGGGGGCTCGTGCCGAGCGGCGCGGCGCGGGCCCGACGGGTTTCGGCCGTGAGTGTCGTTCGGTTTTGTGGGTGAGCAACCAGCAGGACCACGCGCAAGCGGCTCACCGCGTCCCGGGGGTTTTTCCTGTGAGTGGCTGTGACCAGACCCGCCTCTGCGGGTGTCGTTCCAAAGCGAGCGCCCCGATGCGGGTCTTGATCCGGCCCGCCGGTGCCTTTGCCGGACTTGTCTGATTTCCGGCGTTCGTGGGTTCGTCTGACTCATTGGTTGTTCGGCCGCAAAAAGGCCGGGCGAAGGCGGATTGCAGAACCTCAGCCAGCTTCATTGCCCATGATTCGTCCTGTCGGAGGCCCTCCGCCCGGTGCATGGTATCCGCCCTATCGGCCGTGGAGTGCGCGTTCCGGGCCTGGGGAGGGGGCACTCAGCCGCCAACTGAGTGCCCTCGAACGTCGACGCCGGTTGCGAATGCAACACCAGCAGTTTCTGGTGGACGCGGCAGATGCCGTGCAGGCCGGCTTGCCTTGGCGCAGACCGCGTCCGCCCGGCTAGGTTCTCGTGTTCGTTTCTCCTCAAGCAACAAGGAGCGGCTTGTCGAACCGGCCTGCTGCGCGGGTTGTGCAAAGGCCGGTTGGGTTTGTCCGTCGTTGAACTTCGCAGACAGGAGTCACTGTCGTTCTTTCATCGATCCCACCGGGGAGAGCAACGGCGCGCCGACCGTAGTTGCGGACGAGATGCCTTTCGGTCGACCTGTCGGCAAGCGTGGTGTGGGGACAGGTGAACATTGTGGAGCGGCCGGCGGTGTGGGTGTCGCCGGTCGAACGAGCGCACGATTTGCGGTCGTTCCACAAGCCACGTCGCACGCATCCGAGGTCGTGGAAACGTGCTCAAGCACGTCGCGCGTCCCTGCGGCCGAGCGCGTCCGTTGCCACCCTGGGTCGCGAAGTCCTTCAATCGAAATGCCCAGCCTGTAGCCTGCAAAGTGGCTGCTTGCAGCCACGCGCTCAGTGCAGCCGCCGGAAGCCAGACGGCGGACAATTGCTCCAGAGAGGAACTGCGTGACGGTTCCGCAAAGTCGCGTGCGTGCGAGCACCCTACGGCTTTTCCCTTCGAGCCCGGTCGAGTAAGCTGACGGCATGCGCCGGTCTCGATTGGTTCTGCTGATTGCGCTCTCGGCGGTCGCTGCCGCCCTCATCTGGGCCTGGGCCAAGCGCGACTTGCTCCAGTGCCAGTGGGCCTGCTACCGCGTGGGCGCGGCTGCTTCCTTCCAAGAGGCCCAGCCACAGATCGAGTGGTTCGAACGGCCGGCCGCGCCTGCCACGTCTCGGGCCGTGCTGGTCGCCAAATGGGGTACGGGAAACCAGCGCTTCGATCTCTACCTGGCCCGATATCTGGGCGAAGCCAGGTGCAGCAACGCCCTGCGCCGCCAGTTTGCCGCGCAGCTCGGGCAGCGAGAGGAGTTGCTCGCGCGCTGGGCCCACTGGTGGGCCTGGCGGGCCCCGCTCGAGCCGGGCGACCAGGTCGCCTCGGTGCTGGAGTATCATGAAACACTGCTCGCCGAAGCGCGTGCGCAGCCGATCACTTGGCGCGAGGTGCTCGACCTGCAGGCGGTCTTCTATCTCACCGGGCAACCGCAGCGGGCCCGCGGTCTCTCGCCGGAAAACTGGGCCGAGCACTACCGCGTGTGGCGGGAAACGAAAGCCGCGCTGCCCGAGATCACCCGGCCCGCGGCGCCGCTTCCCGATTGGCAAGGCCCGCTGCCGGAGCGCCCGTAGCCGTATGGCCACGACGGAGCGTGGCCTTCCACGGCCCGCACATTGTCGGAGCCCCCCCGTTGTGGTCGGGTCTCCTGACCCGACCACTAACTGCCCTGCTTGTCAATCGCTGCCAACCGCCGTGCCTGGCAATCTGCGACTTGTCGGAGCGTTCGCTGGTTGACTGCGCACGCCCAGCGCGATAGGCTCTGCTGCAAGGAAAACCCTCTTGCACAAGGAGATCGATATGAACGTCTCGGGCCAAGGCAGCTTTGTGATGGGGATAACAACTTGTAAAGGAAATGTCTCTGGAATTCGATCCCCAGCCCCGGGTGGCCGGGGCTGGAGCAAAGCGAAGCCCCGGGAAGTAATACTTTTGCAAGTTCTAAGACTGCGCGTGGCCGCGGCGGGCGTGCTGCTCGTGCTGGCGGCCGGTGCGCTGGCACTCCCCGCGGCACGCGCAGCGGAGCCGAACGACCCGGCGGCCTCCGACCAGGCGCAGCAGATTCTCGAGGCCACGGGCGTGCGCGGCGGATTGATCGTACACGTTCCCTGCGGCGACGGCCGCTTGACCGCTGCGCTCTGCGCAGGACCAGGCTACCTGGTCCACGGTCTGGACGCCGATCCGCAGAACGTGGAACGCGCCCGGCAGCACATCCAATCCCTGGGTCAATACGGCCCGGTAAGCGCGGCCCGCTGGAGCGGCGGGTCCTTGCCGTACACAGACAATCTGGTCGGGCTGCTGGTGGCCGATCTGGATGCGCTGGGCCAGCACGCGCCGGCCGAGGCCGAAATGCTGCGCGTGCTCTCGCCGGGCGGGGCCGCCTACGTGAAGCAGGCTGGCTCGTGGCAGAAGATCGTCAAGCCCTGGCCGGACGCAATCGACCAGTGGACCCACTACCTTTACGATGCGAGCAACAACGCAGTGGCCCAGGACGAGCGCGTGGGCGTGCCCTATCATCTTCAGTGGGTCGCCAGTCCGCGCCACGCGCGCAGCCACGACCACCTGGCCAGCGTGAGTGCGCTGGTTTCAACCGCGGGGCGCATCTTCTACATCGTCGACGAAGGGCCCATCGCCGCGGTGGCCTTGCCCCCGCAATGGTTCCTGGTCGCCCGCGATGCATTCAGCGGCGTGGTGCTCTGGAAGCGCCCGGTCGCACCCTGGGAGGGACACCTGCGCGGCTTCCGCAGCGGGCCGACCGAGCTGGCCCGGCGACTGGTGGCCGTGGGCGATCGGGTGTATGTCACGCCGGGCTACGGCAAGCCGCTCTGCGCGCTGGATGCGGCCACGGGCGAGACAGTGCATACCTATGAGAACACCGCAGGCACGCTGGAGGTGATCTGCCACGAGGGCACGCTGCTGGTAGTGGCCGGCGACGACCAGCCGCCCGGCGCTGCGGTGGCGCGGCAGTTGCGCCGCGGCGAGCTGGAAGAGCTCGACATCCGCTCACAACGCCCGGCCTATCTGGAAAAGGCGCCTCGCAAGCGCCTGCTGGCGCTCGATGCCCAGAGCGGCAAGCTGCTCTGGCAGAAGGCCGATGCAGATACCGCGGAGCTGATGCCCACCACGCTGGCGGCCGCCCAGGGCCGCGTGTTCTTCCAGGCCCCTGGCCACGTGATCTGTCTCGACTTCAACAGCGGAGAGGAGGTCTGGCGCGCCGAGCGTCCGGTAGCGTTGCTGCGCCCCTCGTGGTCGGCGCCCACGCTGGTGGTGGTGGACGGCGTGGTGCTCTCGGCCGATCGGGCCGCCAGCGCGGCCGCGCCCGAGGATGCCTTTCCCGACCGACAGGTGCAGTGGCTCGTCAGCAGCGCCGGCGGCCAGGCCCCGGTGGGCGAGCTGATCGCTTTTTCCGCCGAGACCGGCGAGCGCCTTTGGAGCTGTCCGGCCAAGGAGTGCTACAACGCGCCGGTCGACGTGCTGGTGACCGGTGAGCTGGTGTGGACCGGCAAGTTGGTCAGGGCTTCGGAGCCCGGCATCACCGAGGCACGCGACCTGAAAACGGGGGAAGTGCGCCGCACGCGCCCGCCGGACCAGGAGTTCTTCCTGCCCGGCATGGGACACCACCGCTGCTATCGCAACAAGGCCACCAGCCGCTATCTGGTTTTGGGCCGGGCCGGCGTGGAGCTGATCGACGTGGCCACGGGCCGGGCCGCGGCCAACCACTGGGTGCGTGCCACGTGTCAGTACGGGGTGATGCCCTGCAACGGGATGATCTATGCGCCGCCGCACTCGTGTGCGTGTTTCATCGAGGCGCTGTTGACCGGGTTCAACTGCGTGGCGCCGAAGCGCACCGACGCAGAGCAGCCTGCTCCGCCAATGCCGGAACGGCTGCAGCACGGCCCGGCCTATGAACAAGCGGCCGGCCGGCCTGCGCCCACTTCGCGACAGGCGCAAGGGCCCGACGACTGGCCCACCTATCGCGGCGACATGGCGCGCAGCGGCTTGGCCCGCTGTGTGGTGCCCACCAAGCTCCAAGAGCAATGGCAGGCAGACTTGGGCGGCAAGCTCACCAGCCCGGTGGTGGCCGAGGGCAAGCTGTTCGTGGCGCGAACCGACGAACATGAGCTTTGCGCGCTGGACGCGGCATCGGGGCAGGTTGTCTGGCGGCGCACCGCGGGCGGGCGCATCGACTCGGCGCCCACGGTCTGGCAGGGGCGCGTGCTCTTCGGCTGTGCGGACGGCCACGTGTATTGCCTGCGCACGGCCGACGGAAGCCTGGTGTGGCGCTTCCGCGCAGCGCCCCGGGACCGGCGCCTGGTGGCCTACGACCAGGTCGAGTCGGTCTGGCCCGCGGTGGGCAGTGTGCTCGTCCACGACGGCGTGGTCTGGTGCGTGGCCGGGCGTTCGTCGTATCTGGACGGCGGCATGTATGTCTGCCGGCTCGATGCGCGAACCGGCAGGCCGCTCAGCCAGACCCGCCTCTGGGACCGCACCTGGGAAGACGGCGGCGTGCCCAAGGAAGAAACCAAGGGGACCAACATTCCGGGTGCCCTGCCCGACGTGCTCTCCTCCGACGGCGAGTCGGTCTTCCTGCGCCATCTGCGGTTCGATCTGGAAGGCCGGCCCGCACCGCCCGACGTGCCCCACTTGTTCTGTTCCCAGGGGCTGCTGGACGATACCTGGTGGCACCGGACCTATTGGATGATCGGCACCAAGATGGGCACCGCCTACGGCGGCTGGCCCCGGGCGGGCATGCAAGTGCCGGCCGGCCGCATCCTGGTGGTCGACGGCTCGGCGGTCTACGGTTACGGGCGCGACCAATACGCCCACACCGGGGCCCACGTGGGCATCGACGCGGCCACCGTGTTTCATTTCCGCGGCGACCGGGAGGCGCAGACCCGCAAGACTTTCTACCGGCTGTTTGCCGCCAACCAGCCGGGCGGCGAAGCGGCCGAACGTTCCCGCTGGACCCGGGAGGTGCCGCTGGTGGTCCGGGCGATGGTCAAGGCCGGGCCGGCCCTGTTTGCCGCGGGAGCGGGCCACGTGGAAGACCTGAGCCTGCTGGCCGACCCGGCGACCGAGGCCGAAGTGGCCGGCCTGCTGGCCGTGTTTTCACCGGAGAGTGGCGAGCTGCTGGCCCGCTATGAGCTCGAAGCCGTGCCCGTGTTCGACGGCATGGCCGCTGCGCGCGGGCGGTTGTTCCTGAGCACGTTGGCAGGGGAGGTGGTTTCTTTCGGGCCAGTAGAGTAGAAGCCTGCCGCTGGTAGTGACCCGATTCCACGGGTCTCTTCAAAGACCGTACAAGTACGGTCACTACAAACCGTTCGTAGTGACCCGATTCATCGGGCCCGACGCGCGGCGGGTGGCACGCTTGGCATTGGTAGGGGCGACGCATGCGTCGCCCCTACGGGATGACCGGACCTCGCAGCGCTCACTACGCCCACACTCAACCTCCGGGCGTGCCACCCGGCGATTTGTCTCACACGAGGGCTCAGAATACCTCGGTGGTTTCTTCGACGCTCGCCGGCTGGGGCGAATTGCGGCTCGTGACCGTGGCTTGCAGCCGATACTGCCCGGGCTGCTGCGCCAGCACGCGCACGCGGAAATCGAGCGCCTCGCCGGGCCCGAGCGGTCCGACGGGGTCGAAGCGCACGGTCCGGCCTTCGATGCTCGGTTTGCTCAATCCCGGCCCGACCGTGCCGAGCGGAACGATCAAAAGCCCCGCAGGCACGTCGACTGCCACGACCACCTGGTCGTCCGCGGCCGTGCCCTGGTTGGTGACCCGAATGTCGTAGGTCACTTCCTTGCCCGCGGCCACCGGGTCGCGCAGATCGGCTATGTGTAGCTTCAGCGGTGCACCGCCCGTGCCGGGTCCTGGCGGCGGGACAGGGGGCTGACCGGGTTCTAAGCCCGGGGGCTGACCCGGAACGGTGCCGGACGGGGGCATGGCGCTCGACGTGGCCGGCAGGATCGTCAGACACGCGCTATCCTCAGCGCGCGTGCCGTCCGGCGCGCTGACGCTCACCCGATTGCACACGTTCTGGCCGGCTTCAAGGCATTCGCAGTGGACCTGGAGCTGCGTGGAAGTGCCCGCGGGCAGGCGATCGACGGTCCAGACCAGGCTGTTGCCTTCCACGCGGTGCCCCTCGGTGGCTAAGGTGGGTTTCAGGGCCGCGTCATAAATATCCACTACGCGCAGGTTGGCCAGCTCCTGGGTGCCGGTGTTGGAGACGTTGATTACAAACTCGGCGGTCTGGCCCGCGGTGCGCCGGTCCGGTCCGGTCTTGGTGACCGAAAAGGCAGACGCTGCCGGAGCCGGCGCAGGCGGCGCGGCGCCGGGCGCGGCGGCCGCAACTGCCTCCACACACACGCGCTCCGTGGCCAGCACCTGCCCGGCTCTTGTGAGCACTTGCACCTGATGGCAAAGGCTGCCCGCCTGCACCACCGTGAAGGTCACCATGACCGTGAGCGACTGGCCCGGCTGGAACTCGCCCAGGTCGCGTTCGATCCACTCCTGCGCCACGTCGTGCTGCAGGCCCGGATCGAAATGGTCCTTGATGATCAACTCTCCGGTCGGCACGGCCCCGCGGTTGGTGATGGTGACCTCAAACTGCACGCGGCTGCCCACGGTCGCCCGATCCGGCCCGCTGATGCTCAGTTGCACCACCGGGGGCGGGGCGGTCGAGACATTGATCGTGGTGCAGCTCGAGGCGGTCAGCCCGCCGGCTGCCGCAGCCTCGGCACAGCAGGTGACCGAACCCTCGCGCGCAGCCCGGTAGTTGATCTCCACTACCCGCACCTCGCCCGGTCCGATCTGGCCCAATCGCCACTGGAGCCTGTCCGCGGCAGCCTCGGCCGGTGGATTGCTCCCCAGGTAGGTGAGCCCGGGCGGCACCTGCTCGGTGAGCACCACGTCCTGCACGGGCAGGTCGCCCGGATTGCTCACCTCGGCGCGCAAGCTGATCTGCGTGCCTACGCCGGCCGCGGAAGGACCTGTCTGGCGCACGGCCAATCCCGGCGCGCTCCAGGTGGCGCTGGTCGTGCCCGTGCCCACGAGCAATTGTCGGGTCAACGGTCCGGTGGGCTGGGCGGGACGGATCACCTGGATGCGAATCTGGTTCGTGCCCGGCGCCGGCTCGGTCTGGAAAACCTCCACACTCGCCCGACCCGTCTGGTCCGTCGAAACCTCGACCACGCGCGCACCCTCCGGCGCGAAGCCGGCCGGCGGACCGTCGAGTATCTCGTAGCGCACCAGCCAGCCCGCGCAAGGGCTCTGGTCCGATTGGTGCAGCACCGTGGTGGTCAACACCGCGCGCCCGCCTGCCGGGTTGATGGTGGGTGGCGGAAACTGCCACTGCGCATCGACCCAATGAACAAGCGCGGTCTGCTTGCGCGCCTGCCAGTTGTAAACCGCGGGCGCACAGACGGTCACGTAGCTGGTGCCCTCGACCGGCGAGCTGAGCGAGACCCAGCCCTGGCCCGGCAGCACGTACACGTCGTCCTCGGCCGAGAGCGTGCCGCGCGTCAGGCGCAGGTAGCGGCGCGAGGTGTTGCCGATCACAAAGGTGTTGTCCACCTTGCGCGGGTAATTGAAGTCGGCGGTCAACAGATCGCCCCAGGTTCCCTCGCCCACGGCCACAAAATGGCCCACGCTGCCCGCGGCCAGCGTCCAATCGAGGCGGCGATTGGTGGTCATGTAGCCGTCGGGCCCCAGGGCACTGGCCACCAGCACCACTTCGTCGCCCACGGGCGCGACCGTCTCGGCCGGCTGCAAGCACAGGCCGATGTCTTCGCACCCGCTGGCCGGCGGCGGCTCGTCGACGGGCACCATGGGGCCAAGCGGGCTGCGCGTGAAGATCCGCTCTCCGGTCGGGTCGATGCGCACCCCCTGCCACGAATAGCACCCACCAAGCCACACCAGCGCGCAGGCCAATACTGCAGTGCAGCCGAGCGCGCCGGTCCTGCTTGGGACCAGCGACGCCAGGCACACGCGCCACGCGCTCCTGGTGGAAGACGCCCCGCGGGCAAGAGAAAGCCAGGCACCGCTCCCAGGCACTGCTCGTCCCGCGCCTCCTGTGATTCCAGCGGCAAAACGGTTCATGGCCTCGTCCTCGGCCTTCACGCGGATGGATCGTTTTGACTGGAAGCCCTCGGGCGGCCGAGGGCGACCCACCCGAGTCGATAGGCCGGCCTGGCAGTCGGCCGGGCTTCCGGGTCTTGTCCGGCGACTGGCGGGTGAGAATTCGGGCTCGCGGCCGCCGGAACAAGCGCGTCCATACTCTTCGGCGGGCCGCCTGGTGGCTTGCGCTGAGAGGCAGGTCGTACAAAGGCGGGCCAACACAACTCTACCATGCAATTCCGCCACGTGTGGCCCCGGCACAACATGGGATGTTGTTTTCCGGCAACAAGGCCCGAAAACCGTTGCCATCGGAAACAGCCGCGCCATTGGGAACGTTGCTATTATCGAGGCGACCACTACATCCCGACCCACCCGTGGGCGCCGGCTGCAATGGAGGGCCACGCTGCGGTCGTGGCCGGAATCGACAATGGAGGGCCACGCTGCGGTCGTGGCCGGAATCGACGGGCAACCACGGACGCGACAGAGCGCGTCCCTCCAAAGGGCGCGCATGAACGCAGGAGGGCCACGCTGCGGTCGTGGCCGGAATCGACTGCCTCGGACCGCGAAAGTGCTACCGAGACGACTCCCCGAATTCGGCTACGCGGCGGGCAAGAGAGTAGTTCGGGCACGGTTGCCGAGCAGTAGCCACCGTCGCCGAGCAGTAGCCACCGTCGCCAGACGGTGGACAGACCTGTTTGCCGCACGAGGTCGCCATGTGCTGTCCACGCTCTGGCGAGCGTGGCTACCGTCTTCAGCCAGCGCGTGCGTGCAGAGCACGCACGCCTCACGCGCTACCCGGCGCGCTAACGCCGGTTGCGCCGGGGGCGATACAGATCAGTGGCCTTGCCCAGATGGACTTCGGCCGCGGCACCCAGGGTTTCGCTCAGCGTAGGGTGCGGATGGATCGTCTCTGCCACATCCTCCACGCTTGCGCCCAGCTCGACGGCCAGCACGGCCTCGCTGACCAACTCTCCCGCGCCGGGGCCGACAATCCCGCAACCCAGCACGCGCCCGCTTGCCCGGTCGATCACCCAGCGGGTCAATCCCTCGGTGGCTCCCACGGCCTGGGCCCGACCGCTGGCCGCCCAGGGAAACACCGCGGTGGCCACGTCGAGCCCTTCGCTTTCGGCCTGCGTGCGCGTCAAGCCGGCCCAGGCGATCTCCGGATCGGTAAACACCACGGCCGGAATGGCCCGGGGCTGAAACGTGGCTGCACGGCCGGCCAGGGCCTCCACCGCCACTTTGCCTTCGTGCGTGGCCTTGTGGGCGAGCATGGGCCCTCCGGCCACGTCGCCGATGGCCAGGATCGCCGGGTCCGCGGTGCGCAGTTGCTCGTCCACCTGGATGAACCCCTGGTCGTCCAGCTCGATCCGTGTGTTCTCCAGGCCCACGCTGTCGCTGTTGGACCGGCGTCCCACACAGACCAGCACGCGATCGAAGCGCTGGACCGCGGGCTCGGCCTCGCCCTCGAATTGCACCTCCATGGCGTGGCCTTTTTCCTTCAAGGCCGCGACCTTGGTGTTCAAATACACGGCCTCGAAACGGTTCTTGAGTGTCTTTTCCAGCGGCTTGACCAGGTCGCGGTCCACGCCCGGCAGCAGCCCCGCGGTCAGCTCGACCACGGTCACCCGCGAGCCCAGCGCCGCATAGACCGTGCCCATTTCCAGACCGATGTAGCCGCCGCCCACCACCAGCAGGCGCTCGGGCACCTCGGGCAGCTCCAGGGCCTCGGTAGAATCCATCACGCGCGGGCTCGGCTGGTCAAAGGGCGCGGGCATGACCGGACGCGAACCGGTGGCCACAATGCAGTGCTCGAAACGCAGCACCTCGTCGTCCGGCGCGTCCTTGCCCGTCGGCGACAGCTTGAGCGTGTGGGAGTCTCGGAACACTGCGCGGGCCTGAACGACCTGGACCTTGCGGCGCTGGGCCAGTTGCCTCAGTCCGCCCACCAGGGTGTCGATCACCTGTTCCTTGCGTCGCCGCATGGTCTTAATGTCGATGGCCGGCTCAGCAAAGCGCACGCCCCATTCGGCCACCTGCCGGGCCTCGGCCAGGATGCGGGCCACGTGGAGCAACGCCTTGGAAGGAATGCAGCCGCGCAACAGGCACACGCCGCCCAAGCGCGGCTCCTGTTCGACCAGTGTCACGCTCATGCCCAGGTCGGCCGCCAGGAATGCGGCCGCATATCCGCCCGGGCCTGCGCCCACGACGGCAAGTTGGGTTTCCATCTCAGGGTTTCTCCGTTCTTCCGTTTGTTCGTGGCGATTGGCAAACGCGTTGGGCGAATGGAAACCGGCGGCGGGTGGCCGGGGCTGGAGGGACGCCCAAAGGGTGGCCCGAAGCCCCGGTCGGGAAAACGTACGTATTGGCGCGTCAATTCAGGAATGCGTTACCTTCAACCAGACGCCTCCGGTTCTACTTGCCGGGGCTTCGCTGCGCTCCAGCCCCGGCCACCCCGGTAGCATCAATTGCCTTACGAGACGGTAGGTGCTCGTAGCTCAGCGAAGCAGCATTTCACCCCAGCAGCAGCCGGCCCGGCGACTCGAGGATGGCGATCAGGTCGTTGAGGAACCGCCCGGCCGCGGCCCCATCGACCAGCCGGTGGTCGTACGACAGGCTCAGGGGCAGCATGAGACGCGGCTCGACGCGCCCTTCGCGCACCTGAGGCAACCACCGCGCCCGCCCCAACAGCAGGATGGCCACCTCCGGGTGGTTGATGATCGGCGTGCTGTAGGTGCCGCCCACCGCCCCCAGGTTGCTGACCGTAAACGTGCCGCCGCGCAGCTCCTCGATGGCGAAGTCCGCCCTGCGCGCACGCTGCGCAACGTCGGCCAACTGCCGGGCGATCTCAATCGTGCCCAATTGATCGACCTGCCGGAGCACGGGCACCACCAGCCCGCGCGGCGTGTCCACGGCCACGCCCAGGTTGATGTATTCCTTGTAGACGATCTCCTGCTGCTCTTCGTCGAGCAGCGCATTGAGCACCGGATGTTGCCGCAGGGTGAGTGCCACGGCGCGCAGCAGCATGGGCATCAGCGTGAGTTTCACGCCTGCGCCCAGCCAGTCTTGCGGCACGTCCTTGCGCAGGGCATCGAGCCGCGTGATGTCGGCGTCGTCGAAGTTGGTCACGTGGGGGATCGTCCGGGCGGCCTTGGTCATCTGCGCGGCAATGGTCTGGCGGATGCGCGAGATGCGTTCCCGGCGCACCGGGCCCCACTGGTCCTCTCCCAACTCGCCCGGCGGAACGACTCGCTCGGGCGCCCGGGCCGGCTGGCCTGCTTCGCCCCGGCCGGGCGCGGGCTGGGGCGCCCGCTCCGGGCGCGCAGCAGGTGCTCGTGCGGCACCCGCGGCACTCGCCGGCGCTGGTGGCCCCTCGGCCGCGGTGCGCACGTCCTCGGGCGTGATGCGGCCGCGCTTGCCGCTGGCGCGAATGTCTCTCAAATCCACGCCCAGCTCGCGGGCCAGGCGGCGCGCCGCGGGGCCGGCGGGGATCGGGCCTTCGGACGGTGGGGCAGCACCCGCGCGCGCGTGTGCAGGCTGCGATTCGGCCACCGCGGTTTCGGCCGGCGCAGCCTCGGCCACTGCACCTTCGGCCTCGGCGCTTTCAGGCGGAGGGGCTTCGGGCGCAGCTCGCTCGCCCTCGCCGGCCGACTGATCGTCTGCCGCGGGCTGGGCCTCGGGTTCCAGGCTCAACAGCGCCTGGCCCACGCGCACCGTCTGGCCCGCAGTGACGTGGATCGCCGTGATGCGGCCGGCATGGGGGCACGGCAGCTCGACCACGGCCTTGTCGGTCTCCAGCTCCAGCACGGGGTCGTTGGCGGCGATCACCTGGTCGGGTTGGACCAGCAGCTTGACCACGTCGCCGCTGTCGATGTTTTCGCCCAGCGAGGGCAGCTTGAAGTCGATGGTCATGGCGGCAGCGCCTCCTTGGTTCACGTATATTGTGTGCGCCTGCCACTGGCTCTGCCAGTGCTCCGGTGTTTCTGACTTCGGTTGTGGAGGATCGTAGAATGGTAGGCCGGAACAAGCGCAGCGCCGTTCCGGCGAGAATCGCTGATGCCGGAACGTCGTCGCATGCGCGACTCGTTCGGGCCTACGTGTCTCCAATGCAGCGGCCACGACGAAGCGTGGCCCTCCAATGCCGCGGCCACGACGGAGCGTGGCCCTCCATTGCCTCTCTTCACGCGGTGGCGGGATTGGGTTTCTCCGGATCGAGGCCCAGGGTGCGCACGG
>CAYXPN010000031.1:24280-27036 GCA_964467075.1 uncultured Planctomycetaceae bacterium
CTTCACGCGGTGGCGGGATTGGGTTTCTCCGGATCGAGGCCCAGGGTGCGCACGGCCTCGGTGAGTTTTTCCTTGGAAAAGCGGCCCGTCTCGGCCAGCGCGCCCAGGGCGGCCAGGCAGATGTTCTCGGCATCCACCTCGAAGAACCGCCGCAACTCGGGCCGACCCTCGCTGCGCCCGAACCCGTCGGTCCCCAGCACCACGTAGGGCTGCGGCACATACGGGCTGATCGCCAGTGCCACCGCGGCCACATAGTCCAGCGCCGCCACCACCGGGCCCGAGCGATCGGCCAGCACGCGGGAGACGTATGGCTGCCGCACAGGGGCCTGCGGGTGCAGGCGATTCCAGCGCTCGCACCCGCGCCCGTCGTAGTAGAGCGCCTTGTAGCTGGTCACGCTATAGACCTCGCTGCCGATGCCAAACTGCGAGCGGAGCAGCTCCTGCGCGCGCAGCGCCTCGCGCAGGATGGCCCCGCTGCCGAAAAGCTGCACGCTCGGGCGCTGGCCGTCGGCCGGCGTGGTCCGCAGCCGGTAGATACCCCGGCAAATGCCGGTGGAGACCGGCTCGATGTCGTAGTCCATGGGCAGGGGCGGGTGTTCGTAGTTCTCGTTCATCAACGTGATGTAATACAGCGCGTCCTCTTCGTCGTAGAACATCCGCCGCAGGCCGTCGAGCACAATGGCCGCCATCTCGTAGGCATAGCAGGGATCATAGGCCCGCACCGTGGGATAGGCCATGGCGGACTGGTGGCTGTTGCCGTCCTGGTGCTGCAAGCCTTCGCCGGCCAGCGTGGTGCGCCCCGAGGTGCCTCCCAGCAGAAAACCCCGGCAGCGCATGTCGCCCGCGGCCCAAATCAAATCGCCGATCCGCTGGAAGCCGAACATCGAGTAGAAGATGAACAGCGGGATCATGGGCGCGCCGTGGCTCGAATGGGCCGAGCCCGCGGCGATGAACGACGCCAGCGAGCCCGCCTCGGTGATGCCCTCTTCGAGAATCTGGCCGTCGCGTGCCTCGCGGTAGTAGAGCAACATGTCCGAATCGACCGGCTCATACAACTGGCCGCTGTGGCTGTAGATGCCGAACTGGCGGAAAAGGGCCTCCATGCCGAAGGTGCGCGCCTCGTCCGGCACGATGGGCACCACATAGGGCCCGATCTGCGGGTCGCGCATCAGCCGGGCCAGCAGGCGCACAAAGGCCATGGTGGTCGATACCTCGCGCCCTTCGCTGCCCGCGAAAAACTCGGCGAAATCCTCCCACTTGGGCGGCTTGAGCTTCACCTTAGGCGAGTTCCGGCCGGGGAGCGACCCGCCCAGCAGCCGGCGGTGCTCGAGGAGATACTGCATTTCCGGGCTGTTGTCGGGCGGTTTGTAGAATTCGGCCCGCGCGGCCTGATCTTCGGAAATGGGGATGTCGAAGCGCCCGCGGAACTCGATCAGCTCCTGCTGGTTGAGCTTTTTCTGCTGGTGGGTGATGTTGCGCCCCTCGCCGGTCTCGCCCAGGCCGTAGCCCTTGATCGTCTGGGCCAGGATCACCGTGGGCGCGCCGCGGTGTTCGACCGCCGCGCGATAGGCGGCATGGACCTTCAGCGGATCGTGCCCCCCGCGGCGCAGGCGCCGGAGCTGGTCGTCGCTCAGGTGGTCGACCAGCGCGCGCAAGCGCGGGTCCGTGCCGAAGAAGTGCTCGCGGATGTAGCTGCCCGGCGCGATGGTGTATCTCTGATACTGCCCGTCGACCACCTCGCCCATGCGGCGCATCAGCAGCCCTTCGGTGTCGCGCTCGAGCAGCGGGTCCCAGTCCGCGCCCCAGATGACCTTGATCACGTTCCAGCCGGCCCCGCGGAACACCCCTTCGAGCTCCTGGATGATCTTGCCGTTGCCGCGCACCGGGCCGTCGAGCCGCTGAAGGTTGCAGTTGACCACGAAGACCAGGTTGTCCAGGTTCTCGCGCCCGGCCAGGGAGATCGCGCCGAGTGTTTCCGGCTCGTCGCACTCGCCGTCGCCTACGAAACACCACACGCGCGAGGCCTCGGCCTCGGGCATCACGCCCCGATCGACCAGGTAGTGGTTGAACCGCGCCTGATAGATGGCCATGATCGGCCCCAGGCCCATCGAGACCGTGGGGAATTCCCAAAACCGCGGCATCAGCCAGGGATGGGGATAGGAACTCAAGCCCGGCGCGGGCTGCAGTTCCCGGCGGAAGTTCTTCAACTGCTCCTCGGTCAGCCGGCCTTCCAGAAACGCCCGCGCATAGACACCCGGCGCTGCGTGGCCCTGGAAGAAGACCTGGTCGGCGGGCTGGCGCCCCTGTTTGCCGCGGAAGAAATGGTTGAAGCCGACCTCGAACAAGCTGGCGGCCGAGGCATAGGTCGAGATGTGGCCGCCGATCCCCGGACACTCCTGGTTGGCGCGGACCACCATGGCCATGGCGTTCCAGCGGATGATGCTCTTGATGCGCCGCTCCAATTGGCGGTCGCCGGGATAGGGGGGCTCCTGCTCGGGCGGAATGGTGTTCACATAGGGTGTGGCAGCCGGAAAGGCCAGGCGCGCCCCGCGGCGGAACGCCCGGTGCTTGAGGCGCTGGATCAGATAGGCCGCCCGATCCGAACCCGAGCGCTCCAGCACATAGTCCAGCGCGTCGAGCCACTCGCCGGTTTCCTGGGGGTCTTCGTCGTGGGCCAGCAGGGGAAACAGACCCTCGGGCAAAGTGCCGGGCGGGACGTTCTTGTTGGACTTGCCTTGTTTGTTGGGCTTGCCTTG
>CAYXPN010000032.1:0-6281 GCA_964467075.1 uncultured Planctomycetaceae bacterium
AGAGACTATCCGAAAACACAGTTTGGGTGGCCGTGGCTGGACCGAAGGGAAGCCACGGACCGGTCTCCCGGGGTTTCGCTGCGCTCCAGCCCCGGCTACCCAGGTTGCGCGCCGGTTTTCGGATAGTCTCTTAGAGGCCGGCCGGCCCGCTGCAAAAACCTCCAGCCGGCTGGTGGCCACCGCCAGCACGTCCACGCCCTCGTAGGCGTACCAGTGATCGGGCAGTTGCCGGGCATCGCTCAGAGAGACGACCACCGGCTGCGCCCCAGCGTCGCTCCCCAGGGTGTCCACTGCGTCGGTTACCCACTCGGCATCGCCGCCCAACACCACGATCAGGCTGCGCAGCTCGACGGCGGGGGGAAAATCAGCCCGCGCGCCCTTGCCCGCAGTGAACCGGCGCCGAACCGGCGGGCCCTGCTCGGGCAGAAATTCCACGAGCAGCCAGCCGGATACCCGGCCGAAACGCACACAGGCGTGTACCTCGGTGGTCTCACCGGGCAACACGTGCACCAGCTCCTCGCCGCCGGCGGGCACGCTCACACGGCTGGCCACGCCATCGCCGTCGGGTGTGCTCAGGCGCAGGTGCCCGGCCGCGGGCCGCTCGCCCCCGCGAAGAATCACGGTCACCGGTGTCCACGCGCCCGTCTTGTAGCGCCCGGCAAATCCCACGCGCACCGCTTCGATGCGCGGACCTGTGGCCGGTGGCTCCGCGTCGGCGCCGGCAGCGCTCGCCCCAGCAGCGGCCGTGGCCGTCGCCAGCAGTGCCGCAGCCGTACCCAAAGCCGCCCGCAAGACGATCAGCCGTAGAATCTGCAAACGAGCTGACGCCGTGTGGGTGGGCGGGGTTGGAGCGCAGCGAAACGCCGGCGAAACCTGGGCTTCCGGCCGCCCTCTGGGCGCCCGCGGGGGCCCCGGCCACCCACCACCGGAAGCTGTCTCCTTACCAGTTCTTAGCGCGCTTGCTTTCATGGTTTTCCTGCATCGGGACAGGTGCAAACCAGGCGCCCGCAGCCCGGGCAGCCCGAGCCGTATTTCTCCAGCACCGCGGCGGTCAGGTCCACGCCCGCCACATTGGCGATGGTCGTCAGCCAGGCCAGCACGTCGGCAAACTCCTCGCTGCGCTCAGTGGGCGTGCCTTCGCGCAGGGCCGCGGCCAGCTCGCCGATCTCCTCGACGAGCCACATGAACGTGCCGTCAATACCCCGGGCCACGTCCTTTTCCACGTACATCCGGCGGATCAACTCCTGGAACTCCGCCAGGGTGATCTCGCGGCGCGGCGGCTCGGGCTCGGCCTTGTCGCGTCCTTGGTGTTCACCAGCCGTCTCGTCCACAACCGCGGCTCCAGTTTCGCTTGTAACGGACAAACCGTGTTCGGTCCAAACTCCTGGCGAGCCGCAGGCGTAAGCCTGCGGTTCGGCCACCAACGACCAAAACCCCTGCGCACGTGTGCCACTGCTTGCGCGGCGGGCAAGCAGTGCTCGCAGCGGCAAGGCACTGCTTCTGGCGAAGCAGTGGCACACCGAATTCCCGGACACCGCGATCAATCTTCGTGCTCAAGCCCATCGAGCAGCTTGCGCGCCGGTTGGTTATTGGGGCTGGCGGCGAGCAGCTCGCGCAGCAGCTCGCCTGCCCGCTCCCGGCGGCCGGACTTGATGCACACGCGGGCCAGTGCCAGGCGCGTGTCCTGGTCGGCCGGCTGAAGCTCGAGGGCCAACTCGAGTTTTTCGACGGCCTGGGCGTATCGCTTCAGTCCGGCTAGTGCCTGGCCCAACAGCGCATGAACGCGCGGATCAGCCGGGTTGATCTGCCGGGCCTGGCGGGCCCAGGCGGCTGCGCCCGCGTGATCCCGGCGATCGAGGGCAAGCTGGGCCAGCTTGAGCCGCGCGACGATGTCGTCTCTCTCTACTTCAGCCAGCCGGGCGAGCGCCTCGGCCAGACGTTTCTCATCTCCGCTGAGTAAACAGGTCTTGGCCAGGTTCGCGGTCCACTCGGTAGTGGTCGCATCCAGGCGCTCGCCGAGTGCATACAGGTCCGCAGCCTGGTCATACTCCTTGGCCCTCAGGCGCAGCGAGGCCAGCAGCCTGAGCACGTTGGGCTGCGGATGCTCGCGGTCGAGGGCCTTTTCGAGCAGCTCGGCCGCCTCCGCGGGGCGCTGCTCACGCACCGCGAGACTCCCCAGCACATAGGCCGCCAGCGCCTCGCCGGGATCGAGCTTGCGGCTTTGCTCGGCCGCCCGGCGCGCTTCCCCCCATGCGCCGCGCTGCAGATAGGCCAGCGCAAGCCGCGCCGCCAGGGCCGCATTGTCGGGCTCTTCGCGCACCCGGGCCGCCAGCACGTCCACATCGGCATCCTCGGGCCAGGGCAGGGCAGGGGTGGCCGAGAGCTGCTCGTCCACGTACGTCCGATAGCCCAACTCGAAACGCGCAAGCGACATGCCGAACACCCCCTCGACGGCCTCGGCCGTCCGGCTGCCGGTCGCATAAGCATCGAGCATCTTGCCGAGCGCCTCCCAGCCGCCCAGGCGCAGCATGTATTCCACATACAGCTCCGCCTGGCAATAGGCCAACTGGAAGGAATGGGCGCCTCGCGGCCGGGTGAAGCCCTCGTCGATCGTGCTCAGATCGAACAGCTCTTCCGCGGCCGCACGGTGGTGCAAGACTCGATTCCAATGGGCCGGCCGGGGAACGGCTTCACAGTAAACGGCCAGCCCCTCGGTGTACCAGCGCGGAAGGTTGTAGTTGGTCTGCTGCAGCGTAATCACGTGGACCAGCTCGTGGCGCAAGACCTGCTGCCAGTCGAACGCATAGCCCCGACGCGCCGCCTCGCACGGCGAGACCATGCCCACCATCATCCCGGTGCTGGCACCCACGGTGAAGGTGCCGGGCACGCCGGCCAGGCGCGCGGCCAGCCAGTTGCGGCCGTCCACCCCGCGGGCCTGGCTGAAAAACTCCACCAGCACCGTGCCCCGCGGGCAATAGCCGAAGCGCTCGCACAGTTCGGGCCAGAGGCGGTCCACATACTCCGCGGCCAACGGGGCCAGCAGGCGGTCGCGCTCTGCGCCGAACTTGAGCACCGCGTGCTCCGTGTTCCGTGTCTCCATTTCGCCGAGCACGTCGAGCACTTCCAGGAAGTTGTACACGCGCACATGAAACGGGTCGTCGCGAAACGCCCGCTCCAGGGCCCCGCGCGCCTCGTCCTCGCGCCCGGCGCGCATGTAGACCTGGCCCAAATAGGCCTGGGGCCCGAGAAGCTGGGGCATCACTTCCATCGCTCGCAGCAGGTAACGCTCGGCCTGGGGCAGCTTGTTGCGGGCCTCAAGCTGCCGGGCCAGAGTGAAATAGAACTCGCCGGGATGGGCATTTCGGCCCTCGACCTGGGCCACCAGCTTGCCGAACCGGTCCGGCAAGGGCTCGCCCCGCGGGCCGTCCCCAGGGGCTGGCCCGTTTTCGTGGTTTTCGTCGAGCAGCAGGAAACACGCGGCCATGCGCCCCAGCGTGGCCTCGCTCAGCGGATGAAGCGGCAGGGCCTTGCGCTCGAGCAGCTCCAAGGTCCCGGACGGCTTGGAATCGGCCCAGAGCAGGTCCGCCCGTGCAAGCCACGCTTCGAGCAAGCGGGGGTTCAATTCCAGCGCGCGGGCGATGTGTTCCTCGGCGCGCTCCGGCTCGCGCTGTTCGATGGCCAGGCGTGCCAGGGCCGCGTGGACTTCGGCGGCCTGGGGATTGATGCGCAAGGCGGCTTGCAGCTCGCGCGCGGCGTCGCGGTAGTTGTATTTCTCCAGGAACAGGCAACCTGCCTCGTAAAGGGCCGGCCAGTAGTCCGCCTCGACTTCGATCGCCTCGGGATAGAGTTCGTTGACCAGGAAATCGAACTGGTCGGCCACGCGCTTCCAGCGCGCATACTGCGCCGCGCCCAGCCCCACCCAGCGCAGCGACTCGGCCGGCAGCCGGTCATGGCGGTTGTAGTAGCGGATCAGTTGGCGATAGCCGGCCTCTGCTTGCTCCAGCCGGCCGGCGACCCGGTCCAGCTCGGCCAGTATCCAGCGCGCCAGCGCCTGATCTGTCTCGAGCGACAAAGCCGCCAGGGCCCGGCCACGCGCCTCGCGGTAATCACCCCGTTCAAACGCCAGCCGGGCCAGCTCCGCCGCGGGTGCGGCGTGCTCGTCGGCCAGCGGCTCCAGGGCCCGCCGGGCCTCCTCCAGCCGGCCTCGGGCCGCCAGCGAGCGGGCCAGCCCCACGGCCGCGTCCGCGTCGTCCTTGGCCCGAGGCGCAAAAACCTCCGCGGCCTCGGCATAGCGCCCGCGGAGCAAGTGCTGCCGGGCTTCTTCGAGCGGATCGGCCTGCACGCCGGCCGGGCCCGTTCCCTGGACGAGCACCGCCAGCACGAGGCCCGCGGCCGCCCAGCGAACGCTCCGAAGACAATAGGCCAGGTGCATCTTTGCCTCCACCGGACGCCGGCAGCCGCGGCGAACACCCCGCCTGAAGAAGAAAAGGGGCCCGTCGAGCCGCTCTATGTAGGTTATCGCATGGCACCAGGGCCCTTCAAGCGACGCCCCGAGGAGAAAAGCCCCCTTTGACAGCCCGCCGGTGGGCCCTTAGAACTTGCAAGAGTATTACTTCCCGGGGCTTCGCTTCGCCGTGAGCCCCGGCCACCCAGGGCTGGCCATCGAATTCGGGAAACAATTCCTTTATAACTTCGTAGGATGGCCCGCCCGGCGTTGGATTTGCCGTTCGCCCAGTGGATGAGGGCCTGCCATGAAACCGGAAATCTCCTGCGACGATTTCACCAAGCTCGACCTGCGCGTGGCCACCGTGCTCTCCGCCCGCCAGCACCCGAACGCCGACAAGCTGCTGCTGCTCAAGATCGACGTGGGCGACCAGCAGAAGCAGATCGTCGCGGGCATCCGCGGCCACTACCAGCCCGACGAGCTGGTGGGCCGGCAGATCGTGGTGGTCAACAACCTGGAAGAGGTGGTGCTGCGCGGCGAGGAATCCAGCGGCATGTTGCTGGCCGCCAGCGACGGCGAGTCGATTGTGCTGCTGCGCCCGGATCGCGACTGCCAGCCGGGTGCGCCGATCAAGTAGGCAGGTGCAGCACCCGGGCGTTTGGGAGGGCGAGGCTCCCACCGAGCCGTCAGTGCCACCCGGCGTCTGTTCGTAGTGACCCGATTCATCGGGTCATCTGAGGACCGTACGAGTACGGTCACTACAAGCTGATGGTCGCGACCCGATTCATCGGATCGTTACCTGCACTGCTGGACAAGCCAGCAGTGGCACGCGGTCGTTCTCCGGCGAAATGCGGGGATCATTCCCGGACACCTTGATGTGATCCGCCGTTGCGCTACCAGTCGGCCTCGTCCGCGCCATTGAGCAGCCAACCGACCACCGCGGCCAATCCGTCTTCGGCCTGGCTGGGCGCGATCCGGTCGGCCGCGGCTTTGACCGGCGCCAGCGCATTGCCCATGGCCACCCCCAGGCCGGCTGCGCGGATCATGGGGATGTCGTTCACGTCGTCGCCCACCGCGCAGATGGCCGCCTCGGGAATCTGCCACTGGCGGGCCAGGCGCTGGACCGCGGACCATTTGGTCACGCCCGCCGGGGCCAGCTCGCACATATAGCCGGCATAGCGTGGGCTGCGCAGGACGTGGGTGTGCAGTTTGTTGGGCAAAGCTTCGTGCAGCCGCCGTTCCAGGGCCAACATCGCTTCGTGTGTGCCCATCACAAAGCCGGCGAAGATCTCGGGCGGAGGATCGGCGATCATGCGCGGCCGGATGCGCCCGCAATCGGGGTTCAGGCGCAGGTATTCGGCCAGTTCCCGGCTGCGCACCTCGGCCGAGGCGAGGTAATAGTCGAAGCCTTCTGTGAACGTATCGCCGTAGAGCAGCGGCTCGTAGCCGTGGCCATCCAGCCAGGCCAACAGGTCGCAAAGCAGCTCGCGGTCGAACTCGGCCCGATAGAGCGTGCGATGGTCCGTAGGATCCTTGACCAGGGCCCCGCTGGCGGTGATCAGCGGCACACGGATGCCCAGCGGCGCGACCAGGTGCAGGCTGCGGCTGTAGCGCCGGCCCGTGGCCAGCACCACGCGCACCCCGGCGCGCCCGGCGCGCTTGAGGGCCTCGCACGTGGGCCCGCTCAGCTCGTCGTGCTGGTTGACCAGCGTGCCGTCGATGTCGACGGCCAGCAGGCGATAGCGGGGCAGGGCAGGGGACATGGGACGTGTTGTTTGTCTCGTGGTGTGTGTCGGTTGGATGAAAGTCTCGCTGGCCGCCGACGCCGGACGGCGGA
>CAYXPN010000032.1:6381-19572 GCA_964467075.1 uncultured Planctomycetaceae bacterium
GCCGGACGGCGGAAATCTCTGTAGCCGCCGAAAGCCAGACGGCGGAGAGATGATTCAGGCAGTACCCGTCGCCCTCCACGCTCTGGCGAGCGTGGCTACAGGGCCCGTCGCCCTCCACGCTCTGGCGAGCGTGGCTACATGAACCTACGCCTATTGCTGACGCGCGTCGGCTGCTGGTGCAACCGTCGAACTCATGACCGCCAGGTGTTCGAGCGCGCGTGTGTGTTCGCGTTCGAGGTACTCGCGTCCCTGGCAGATGGCGATGTGGTCCCAGGCCAGCGGCGCGCCCGCGGGGCAGGGGGTGTGCAACAGCGCGTCCACGTCGATGCCCGTCTCGGCCAGTGCCTGCCACCACAACTCGGGCCGGAAATGCTCGGTCCAGGCGTCCAGGCGCGCCCCGCGGCGCCAGGCCCGCTCGATCGCCCCGCCCAGGCGCCGGTCGCCGCGGCAGAGCACGCCTTCGAGCAGACTGGCCTCGATCTGGTGGCACTTCACCTCCACGCTGCGCAGGCGCTTGCGCCGTCGCAGGTATTGATGGGCCTCCTGGAAGTACTCGCGGCGCTGCATGGCGTTCCATTGATAGGGCGTCTGCGGCTTGGGCACGAAATTGGCCACATTGGCCACCACCGTCACCGGCCGGCCGCGCACCTCGCGTCCCAGGCGGGCGATGGTCTCGGCCATCTCGACGATCCCGTCCAGGTCCGCCCGCCTCTCGCCCGGCAGCCCGCACATGAAATACAGCTTCACCCGATGGAACCCCTCGGCAAACGCCCGGCGGCAGCCTTCGTAGAGGTCCTGGTTGCGGATGGGCTTGGCCACCTGGCGGCGCATCTCGTCGCGGGCCACCTCGGGCGCAAGTGTGAGGCCCGAGCGCCGGTCGGTGTTGAGCACGTCACTGATGGTACGCAACTGTTCGTTGATCCGCAGGCTGGGCACGGAGATGCTCACGCCCAGCGGCCGAAACTCCTCCTGCAAGCGCCGCACCAGCTCGTCGAACTGCGGATAGTCGCTCGTGGAGAGCGAGAGTAGCGAGATTTCGTTGTGGCCGGTCCGCGCATAGGCCTCCCGGGCCGCCCGGAGGATCGTCTCCACCGAGCGATAGCGCAGCGGGCGCTTGAGCGTCGTGCTCTGGCAAAACCGGCAGCGGCCCGGACACCCGCGCATGATCTCCAGCGTCATCCGGTCCTGCACACACTCCACGTAGGGCACCACCGGGGCAGTGGGTGGGGGCACTGCTTCCAGGTCTTGCACCACGGCCGGCTCGACGCGCTCGGGCAGCTCGGGCCGCCGCGGTCGCACACCCACTTGGCGCCCGCCCTCGAAGAGCGGCTCGTACCACTGCGGCACATACACATATGGCAGTCGGGCCGCCAGGCGCGCAAGCGTCTCGGCACGCTCGAGCCGGTCGGACTTCAAGGCCAGCCACACATTGCAGACCTCCGGCAGGCTGTGTTCGCCGTCGCCGACGACAAACGCGTCGATGAACCGGGCCAAGGGCTCCGGATTGGCCGTGCCGGGACCGCCGGCGATCACCAGCGGGTGCTCCGGCCCGCGATGGGCGGCCTCCAGCGGGATGCCCGCCAGGTCGAGCATCGTGAGGATATTGGACGCGCACAGGTCATACTGGAGCGTGAAGCCGACGATGTCGAACTCGCCCAAGGGAGTGAACGTCTCCAGGCTGTAGAGCGGCACGCCGTGGGCGCGCAGCAGTTGTTCCATGTCGGGCAGGGGGGCGAAGACCCGCTCGCAGGCCCAGTCCGCTTCCTGGTTCATCGCCGCGTAGAGCACCTGGAGCCCGTAGTGGCTCATGCCGATCGTGTAGGTGTCGGGAAAGGCCAGGCAGAGCCGGGCGCGCAGGTGCCGATGGTCCTTGACCACGGCGTTCAGCTCGGCGCCCAGGTATTGGGCGGGGGTCTGTACGCGGGGCAAGAGGTGGGAGACGACGTATTGTTTCAGCTCGCGGTTGAGCATCGGAGCATGTCTTCGAGGCATTGATCAGCCGACCGGTCCGCGGCAACGCGGCAACAAGGGGCGGCCGGGGAGCATCGAGCCCCCCGCGGGCGTGCGGCCCCACGCAACTCCCGGTTACCTCGATTATCGCACAACCGATTCGCGCCGGACAGCCGCAGGACCGAGCGCAAGGTTCGATCGGCGCAAGGGCACTCCCCACGCGCGCTTGGGCGTATAATGGAAAGAGAACCGTGCGAAAAAGGGTGAGCACCGGTAGCGCAGAGAGCACCTCGGGCAAAGCGGAGACCGTGCCATGCTGGACACCTTGGCACAAAGACGGGGCAGGGCAGGGCAGGGGGGGGCAGCGATGCGCGCACGTGCGCCACGTCTCGTGCGCTTTTTCCCGCGGTGGAGCACGTGGCTTGCAGCAGCGTGTGCCTGCCTGGTGGCGAACATCGCGGGGCAGGCGTGGGCCCTGGCCCCCGGGCCCTTCGAACTGGCCCGCAACCGCATGGTCGACGAGGAGATCGCAGGCGCGGGCATCAAGGACCCGCGCGTGCTGGCGGCGATGCGCAGGGTGCCGCGTCACCTGTTCGTGCCCCTGGCCGAGCGCCGGCGCGCCTACCTCGACATGGCGTTGCCGATCGGCCATCGCCAGACGATCTCGCCGCCGTTCATCGTGGCCCTGATGACCCAGGCGCTGGACCCAAGGCCGAACGACAAGGTGTTGGAGATCGGCACGGGAAGCGGCTATCAGGCCGCGGTGCTCAGCGGATTGGTGCGCGAGGTGTACACCATCGAGATCGTGCCGGAACTGGGACGCCGCGCCGCAGAAACCCTCAAGCGCCTGGGCTACCACAACGTGCACGTAAAGGTCGGCGACGGATTCCAGGGCTGGCCCGAAAACGCCCCATTCGACAAGATCATCGTCACCTGCTCGCCCGAGCAAGTGCCCGCGCCCCTGGTGGCCCAACTGCGCGAAGGCGGGCGCATGGTGATTCCGGTGGGCGAGCGCTATCAGCAAACGCTCTACGTGATGCGCAAGACCGGCGGCAAGCTGGAATCGGAGGCCCTGGAGCCCACGCTGTTCGTACCCATGACCGGCCGGGCCGAGACCGTGCGCCGTGTGCTGCCCGATCCCAGCCGGCCCGAGCTGGTCAACGGCTCTTTCGAGCAGGCTGAGGGCGATCCGCCGCAACCGTCGGGCTGGCACTATCAGCGCCAGTGCCGCCTGGTGGTTGCGGACGACGCGCCCGACGGGGAACACTACCTGCTGTTTACCAATGCCGACCCCGGGCGCGGCTGCCAGGCGCTCCAGGGGCTTGCTGTAGACGGACGCCGGGTGCGCCGGCTCGTGCTGGAGTGTGCCGTGCGCGGGAGCAACCTCCGCCCCGGGCCGTCGCCCAACCTCGTGCCCTTGGTGGACATCGACTTCTACGACCAGCGCCGCGCCGTGATCGGGCAAGGCTTTGTCGGCCCCTGGCGGGGCACGTTCGAGTGGCAACGCGAGCGCGTGGTCATTCCCGTGCCGCTCCTGGCCCGGGAGGCCATTGTGCGCATCGGGCTGTTTGGGGCGACCGGTGAAATGGCCCTGGACGACATCCGGCTCGAAGCGGCGCCGGGGTCCATTCCCGGCGAGGCCCGGGATTGACTCCCAGCGAGCCCCAGGGTTCATCCTCGGGGGATTGGCGGGGCCGCGCGCCGATTCGATTTTCCCGGCGGGGTAAACCCGCCGGCTCGCCAGGCGCGTTCTGACTAAATGGTTCTGCGCGGTGCAGCGAAAACCGGCGGCTCACGCCGCCGGCTCGCCCAGCGCGCTCTGATTGAACGGTTGTGCGCGGTGCAGCGAAAACCGGCGGCTCACGCCGCGGGCACGCTCGCACGGCTGGACAAGCCAGCCGTGGCACCCGCTGCGCCGCTCATGCGGCTTTGCGTGCCGGAGAGTGGGCCAGGTAGCGGAACGGCTCCTGCGCCACTTCGTAGCCCGGCCGCGCCCCCACGCTGAGCAACAGCCCCAGCGCCGCGCCGTGGGCCACCAGCCCGGAGCCGCCGTAGCTGACCAGCGGCAGCGACAGCCCGGTGATCGGCAACAGCCCGACGGTCATGCCCGTATTGATCAGCGCCTCGACGGCAAACAGCGCGCCGATGCCCGCAGCCGCCAGCCGGCCGAATGGGTCGCGTGTCGCTGCGGCGATGCGCATGCCGCGCCAGCCCAAAAGCCCGAACATCCCGAGCACCAGCGCCAAGCCCGGCCGGCCGAAGCGTTCGCCGAGCACGCAGAAGATGAAATCGCTGCGCGCCTCGGGCAGGCGGTAGGCGGCCGGGTCGTCCACCGCTTGGCCCGTCAGCCGACTGCCCCACACACCGCCCAAGGCGAGCATGCGTTTGGCCTGATAGAGGTGGTAGGCGTCGTCGCTGGGGCGCACGCCCGGCGCCGGCTGCTCGAACAGGGCCACCACGCGCGAGCGCTGTTCGCGATTCATCTGGGTCCACAAGACCGGCAGCACCAACAGCCCCGCCGCGGCCACGCACGCCAGGTGCCGCGGGCGCGCCCCGGCGGCAAAGAGCATCACGAACACCACGGGCAGAAACACCGCCGCGGTGCCCAGGTCCGGCTCGCGCAGCACCAGCACCACCGGAACCAGGGCGATCACCAGCGGCAGGAGCAATCCCGGCAGACGCCGGTAGTTCTCCCGGTACATCAGATATCGGGCCAGGGCCAGCACACAGGCCACCTTGGCCAACTCCGAGGGCTGCACCCTGAGCGGACCGAGCACGATCCAGCGGTGTGTGCCATTGACCGCCGGGAAAAAGAAGACCACAACCAGCAGCACCAGGCTGGCGCCGAAGATGGCATAGCTCCATGGGGCTAAGCGCCGGTAGTTCACGGCCGCGATGCCGAACATGGCGCCCAGGGCCAGGAGCGAACGGACCACCTGCCGCATGAGATACCCGCTCGGTTCCGCACCGAGCTGCGCGCGCAGGGCCTCGTAGCGCCCCAGGGCCAGCCATCCCAACACCAGCAACACCATCGCGGCCAAGACCACAGACCACGGCAGGCGGCGGAACCACTCGCGGGGCGTCATTGGCGGGCACGTTCCGTTATGCGGCAAACGGCGCAGGTGAGGCTGTATCTGAAAGTGGCAGCAGCCACGCTCGCCAGAGCGTGGATGGCAACCTGTTGTGGTGGCTACTTGCGGGAATCCGTTTTGAGACAAAGCCCACGTCGATCCAGCGCGGGATTATATGGCCTGGGCCCGGCGCGTGGCGAGGGCAACCCGACCGGAAGACGCACGGGACCGGCGGGCCCTGGGCCGCCGGACTCGCCAAGGGGCGGTCTCGCTCGGCGTGCTACGTCGGAGCAAGACACAGCCGGATAAACGGGCCGGTGAAAAGGCGCAACCCCTCTGGCTGTGAAGGGTTATGAGGATAATGAGGGTTCTTCCGGCCTGGGGCTTCCCGCGCCGACGCCCCTCGGGCCGGGTTCCAAAAAAATCTCCCTATCTCCCCAATGCGACGCGACTTACGGAGTCGCGCCTGTTTCCCTAAACTGCTTGATTTTCATGCTACGCTTGCTATGCTAGCACAAAGACGCACGATCCTGACCTCTTTTCCAAGGGAGCCGAGGCAATGATCCGAAACGGCTGGAAAATCGCGATACTGGGGGCCCTGCTGGTCGTCATGCTGGCGGCCGGCCAGGCCAATGCACAGTGCTGGTGCGATTGGGGATGCTATCGACCGGTCTGTGCCACCTACTCTCCCGTGACCTGCTACTCCTGT
This sequence comes from uncultured Planctomycetaceae bacterium, assembly GCA_964467075.1. Lineage (GTDB taxonomy): Bacteria > Planctomycetota > Planctomycetia > Pirellulales > Thermoguttaceae > CAYXPN01. Next base: position 12,112 of record CAYXPN010000032.1, read on the forward strand.
TATTCCCCGGCCTACTACCAACCCGCGGGCGGCTATTGGTACTTGGGTTGGCGCCCGGGGATCATCCGGCGCGCGCTGTTTGGCCGGTATCGGTGGTACTACGCGCCCTACGGCGGATGGGGCTACGCGGGGCCGACCTACTACGGTGCGTATTGCTATGACCCGTGCTATGGAGCGACGGTAACTTACGAGTCGCCCGGCGCAGGGGCTGCGCCTGAGAGTCCCACTCCGGCGCAGGCGCCCACGCCTGCGCAGCCGCCGACGGAGCCTGCCGAACCCGCGGGGCCCAGCGAACCCGAGCCCAGTTTGCCTTCGGTTCCAGGCGGCGAGCTGCCCGGTCTGCCCGGCGGAGCAGGCGGTGAACTGCCCACCGTACCGGGCGACACCACGCCCACGCCTCCGTTGACCACGCCGCCGACGGAAACCCCCGGCCTCTTCCCGGGTCTGGAGACCAGCCCGCTGCCCGGTCTCGAGTCCACTCCGGCGACGCCTCCGGCAGCATTGCCGCCGACCACGCCTCCGGCAACACCGCCCAACACCACCGGGATGCCAGTGCCGGAAACCAGCGGCCAGATCACCATTTGGGTCGCGCAGGACGCCAAAGTCACCATCAACGGCCTGCCCACGCAGAGCACGGGCACGCGCCGGCAGTATATCTCCTACGGATTGCAGCCGGGCCACCTGTATCGCTACGAGATTCTCGCCGAGATGCCTTGCGAGGTGCGCGAGGTCACCGTGCGATTCGTGCGGGACGAGACCGGCGAGATCTATGTGGACCCGATGAGCGGCCAGCGTATCCTGGAGACGGTCAGCGATACGCAGCAGGTCAGGAAGCTGCAACTGACGCGCACCGTGGAGTTGGTGGCCGGCGAGCGCCAGGAGGTGCCTTTCGGCAATGCGTTCTATCGGCTGACCAACCTGGACACCGGCGAGACACAGGTGCTGGCGATGGACCGCATGCTTCGGCAGGACTTCGAGAAAGTGGCTGCCATGAGACACGCCCCCGCCCAGGAGGTGCCCGAGTGGGGCCAGTAATCGCCCGGCAGGCCACTGCCGGCTGAGACTCCATTTCCCCCTGCCTCGAAGACGATTTCGGGGCAGGGGGTTGTCTTTGCAGACCCAAGCGGAGCACTCCGCGCGCCGGGGGCGATTGAGCTTTCGGCCGTCGCAGGGCATAATATCCTGCTCGCGGCCAAAGGTGTCCCATTCTCGCGTTTGACGGAGAGCCGGCGGCGGTTGCGTGCCGGCTTCACCAGCGCCTGCGGCTTGCCGTTAAACGAGAGTTCACCAGCGCCTGCGGCTTGCCGTTAAACGAGAGTTCACCGACGCCTGCGGCTTGCCGTTAAACGAGCCATTTCTTGGCGCGCCTCAGAGCCAAGGGTATGATTGTGCGCTTGCCGATTGGTCAAGAAGCGGGTGTTGCGGATTGGTGAAGAAGTAGGCGTGACGATTCGGCGGCACGAACGGAAGGAACAAACCATGGATTCGATCGCCGTGGTGGGCGCCACCGGCGCCGTGGGGACACTCATTCGCGAACTGCTCGAAGAGCGGCGGTTTCCTCATCGCCGGATCAAGTTCCTGGCTTCCGGGCGCTCGACGGGCAAGCGGCTGCCGTTTGCCGGCGAAGAGGTGGCGGTCGAGGAGCTGCGGCCCGAGGCGTTCGACGACGTGGACCTGGCCATCAGCAGCACGCCCGACGACGTGGCCGGCTGGTTCGCCCCGGAGGCCGTGCGCCGGGAGTGCGTGGTGATCGACGAGAGCGCCTACTGGCGCATGGACCCCAACGTGCCGCTGGTGATTCCCGAGGTCAATCCCGAGGCCGTCCGGCAGCACCAGGGCATCATCGCCAGCCCCAACTGCTCGACCACCCAGATGGTCCAGGCGCTCAAGCCGCTGCACGACGCGGCCCGCGTGCGCCGCGTGGTGGTGAGCACCTATCAGGCCACCAGCGGGGCGGGTCTGGCGGGCACGCGCGATCTGGAGGGCGGCACCCGGGCCCATCTGGCCGGCGAGTCGTTCGAGTACGAGTGCTTTGCCTATCCGATCGCGTTCAACTGCATTCCGCAGATCGGCTCGCCCAGGCACGAGGGCTATACCTCCGAGGAAATGAAGATGGTCCTCGAGACGCGCAAAATCCTGGGCGACGAGTCGATGCAGATCTGCGCCACCTGTGTGCGCGTGCCCGTGGCCAATGTCCACTCGGAGACGATCCTCGTGGAGACCGAGCGCAAGCTCAGCGCGGACGAAGCGCGGGAGCTGTTCGCCGCCACCCCCGGGCTGGTGGTGATGGACGACGTGGACAACAAGGTCTATCCCATGCCCATCAATGCCACGGGGCGCGACGAGACGTTCATCGGGCGGGTGCGCGAAGACCTGTCGAGCCCCAACGGGCTGATCTTCTGGTGCGTGAGCGACAACCTGCGCAAGGGGGCCGCCACCAACGCCGTGCAGATTGCCGAACTGCTGGTGCGGGGCGGTGCCTGAATCAGCGTGTTCGATTCGCGGGCGCTGCGATTTCGCACACGGCGCAACCGCGATATGCTCGTTTCTGAGCGATGTTCGTCAATTGCCCGCGCTGCTCTTGGGGCGAGCCGGCGGCGTGAGCCGCCGGTTTACCCGGCGCGCCGATCGACGTCATGGGTGATTCAACCCGAACCGGGAGCTGACGGGGCACCCGCTTGCGGGTCCGGCTCGCCGCGCGCCGATTTGCGATCTGCAATTCCGGATTTCAGATCTGAGATTCGGGATTTCAGATTTCCGCGTTCCGCGTTCCGACTTCCGCGTTCCGACTTCCGATCTGCCATGCATTGCCTCAAGCTCACCCTGGCCTACGACGGCAGCGATTTCGCCGGCTGGCAGCACCAGCCCGAGAGGCGCACGGTCCAAGCGGTGCTCGAGGAGGCCCTGGCCGGGGTGGCCGGAAAGTGCGGGCGCGTGCTGGCCAGCGGCCGGACCGACGCGGGCGTGCACGCGCTCGGGCAGGTGGTCTCGGCGCGCATCGAGAGCCGCCTGGGCACGGAAGACCTGCGCCGCGCGCTCAACGCGGTGCTGCCGCCCGACGTGGCCGTGCTCGCGGTGGAGGAAACCACACCGCAGTTTCATCCCATCCGCGACGTGCAATCCAAGCGCTACGCCTACCTGATCTGTGACGGACCGGTCCGGCCGGTTTTCTGGCGCCGCTATGGCTGGCACTTCCGCGGCGGACGACTGGACGCGGGGGCCATGCAGCGCGCGGCCGCCGGGCTGGAGGGCACCCACGATTTCTCGAGCTTCCAGACCAGCGGGGCCCCGCGCCGCTCGAGCGTGCGCACTGTGCGCCGGCTCAGCGTGCGCCGCGTGCCAGCGGGGCAGGGAGGAGCAGGGGGGCCGCCTTTCGGCCTTCTGCTCAGCCCGGAGGGACTCGCGCCGGCGGATTGGATCATTGTGGAGATCGAGGCCGATGGGTTCCTCTATAACATGGCTCGGGCCATCGTGGGCACGCTGGTGGAAGTAGGGCGCGGGGCCAGGCCCGAGCACTGGCCGGCCGAGGTGCTGCGCGCTTGTGATCGACGGCAGGCCGGCCCCACCGCGCCGCCGCAGGGCTTGTTCCTGATCGGCGTTCGCTATCGTGCGCCAGGGGCCGACAATCTGGCTGGGCCGTAAGCGGCCAGCGGACTGCACTGGATGGGGTCCACCTGAGCGTCTCCCGAAGAGTGGCCGGGGCAGGGGAGGGGGGGAGAGGAGACAAGACCGCGGGCAACTCGGCCCGCCACAGGGTCGGACCCGGCTGCTTGCCCTGCGCATCGATCCCGATTCGATGATCACCCGCACCGTGGGCATTGCAGCGGGTGCTGGCCCGGCTGCTTGCCCTGGGCGGCCGGGTCCAGTAGACTTTTTGGGATGGCCTGCGGTGCCCTTTCGAAGCATGGGCAAGAGGGGACCGAGTAGAGGAATCGAGAAACTGTGAGCGGTAATGCACCAGGGTACATCGGACCCTATCGGCTTCTGAATGTGGTCCATACGGGGCACGCCTGCCAGATCTGGCAGGCATTCGATGATGCCAACGGTCGAAGGGTGGGGGTGAAAATCCCCCGGCCGGAGTTCCGCAAGGACCGTCCCACGATCGCCAGCCTGCGCCACGAGTACAAGGTGGGGCGCCACGTGGTCCATCCGCGCATCCTGGAGATGCTCGCCTACGCGGTGGATCGGGGCACACCGTATCTGGCCATGGAGTGGTTTGCGGCGCCGAACATGAAGGAGCACATCCGGCTGGGCGTCCGGAAGATGGCCCACCTCTTGCCCAAGATCGTGGAGCAGGCGGCCGAAGGGCTTGCCCACTTCAACGCCCAAGGATGGGTCCATCGCGACGTGAAACCCGACAATCTCCTGGTCAACAACCAGGGGGAGGTCAAGCTGATCGACTTCGCCCTGGCACGCCGCCAGCGACGTGGCTTGGCCCGATGGCTGCCCGGCCGCTCCAAGAAAATCCAGGGCACGCGCAGCTACATGGCCCCCGAGCAAATCCGTGCCGAGCAGGTGGACCAGCGGGCCGACGTGTACAGCTTCGGGTGTACGGTCTACGAGTTGCTCGTGGGAACCCCCCCGTTTACGGGGGTAAATGCGCGGGAGCTGCTGCAAAAACACCTGAAGACCCCGCCGCCGGCGCTCGGCACGGTGGAAAACAACATCACGCCGGAGTTTGCCCAATTGATCCGCCGGTGCATGGCCAAAGACCCGCGTGAGCGACCCCCAACAATAGGGGAATTCCTGCGGGAGTACAGTCGCGGGCGCATGTTTCTGTCCGTGTCCCCCCCGCCGAGGGTCACGGAGAAGCAAGCAGGTGGTTGAACCCCCATTTTTCCCACCGTATCCAGGTTTCCGGTTACCATAGAGGGCCGGCAACCGAGCTTTGAGGTTCGTCGCGTGGCAGGGGTAGGCCGATTCCGCGCAAGTGCGGGCATTGAGTCCAAAGCCGAGGCCGCCCGGCCGACGATTCTAGGTGACTGGGTGACTGGCATGAGTCCCGCAATCCCGCAAGTTCATCGAGGTGATTGGGCGACTGGCATGAGGGCCGGTGGTGTGGGATGATAGCACTGCCAGCAGTCGGCGCTGGCCCCCAAACCAACCCCAACCAGTCGAGCCGAGCCAGGCCCCGCCAAGGCGCGCTGCCCGAGTGTCCCCCCCGAAGTTGGGCGAGATCATCATGGCCGGACCCACCTATCGACTGTCGTTCGAGCGACCGATCTACGAGCTGGAAACCCGTCTGGAGAAGCTGGAAACCAAGGTCGACCAAACCCCCGAGGTCCGCAACGAAATTCACCTGCTGCGGCGCGAGCTGGTGGAGCTGCAACGGAAGATCTATGCGAATCTGAAGCCGTGGGAAGTGGTGGAGGTGGCCCGGCACCCGGACCGCCCCATGACCACCGACTATCTGGACCTGGTCTTCGACGAGTTCGTGGAGCTGCACGGCGACAAGTTCTTCGGCGACGACCGCGCGATCCGCGCCGGCTGGGCCAAGCTGGATACGTTCAAGGTGATGGTGGTCGGCCACCAGAAAGGCAAGACCACCAAAGAGCGCCAGTTGTGCAATTTCGGTTTCGCCCATCCGGAGGGCTATCGCAAGGCGCTGGCCAAGATGCGCCTGGCCGCCAAGTTCCACCTGCCCGTGATCTGCCTGATCGACACCGGCGGGGCCTATCCGGGCATCGGCGCCGAAGAGCGCGGCCAGGCATACGTGATCGCCCGTTCGATGTTCGAGATGTCGCGGCTGCCGACTCCGATCATCTGCGTGGTCATCGGTGAAGGAGGCTCCGGCGGCGCATTGGGGATCGGCGTGGGCGATCGGGTGGCCATGCTCGAACATGCGTACTACTCGGTGATCAGTCCCGAGGGATGTGCCGGGATTCTCTGGAAGAGCCATACCTTCAAGCAGCAGGCGGCCGAGGCGTTGAAGATGACCTCCAAGGATTTGTTGCGCCTGGGAGTGATCGACGACGTGCTCCCCGAGCCGGTGGGCGGGGCCCACCGCGACCATTTCCTGGTGGCCAGCCGGCTGAAGTTCTACCTACGCAATCAGCTTCGCGAGCTGGTGCAGATTCCCGTCGATGAGCTGCTCGAAAGCCGCTACCAGAAGTTCCGCGGGATGGGGGTGTTCATCGAAGGCGGGGTGTGTCGCGGAACCAACGGCTCCCAACCGCCCGCGGATGGCTCACGCCGGAAAGACACCTCGCGTGAAACATCAGCCCGTGCCGGCGCCGCGCAGCCCGTCGAGAAACCAGGCTCGTAAGGCGCGCGAGCGCGGCATGTTCGCCCGGCCGTTCGGCCCGGCACGTGCGCTGTGCCGCGGCAGACTGCTTCTCTGCGTGTGACTTTTCCCCTGGTCGCAGGAAGGACTTGTGATGAGCGAAGCCGAAGAATCCGCTGCCGAGCGCCCCGGCGACGAGCAGCTTAACGCCGAGCAAGCCCCTGGCGAGCAACCCGCCGACGAGCAATCCGCTGACGCTTTACTGGAACCAACGCCACGCCGGCGCCTGCCCTGGCGCACGATCGTCGAGCTGCCGGTGCTGGTGCTGTTGCTGGTGATCCTGGGCTTCGTGGCGTGGATGAGGTTCACGCCCCAGGGGCAGGAGACGGAGGTGGTGTTGCGGGAGTACCTGGGCCTCGACGCTGGTGCCACCGAAGCGGAGCTCGCTGCGGCCGAGGAGCTGCGCAAGCGCGGCGTGCAGGTGATCAGCGAACCGCCCGAAGACCACGTGACTTCGGTCAATTTCAAGCCGGCATTCGAGGACAAACCCGTCGACGAACACTGCATGCGCCTGTTGGCCAACTTCCGCGAAATCGTCTACGTGGGGCTGGCCGAGACCCAGGTCGCGGACGAGCAGTTGCGATATCTCGAGGGCCTGGAGAAACTGGCCACCCTGCACCTGGGCGGCACGCCCGTGGGCGACGCGGGACTGGCCTATCTCAAGGGGCTGCCGGAGCTGACCGTGCTGCACCTGTTCGGCACGCAAGTGAGTGACGCCGGACTGAAACACCTGGCCGAGATCGGCGAACTGAGAATCCTCGACTTGCGCAACACCCAGGTGACCGACGCCGGGTTGAAGGACCTAAAGCCGCTTGAGGACCTCGAACACCTGCTGCTTTGCGGCGAGCAGATCACCGACGAGGGTCTGAAACACCTCGTTCCGCTCAAGGGCCTGGGCCGGCTGACTCTGGCCGGCTGCAAGGTAAGCGAAGAGGGCATCAAGCAACTCCGGGAGGCCCTGCCCAGGCACCCGCAGGTCGATTTCTGAACACGCATCGCGCGCACGCCGGCTTTGCCGGGTGCCACGGGTGGCTTGCCCACCCGTGCCCGATTGCACGGGGCTGCCGCGGACGTGACGGAGCACGTCCCTCCACGCGGCGCTGCCGCATCCATGCAGGGCGCGGCCGGGTGCCACGGGTGGCTTGCCCACCCGTGCCCGATTGCACGGGGCTGCCGCG
>CAYXPN010000032.1:19672-26455 GCA_964467075.1 uncultured Planctomycetaceae bacterium
GACGTGACGGAGCACGTCCCTCCACGCGGCGCTGCCGCATCCATGCAGGGCGCGCTTGACCGGCGCCGCGGCATTGCCCTACAATGCGGCACCGTCTCCACACGCGCTGAGCCCGGCTCGACCGGTGGGGCAGTCCCTGCGCCAGGTGACACGCCGGCACGTTTACCGCCGCGGGCGGGCTTGCCCGCTTCAGAGCGTTCGACTCACAGGAGCACGACGATGCGTACCGCCAATCCCGCCCTGAACGAACAGACGTTCACCGCCCAAGTCGGCACGGCACCGGGGGTGATGACCCTGGAGGGCACGGCCAGCAAGACGTTGCTGCTGTTGGGCATCGTGGTGCTGGTGGCGGGCCTGCTCTGGACGCGCCTGCTGGGGGCCATCGAGGCGGCCGGGGCCCAGGTGATCGAGCAAGAGGGCTACATGCGGGCCCTTTCCGGTGTTCCCGGCACGGTCTGGAGCTGGATGCTGCTGGGGGCCATCTCCGGGCTGATCGTGGCGCTGGTGACCATCTTCAAGCCCGTCTGGTCCCCGGTGACCGCCCCGATCTATGCGGCCTGCGAGGGCGGTTTCCTGGCGGCCTTCTCGGCCGTGTTCGAGTACATGTATCCCGGCATCGTGCTCCAGGCGGTCACCCTCACCTTCGGCATCATGGCGGTCCTGCTGTTGGCCTATCGGGCACGCCTGGTCCGGGCCACGGAGAACTTCAAGCTGGGGGTGATTGCGGCCACCGGCGGGATTTTCCTGGTGTACCTGGTCACGATCGTCCTGGGGCTGTTCGGCGTGTCGATGCCCTTCATCCACCAGACCGGCCTGCTGGGCATCGGCTTCTCGGTGTTCGTGGTGATCATCGCCGCGCTGAACCTGGTGCTGGACTTCGACTTCATCGAGACCGGCGTGGCCCGCGGGGCACCGAAGTACATGGAGTGGTACGCGGCGTTCGGGCTGCTGGTCACCCTGGTGTGGCTGTATATCGAGATCGTGCGTCTTTTGGCCAAGCTTCGCAGCCGGGATTGAGCGTGGTTTGAGAGCTTTGAGCTGCGGATTTGCGGGTCGGGCCAACGTCCGATAATGTTTCTTATGTTCGGTCGCCGGCCCGCTCGGTCCCGCAGAAAACGCGGCTCTCGTCTCTGCCCTTCGCGTGCTGAGCGGCGCAGAGCGGCGAACAGCGGCGCGTGCGCGCCAAGCCGCGGGCCGGGCTTGCGTGCGCCGTCCTGGCCCGGTGCGGCAGCGCGCCGCAAGATGGCCTCAGCGCACCGCGGGCGTGTTCGCTTCACTCGGCCGGGATGCCGCTTCCGGAGCAGGGTCCGACTCCCCAGGGTCCCCCCCTGCCTGAGCCCCCCTGCCCCGGCCCTCGACCGCGTCGATCAGCTCGCCGGCCCGGTGGGCAGCCTCTTCCAGGCGGTTCGCGGCCCGGTCGAGCGCTTCCCCGACCGACCCGCCCTGCCCCTGCGACCCCTCCAAACCGATTGTCTCCTCCGGCGGGCTGGTCGGCGTGGGTTGGCTCGGCCCGTGCGTCTCGTGACTCCCGTCGTGAAGCTGCTGGTCCAGCTCGTCCACGTACTTGCCTACCACCCGGCGCAACTCGTCGGGCAGAATGTGGTTGGCATGGCAGGTCGCGCGCGCGATGACCTTGCCCGAGCGACTGCCCAGCACGGCCCTGCGCGTCGTCTCCGACAGCGTGACCGCAAAGAACGTGACCACCAGGCACAACAGCGCCCCCTTGGCCAGCCCGAACGCGGCCCCGGCCTGGCGGTCGAACTCGCGCAGCCTGACCCGCTCGATCACCCCGGAGACCGCCCGAAACGCCAACCAGATGGCCACCGCGGTGACCACATAGAGGATCAACATGGCCAGCACCCGGTTCCAGGGCTCGCTGGCACTCAGGCGCGGGGCCAGCCACGGGCTTAAGTGGATCGCCACCGCGGCGCTGACCACGACCGAGGCCAGCGAGGCCAATTGCCAGGCCATGCCTTTCCAGGCCCCGAACGCCGCGGCGCCAAAGAGGATCAGCAGCATCACCACGTCATACGTCTGGATGGGGAAGTCTCCCATGGTCTCGACTCCCGTAACCCTCCAGCGGCGCGAAACACTCGCCCGTCGGTCTTTGGTCCGGCGGAGCAGGGCAGGGAGTATAGTGCGAAGCCGAGACAGGGCGAAGAGCAATCCCGCAATTCGGAAAGTACGCACGGAATGCACAATCTGCGGCAAATAGGCGATTCGAGAAAGCGCGGCAATTTGGATTTTCCAGGACGTTTTTGCTCTTGGCCGGCTGGGGGCTTTGCGGTAAAAGCCGCGTACGGTTGCGTAACTTCTCGATCCCTCCGGCTGGCAGGCACGCGCGGAGCAACGAAATCCATGGCCGGTTTCAGGACCCATTTGACGTTCAGCACGGCGTTCGGCGTGGCCTACGGGGGCGTGGCCTATGGGCTGTACGAGATGCCGCTTTCCACCTGCCTGCTGGGCGGCGGGTTGTGCAGCGTGGCCGGGCTGGCCCCCGACCTGGACAGCGACTCGGGCGTGCCGCTGCGCGAGAGCCTGGCCTTTGCCGCGGCGCTGGCGCCGATGATGCTGCTCGACCGCTTCCAGGCCCTGGCCCTCTCCCAGGAATGGATGGTCCTCTGCGCGGTGGGCATCTATCTGCTCGTGCGCTTCGGTCTGGCCGAAGTGGTACGCCGGCTGACGGTCCACCGCGGCATGTTCCACAGCCTGCCGGCCGCGGTGATCGCCGCGGAGCTGGCCTTCGTGCTAAGCTGCGGCGACCTGACGGCCAGGCTCTACAAGGCCGGCGGCGTGGCCCTGGGCTATTGTGCCCACCTGCTGCTCGACGAGCTGTACAGCGTCGAATGGTATCGCGGACGCCTGCACTTGAAACGCACGCTGGGCACGGCGTTGAAGATCTTCGATACGCACAAGCTCTGGCCGAATCTGACCGCCTATGGACAACTCGCGCTGTTGAGCTACCTGGTCGTTTACGAGCCCGGCTGGGTGGAACAGATGCGGGCCGAGCACTTGCCGGTCCCAGCCGCGGCCCAGACCGACTCGCAAACGGCCGAGAGCGAACCCTCCGGCCAAGCGCCGGCTGAAGGCGCGAGTGCGGCGAACCACTCAGACGACGACCAGACGACGACCGATCTGACGCGCCGGCCCGAGGAGTTCCTGCGCCGCTGGTTGCGCTGAGGCGACGGCGTGCGTGCAAAGCACGCACCCTACGAGTTGAGGCGACGGCGTGCGTGCAAAGCACGCACCCTACGAGCTGAGCCGGCGGCGTGCGTGCAAAGCACGCACCCTACGGGCTGGACCGCGGCGCGCGCAACTCCGCCGTATCCAGCAGGATGGTCACCGGCCCGTCGTTGACCAGCCCCACGGCCATCTCTTCGCGAAATCGCCCGGTGGCCACCTCGATCTGCTGCTGGGCCACGGCCTGGACGAAGACCTGGTAGAGCGTTTCGGCCTTTTCGGGCGGGGCTGCGCGCGTGAAGCTGGGCCGGCGTCCCTTGCGGCAATCGGCCAGGAGCGTGAACTGGCTCACCACGAGCATGGCCCCGCCCGCCTCGGCCAGCGAGCGGTTCATCTTGCCCGCCGCGTCTTCAAAGATTCGCAGGCCCACGGTCTTGGCGGCCAGCAGTCGGGCATCCTCGGGCGTGTCGTCGGCAGCTACGCCGAGCAAGACGAGCATCCCCGGGCCGATCTGGCCGACGAGCTTTTCGCCCACGGTCACCTGGGCCCGGGCCACGCGCTGGATGCAGGCTTTCATGCAATTGTGCCTCTGATCCCCGCGACTGGTCAACTTGTCGGATGCAAAACGCTCGTTCCGGCCTACGATGCTTTTCGGAAAGCCTACCCGGCGCAGCACTGCTCGACAAGCGGGTAGTGGCAGCCGGCGCACGAAACAGTTTGGCCGAAGGCCAAACATCACCGTAGCCTCGGGGCAACGCCCGGGGAATCGAGTCGCTCCAAGTTCCCTTTTGGCCGAAGGCCATATTCACGCCAAGGCCACCCGCCGGCGCATGCGTGCGAGCACAGAAGCTACAGCACTGCTGGACAAGCGGGCAATGGCACCCTACGTGGCCGGTGTCGGTCGGGCGACGTAGAATGGAAAAGTCGGCCGCTTGGCAAAAGCGCACATCTTGGGAACCCCCGTATGACAGACCCACGTCCTTTGATCGCCGTGACCATGGGCGATGTGGCCGGCGTGGGGCCGGAGATCATCGTCGGCGCCTGGACCGAGACGGTGGTCCACGAGGGCTGCCGGCCCCTGGTGATCGGCCATCCGGAAATCCTCCGCCGCGCCGTGGCGCTGTGGCAGACCGGGCTGCACGTCGAACTGATCGACGCCGTCGAACAGGCCGTCCCCTCGCCCGGTGTGATCCCCTGTCTGGCCTGCGGCGCGGACGAGCTGCTCGACGTGCGGCCCGGCACGCTCGACCCTCGGGCAGGAGAGGCGGCCTACCAGGCCGTGGTCAAGGCGACCGGGCTGGCGTTGGACGGCCGGGTGGCGGGCATCACCACGGCCCCGCTCCAGAAGGAGGCCATGCACCGGGCGGGCCACGACTTTCCGGGCCACACCGAGTTGCTGGCCGCACTGTGCGGCGTGCGCGAGTTCGCCATGATGCTCTACCTGGGACCCCAGCACGACCAGCCCTCGGGCTCCGGGCTGGCCGTGGTCCACGTGACGCTCCACACCGCGCTGAGGGATGTGTTCGCCGCGCTAAAGCCCGAGGCCATCCTCACCAAGGCCCGGCTGGCCGACGAGTTCATGAGGCGCCTGGACGGCGTCCAACCGCGGATCGGCGTCTGCGCACTGAATCCTCATGCCGGCGAAGGCGGGCTGTTCGGCGACGAGGAGCTTTCGATCATCCGGCCGGCCGTGGAACAGGGGCGCGCCGAAGGACTGAAGCTCGACGGCCCCTTGCCCGTCGATACGCTGATGGTCCAGGCCCGCGACGGGCGCTACGACGCGGTGGTGGCCATGTATCACGACCAGGGCCACATTGCGTTGAAGCTGATGGGCATGCACCGGGCGGTCAACGTCACGCTGGGATTGCCCATTGTGCGCACCAGCGTGGCCCACGGCACGGCGTTCGACATTGCCTGGCAGCGGCGCGCGGAGGTGGGTGGTCTGGTCGAGGCGCTGCGCGTGGCCAGCCGCCTGGCCGCGGCCCCCCTGCCCCAGGGAGCTGCGCGCAAGAGTCCGGCCAGGGCGCGGCGGCGGACGGCGCGCTGAGGCTCTGCCGACAGAGACGTAGACGTAGGCCGGAACAAGTCGCGCAAGCGGGTGCCACTGGCTCCGCCAGTGCTCCTGGTTTCCGTGCGGTGTTTCCCAAAGGGTAACACTTCAGCCAAACGGAGAGTCGCATCGCCCGTGACCGGGTGTTCGCCGCGTTTCAGGGGTCGCGTGCGTGCGAGCACGCGCCCCGTAGCCGCCGAAAGCCAGACGGCGGACAAATGGCCCAGCTACTCGCGTGCGTGCAAAGCACGCACCCTACGGGCTGAGGCGACGGCGTGCGTGCAAAGCACGCACCCTACGGCCTGCCGCACTAGCCGGCCGGGTGCAAGCCGGCCTGGCGCATCTTGGAGCGCGCGCGGGCGAGAATGGGCCCGATGCTGTTCTCCGGCACCCCCAGCGCGGAGCTGATTTCGCGGTAGCTCTTGCCTTCCAGATGGTACATGCGCACGATCTGCGCTTCTGCACCTTTTAGACCGTTGAGCAATCGCTGGACTTCCTCGTGGTCGCCCAGGCGCTGTTCGGGACCGGGATTGGGATCGGCCGTCGACAGCGCCGCGTGGGGTGAGCCGGTCGCCCGGGCTGCCATTTGTTTCTCGAGCAGCTTCTTGACAACGATCCGCCGAGCCACCACCGTCAGATAGGTGGCCAGACTGCTGTGCCCGCGGAAATTCCGCAGCACCGCGTAGTCATTTTGAACGATCCCCAGGAACACCTCGGCGCACAGGTCGTCCCGGTCCTCCCTGGTCAAGTCGATCCCCCGCACCTGCGACGTGTGGCCGACCACGTGGACCACCAGCCCAAGGAAGCGATCCACAAAGTCTTCCCACGCCCGCGGCTTCCGACTCACACAGCGTTCCAGGAGGTTGCGGTCGATCTCGGACAGTGCCACGCTGGCAATCCCCCGACGGCTTCTTTGGAGCGGGGGCCTCTTGTTTCGCGCATTCTGCGGGGATGAACCACTGGACTCATCCCCCTCACAGGAGGCGCCCCCGCCCTTCCCTATCACTAACGATTGTAAACACTGGAGACCGCAGAAACAAGTGTTGCTCCTCCGAAAGGCGGCCTGGGTCGGGCGGGCGGGCGGATTCCGCACCATACGGGCCCAAGCTCCTGCGGGTGGCGGCGCCGCTCCCGGCCGGCGGCCGCCCCTGGTGGCCGAGGAGCCCGGGCCGCGTTCGCGCGACCCCGGGGCCTCGTGGGGCGCTGGGCGCGACATGAACACGTACTTGCCCGCGGCTGAGAGAAGCTGTGGGCCGGAGTGCTCGGTTCCTGGTGCGAAGCCCTTGGCCGGGGGCCCTCCAAACGGAGATCGGTAGAGGTTGCACGGTCGAGACCGAGGTGTGGAAAAAGGCACTTAGAGCTCAACGCGGCCCCAGGGCCGCAACCAAATGTAGGAGCGGCTGCCAGCCGCCGCCGTAGGGGCGACGCATGCGTCGCCCCTACGCCAAAGATGCGCGCACCACGCGCGCATCTTACGGCGCAAGACTCTATCCCAGAGCCTGTCGGGAGACCTTCGGTCGAGGCCAGTGGCTCGGTCGGGAGACCGGCCACAA
>CAYXPN010000033.1:0-26121 GCA_964467075.1 uncultured Planctomycetaceae bacterium
CTTCCCTTCGGTCCAGCCACGGCCACCCAGACTGTGTTTTCGGGTAGTCTCATAGCCCTGCTCGTGGGGGCGATGTTCCTGACCGCGGCCTTCGGAACGCTCGCGGCCGCGGGCGCGGAGCCTTCATCCGCGGCTGGCGGCGTGCCCGCGCCGGCCGCGTTGCCCCCCACGCCGCAGTCCGGCTCGTCGCCCGAGAAGCCGCCCCCGGCCGAACCCGCCACGCCGCCGCCCGAGACCACCTCGGTCATCCAGCAATTGAACGACAGCCTGACCGACTTGTGGCAGCAGAACGGGCTCGCGGCCTGGGGGCTGTTGCTGGCGGGCATCTTCCTGGGGCTGGTCGCCGGCCGGATCGCTGCCTTTCTGCTGGCCCGCGTGGGGGCGAAGCTTGACCAGCGCGCCTGGAACGTCCAAGCCCGGGTGGTGACGGACCTGGCGGGGCCGGGCAAGCTGGCCCTGCTTTCGCTGGGTCTGTTGCTGGGGCTGACGGCTCTGAAGATGAGCCCGATGTTGCAACAGTTTTGGGCGAGAACCCTGCTCTTGCTGTTCACGATCTGCTGTTTCTGGTACGGCTACAACCTGGTTTCGGTGATCGACGTGATGCTGCGTCGGCTCACCCGGGTCGGACGGCGGCCCCTGGACGACCAGTTCGTCGAGATGCTCGTGCCGCTGATACGCAAGACGCTGCGCGTCTTGCTGGTCGTGATCGGCGTGTTGTTCGTGGCCGATTCGGTCTTCGACCAGAACATCGGGGCCCTGCTGGCCGGGCTGGGGATTGCGGGCATCGCCGTCTCGCTGGCGGCCCAGGATTCGCTCAAGAACGTGTTCGGCTCGATCACCATCCTGATGGACCGGCCGTTTCGCATCGGCGAGCGCATCGTGTTTGCCGGCTTCGACGGCATGATCGAGGAGATCGGCTTTCGCTCGACCAAGCTGCGCACGCTCACGGGGCACCTGGTCACCATCCCCAACTCGAAGATCGTCAACGACCCGGTGGAGAACATCGGGCGGCGGCCGTCGATCCGGCGGCTGTTCAACGTGACCATCACCTACGACACCCCGCGGGAGAAGATCGACGAGGCCGTGCGCATCGTGCGTAACATCCTGGAAGAAGAGGGCATCCGCGAGCCGATCCATCCGACCATCGACGGCGACGAGTTTCCGCCGCGCGTGTATTTCAACGATTTCAACGCCGACAGCCTGAACATCCTGGTGATCTACTGGCATGCCCCGCCGGCCTACTGGGACTACCTGGAACATGCCCAGCGCGTGAACCTGCGCATCTTCGAGGAGTTCGAGCGGGCGGGCATCGAGTTCGCCTTCCCCACGCAAACGCTCTACCTGGCCGGCGACCAGCGGCGCGAGCTGGTGGTGAAGATGCTGGGCGAGGGGCCAACCCCCCCAGGCTAGCGGGTCCGGCGCAAGGTTTTCTGCCAGCCGGCCGATCGCCCCAACGCATTGCCTGGGTGCAAGTTACGACGACAACCAGCCGTTCAGGCGGTGTGCGGTTCGGGGGAATCCTAACAAAATGCTTGCGGAACCTGTGGCGCCGAATAAAATAGGCAATACGAAGAGAGAGGGCAGAGTGTGTGCGTGAAGTTGTGTTCGTAGATCTGGTCTACTCAATTCGAAGCCTGCACCAACACGAGGCAGCGTCTTTCAAAGCAGCGAATTCGGAACAGGGGAGACGGTCGGCGTCTTCCTGGGCTGAATAAGCGTTTCTTCTCCTGCTGCTTGAAGTTTTCCGGAGGGTAGCACAACCACCAGACACAGTTTGCGCTGCGCTGACTCGAGTCGTAGGGTGCGTGCTTGCACGCACGCCCGCGCCTGGAGGCGAACAAGACAAGCACGGGTGGGCAAGCCACCCGTGCCACCCAGCCGACGGTCGGCTGGGGCAGTGAACAACGCAAGTTTCACCTTTCGTTTTGGCTCGTAGTGACGAGGAGGACGGCAACGATGAATCGAGCTTTCCAATGGCTAATCCTGGGGCTGGTGGCGGCGTTGGCCTTGGGCCTGGGTACCCCGGCGCAGGCGGAGGCCATCCCGCCTATGCCCCAACACGCCTGGTTGTTTGACGGCGACCTGGTGCCGCTGGTGGGCACCGCCACCAATGGCGTGCTCGAGGGCAATGCCGCACACGATCCAACCGAGGTCCCCTTTGCCTACGCAGGCAACCAATCCGTGGACATCGGCGGCGCAGGCGGCGGTAACACCCACGCCTCGCGCGTCAATTTCACAACCGATCTGGGCGGCGCCTTCGAAGACGAAGAGGCGCTGACCATCTCGATGTGGATCAAGTCCAACAAGATCAACGCCGACATGGGCTTCCTCTCGTTGCGCGAACCCTCCGGCGGCGACGAGTGGGGCATGCGCTACGACTCGAAGGACTGGCTGGAGGACAACGCCGCAGGCGACAACATCATCAAGGCGGCCATCACCACCACCGACAGCCAGCAATGGGCCGGCAGCAAGCCGCGCTACGATCAGAGCGAGAACCAGTACTCCTCGGCCAAGGCCGTGCAGACCACCGGATGGCAGCACGTGGTCATGGTCTTCCAGGGCGACGGCGACACGGGCGACGGCGACGACAGCTTCTTCACGCTCTATCTCGACGGGGTGCTCGACACGCCCAGCCATGCCATGCAAGAAACCAGCGGGCTGGTCGACGAGACGACGCACTTCCTTCTCGGCGACGGCGGCAAGGCCGACTGGGACGGCTACGTGGACGAGGTGGCCGTGTGGACCTCGGCCCTGACGGCCGAGAACGCCGAGTGGCTGCACAACCACAGCCTGCAGGAAATCCCCGAGCCGGGGACCTTCGTGCTCCTGGCCATGGCCGGATTGGGGCTGTTGATCTGGTGGAGACGTTAATGGGCGCGCGGGTGCCACTGCTGGCTTGCCCAGCATGCCGGGTAAGGAGGGATTTCCCCTGGGAGCAGACAATTCGCTGGCCCGGGCAGACCGCGGGCGATTATAATGGAAGTTGGGTAGATTGGAAGCTGGGCAGCCAACGGCCGGCTGCGGCAGCCCCGTAGGGTGGGTCAAGCCGCAGGCGCAGACCCACCAACTGCGGCAGCCCCGTAGGGTGGGTCAAGCCGCAGGCGCAGACCCACCAACCCGACTGGAAGTTCAGCAGCCAACGGCCGGCTGCGGCTACGAGCGACCAAAGTTCAAAGAATCGTTTTGATTCGTAGAGACGAGGAGGACGGCAACGATGAATCGGGTTTTGAAATGGTTGACTTTGGGGCTGGTGGCGGCGTTGGCCTTCGGCCTGGCCGCGCCCGCGGAGGCGTACATCATCTGGGTCTCCGACGGGACCGACGTCGAACCCGGCGACCCCACGCCGCCGCCGGACGGCGTCCCAAACGACCAGGGCTTCGTGGACCTGCTGACGGGCGCCGGATATACGGTCGAGCGCCGTGACGGCACGTTGCAGGGCGACCTTGAACCCGCGGAGGTGGCCGAACTGAACGCCGCGCAGTTGGTGATCGTCAGCCGCGACACCAACAGCGGGGCGTACAACAAGCCGGCCCAATGGAACGGCATCACCGCGCCGATCATGCTGACCAGCGCCTACCTGGCCCGCAGCAGCCGCTGGAAGTGGCTCAACACCGGCAGCATTGCGGATACCGACCCCGCACCGTTGCTCGAAGCGGTCGATCCGAGTGATCCGGTGTTTGACAATGTCACACTCGACCCGAGCAGCCAGATCGGCATCCTCGAATCGGTAAGCACCTTTGCCACCTCGACCAGCGCCGGCAACGGCACGCTGGTGGCCAAGGCGGTGGGCACCGACCACGTGTGGATCGCGCGCTGGGATGCAGGCACCGAGTTCTACAGCGGCGCCGGCCAGACGCCCGCGGCCGCGCGCATGCTGTTTATCGCCGGCCAGGCCGGTGGCAGCAACACGCCGGAGATCGGCGTGGAGAACCTCAACGCCGACGGCGAGCAGGTTTTCCTGGATGCCGTGGGCAGTATCGCCATCCCCGAGCCGGGCACGCTGCTATTGCTGGTCATGGCGGGACTGGGCCTGTTGATCTGGTGGCGCAGGTAGAGCACGCCGGTGGGTCTTCGCTTCGCTCGACCCACCCTACGAGCTTGATTGCCGCGGCGCTATGTGTGAGGGAGTGAGTAAAGCCCGAGAGACCGTCCCCAACCTCTCAACAACCGCAAATCGCCGTGTGGTCGCCCTTGCCGGCCGCACGGCGATTTGTGTTGATGCACGGGCGCCGTGGCCAGCCGTAGGGTGCGTGCTCGCACGCACGCGCCGAGCGCCAGTGCAGCAGTCGATCAAACGGGAGCAGACGAGCACGGGTGGACAAGCCACCCGTGCCACCCGCCAATAGTGTGTGACCGGCAGGGACGACGCATGCGTCGCCCCTACAGCATGGTTGCGCGGAATGCACCCCACCACGCCCGTCGCGTGCGCTCCGGGGCGTGCCACCCGGCCGTGCGAGAGACACGGAGAGAAAGCCCGTGCACCCGGCTGCACTGCCCGAAGATACACTCTGGTCCCAGTGCCAAATCCGCCAGGTGCGCCGCAGCGGGCCCGGCGGACAGCGCCGCAACAAGGTCTCCACGGGCATCGTGCTGCGCCACCAGCCTACGGGCGTGGAGGCCGAGGCCGCGGAGCGTCGCAGCCAGGCCGAGAACCGGCAGGTGGCCTTGTTCCGTCTGCGTTTGAATCTGGCCCTCCAGGTGCGCTTGGCGCGGCAGGCCGACGAAGGATCCAGCCCCTTGTGGCAATCGCGAATCGTGGGCGGCCGGATTTCGGTCCGCCCGACGCACCGCGACTTCCCCGCCCTGCTGGCCGAGGCCCTGGACACGCTGGCGGCCGACGAGTGGGACCTGGCCCGGGCCGCGGCGCGCCTCGGCTCGACGAATAGCCAACTGGTCCGCTTCCTGGGCAAGGAGCCGCGGGCGGTGGCCCTGGTCAACCAGCGGCGCGCCGAGCGTGGGCTGCGCCCACTGCGCGCTTGAGGCCAGAGCGTGGCTGGGTTCGGTGTAGCCACCATCGCCTTGTAGCCACCGAAAGCCAGACGGTGGACAGAAAAGCCTCGGCGCCGGCGATTGTCCACGCTCTGGCGAGCGTGGCTACCGCGAGCGTGGCTACCGCGAGCGTGGCTACCGCGAGCGTGGCTACCGCGGGATCACCTCCAGGCCGGGCACCAGTTGGGCGGCAGCTCGTCACACCGCACCGCCAGGTCGGTCAGCCGGCCGTTCTCATAGTGCAGCTCCGCATGGACCGAGCCGCGTTCAAACCGGGCGGTGCCGCAGACCAATCTACCGGCCGGCGGGTTCACCGCGGGTTCGCTATGCTCGGGCTCTTGCTCCGCCACTGTCTGCAATGCGCCGAGATTCTGCTTGAGCGCATCGAGCCACGCCGCGAGCACCGGCTGGTCGATTTGCGCTTGCAGGGCAGGATCGCACAGCGCCAGCACCTCGTCGGGCCGGCCCGACTCGACTGCTGTGAAGAACCGCTCAAGCAGCACACCGGCCGGCGGCTCGGCCGTCCACATCAGATGGCCCACGATCACCAGCGTGGCCAGGAACATCAGGCCGAAGACGATGGTGAGAATCCTCAAATGGAGCGGCAGCTCATGGACAAACGGCTGCTCGGCTGCACCCGAATCGTCATTAGGCGGGGACTGACTCATCTTGCTCGTTTCTGCTCACCGCGGGCCGCCTGGATCAGCCTGCCCGCGCCTTGGTCGAGAAGTTGCCCGGCCACGCGCCGGCCAAGCTCCGCGGCGGCGTCCGGCTCGGCGTGGCCGGTTGCCTCGATGCACTGCTCGCCGTCGGGGGTGAGCACCCGAGCGGTGAGCTTCAGCCGGCCCCCTTTCACCGCGGCCAGGGCCCCCAGCGGGGCCAGGCAACCTGCCTCCAGCGAGACCATCAAGCTGCGCTCCGCGGTGACGGCCTGGCGCGTGGTCCGATCGTCGAGCGGCTCCACGGCCCGGCGCACGGCCTGGTCGTCGGCGCGAATCTCCAGTCCCAGCGCGCCTTGGCCGGGCGCGGGCAGCATCAGCGAATAGGGCAAACGCTCGGTGATCCGCTGCTGGAGCCCCAGGCGCACCAGCCCGGCCTCGGCCAGGACCACGGCATCGCAGAAACCCTCGGCGAGTCGGCGCAGCCGGGTGTCCACATTGCCGCGCATGGGCTTGACGTGCAGGTCCGGCCGGGCGCGGAGCAATTGTGCCCGCCGGCGCACGCTCCCCGAGCCCACCACGGCTCCCTCGGGCAGGGCATCGAACGACGGATAGTTGCGGGATACCAGCACGTCGCCGGCTGCCTCCCGCGCGGGCACTGCCGCCAGCGCAAGCCCGTCGACCGCCGCGGTGGGCAGGTCCTTGAGGCTGTGGACGGCCACGTCGAGCCAGCCATCGAGCATCGCCTGCTGGATTTCGCGCGTAAACACCCCTTGCGCACCCGCGGCGCCGATCGGCCCGCGCGTGCGGTCGCCGCGAACGGTGATCAGCACCAGATGCACCTGGATGCCCGAGTCTTGCAGGCGGTCGGCCACCCATTGGGCCTGGCACTGTGCCAGCGCGCTGCGGCGCGTGCCGAGGCGGATGGTTGCGGCGGATGCCATGGCGTGTTCATCTCGCTCAAACAGGGCGCGCAGCCAACGCCTCCACCTCGTTTAACGGCGAGCCGCAGGCGACGGATGATGCGCTATCACCGTGCGCGATTTGTGAACACTGGTCTCCCTGCCAAGCGCGTAGGGTGTGGCTTTAAGCGGCTCAGGTGTTAGTTTGCCGCAACTCCCCTTGCCCGGGCGAGCACTGCTGCGCCCCCGGCGTGGCCTACGATTCGGCGTCGGCGGGCTGCGATGTGGGGGGCGTCTTCGGCTCAGCGTCGGCGGACTGCGACACACCGGCCAGGGCCAGGGCCTCGTGGGTGGAGCGCAGGTGCCAGAGCTGCTGGGGCGGCACCACCACGCCGCAACTGACGATGAACTGGAACGCCTGATCGATGCTCATGTCCAGCTCCACTACCTCGCTTTGGCGCACCGTGATCGTGAACCCGGTCATGGGCAAGGGCGAGGTGGGCATCACCACCGAGAGCACCGCTTCGCCGGCCGCACCTTGGATGTCGCGCATGCTCTCGCCGGTGACGAATCCCAGCGACCAGATCCCTTTGCGCGGATATTCCACCGCCACCACGCGGCTGTACTGGATTTCCCGCTCGCTGAACAAGAAATCGCTGACCTGTTTGACCGAGGCGTAGACGTTGCGTATCAAGGGCAGGCGGTGAATGATCTGCTCAAACGACCTCCAGAACAAGCGCCCGATGCCCGCGGCCATCGACTTGCCCAGCAAATACAAGGCCAGGATCAACAGCGCCAGGAAGAACGGCACCGTGACCACCGGGCTGAGCCAGCGCAGCTCCACATATCGGCGATAGACTCCGCCGGCGGTCTCGGGCAGGGTTTCCTGGCCCCGGTTGCGGCGCACCAGCTCATAGACCTCCAGCGGCACGAAGTTGCCGTCGGGCAGGCGGCGATAGACCTTCCCGTCAGCCACCGCGGTCTGGCTCTCCGCATCGCTCAATGCCAAATCGTGCCGGATATCGGCCGTCGCCCAAACCAAGGCCTCGCGGGCCCCCGCGGTGATCGGCCGCAACATGTATCGCTGCGTCATGCTGAGCAGCCACACGAAGATCAGCACCGTGAACAACGGGGGCGCCAACACACCCAGCCCGCGCAACACGGCCGAGCGAAATGGGTGACGCGAGCGCCCGATGCGCAGGGGCTGGTTGCCGGCCGGTTGCGAGACGTGTTTCGCGTGCATGCTCGTGCTCTCTCCCGGTGCCTGCTCTTCCTCTTGCTGTTTTAGACCCTCATGGCGAGCCGCTTACCGTGAGCCTGCGGTTTGGCGTGCCCTTCCGCCCACGGCCTTTCAGGGCATGTCACGTTTCCCCCCGCGCCCTTTCAGGGCGTGTCGCCCTACCGACGTCGGCTGAACCGGGAGCTGACGCTCCCGGCTCGCCACGCATGTACGTTCCCGGCTCGCCGTGGGCCGCGTTTCGGGCTGCCCGGACACCCTCAGTTATTCTAGGTCGCCCCGGGTCTGCTGGCCCGCGCAATCACCACCGCCATCACCCGAGCCGCGCCCGCCCGTTTCAACACCCCGGCCGCCTCGCTGCACGTGGCCCCGGTCGTCAGGATGTCGTCCACCAGCAGCACACTGGCCCCCTCTGTGAGGCCGTTTCTGCGCCGAATGCGGAACGCACCCCGCACGTTCTCAAATCGCTTGCCCACCGGCAGGGCGGCCTGCGGGGGCGTGGCCCGCCACCGCACCAGCAACCGTCTGACCGGCACGCCAAGCCCCCGGCCCAGCACCGCGGCCACGACCTCCGGGCTGTTCGACGCGCGCTGGAATCGGCGTCGCCAGTGGACGGGCACGGGAACGACCAGGTCGGGGCCAAAGTCCCCGAGCTCACCGGCGCGGTGTTTCCACAACAGGCAGCCGGTGGCCGCGGCCAGGGGCTCGCCCGGATAGCGCTTCATGCGCAGGACTGCCTCGCGGAGCAACTCCTCATATCTGCCGAGGGCCACTGCCGCGTGGAATTTCAGGTTGCTCCCCCGGCAAGCCGGACATTCGGCCCCGTCGACGGCCCAGGGCGATCGGGGGGCAGCGCAGCGGCCACATGCGGACCACTCGGCCGGAACCATGGCTTGTTCGCATTCGCCGCAAACCTGCACCCCGAGCAGTTCGCGTGCGCGGTCAGGCAACTCGGCAGGTTCGGGCAGCTCGGCGTCGCACCACGCGCACCGGCGCGGGAAGAGCAGCCGAAAGCCGGCCACCCCCACACCGCGGGCCCAACGGGCCAGCCGGCCCGCGCGCAGCCCCGAACCGGTGCCTTGCGAAGTGCGGCCGGCCGTGGTGCTGCTCACGGTGCTGACTCCCGGGCCGCCTGCGGCGAGGGTAGGGATGTAAATGACGTGGCAGGTGAACCGGAATCATACCATTTCGGCCCGTTCTTTGCAGCGCCGGCCCGGCTTGGCTTTACGCGGCGCACCGGGCGGGTAGAATCGCGGCATGAACACGATCTGCCTGATCCTCGACCGCCTGCACGCCGGCTATCTGGGGCCCTATGGCAACACGTGGGTGGCCACGCCCGCCCTGGACCGGCTGGCCTTCGAGTCGTTTGTGTTCGACCAGGTGCTCCTCGACAGTGCCGATCCGGATGCGCTCTACCGGTCCTGGTGGCGGGGGTGGCACGCCCTGTGTTCCCAGGCCGCGGACGAGCAGCCGAGCCTGCCGGGGCGATTGCGCGAGGCGGGCATGAGCACGCTGCTGGTGGCCGACGAGCCCCAACTGGCCGATCGGCCCGAGGCCCGGGATTTCAGCGACGTGGTCCAACTCGACCCGCCGGACTGCCACGAACCCGCGGACGAGCTCGAGGACACCTGGTTGGCCGAGTGTTTCGCGCGCCTGCTGGACCACGCAGCGCCGCTGGCGAGGCCCTGGTTCGTCTGGTGCCACCTGGGGGCCCTGGGCCGGCTGTGGGACGCGCCGCTGGAGCTGCGCCGCCGGTTCTGTGAAGAGGGCGACCCGGAGCCGTGGGCCTCGGTCCACGTGCCCCGGCTCACGCTCGCCCCGGACTTCGATCCCGACGAGCTGCTGGCCGTCAGCCATGCCTATGCCGGCCAGGTTGCCGTGCTGGATGGTTGCCTGGGGGCCCTGAGGCAGTTCCTGCTGGACGACCCGGCGGGCCGCGACACGCTGCTGGTTGTTGCCGGCACGCGCGGGCTGGCGCTGGGCGAACACGGCCAAGTGGGCCCGGCCCACGATCCGCTCTACGGCGAGGTGGTCCACGTGCCGCTCTTGGTGCGTTTTCCGGATGGGCGGGGGGCTGCCGGCCGGTCGCCGGCCCTGGTCGAGCCCGCGGACCTCTGGGCCACGCTCTGGGAGTTGCTGGCCTCGGACCAGGCGCCCCCGCGCCCCACGGCCCGAAGCCTGCTGCCGCTTCTGCGCGAGCAGTGCCCGGCGCCGGCGTGGCGCGATCGGCTGGCGATCGTGGGCCGGGATACGGAGCGGGCGTTGCGCACGCCGGCCTGGTATCTGCGCGCGCACGAGAAGGCCGAGCTGTATGTGAAGCCCGACGACCGCTGGGAGGTCAACGACGTAGTGGCGCGCTGCCAGGACGTGGTCGATTCGCTGCTTGGAATCCTTGAGCAGTTCGTCGAGACGGTCGGCAGCGGCCGGCCGGCCGATTTCGCACCGCTCGAACCAGTGCTGCTCGAAGGTCTCGAGTGAGCGGTAGGCCGGGCTTGTGGTGCAGGCGTCTCGCCTGTGCGCCTGGCAATGAACTTGTGGTGCAGGCGTCTCGCCCGCAACTCTGGCAACACTTCAATCAAATGAAATGATCGGATGCCGGCGACCGGCGGTTCGCCGCATTTCAGCGAGCCTGCGCTCTCCAGCTCTGGCCCGTTCGAGGGGCCTTCAGCGTGAACGCCCAGAGGATTGACAAATCCATCAAGCGCTGCGAAACTTGTGAATATGAGCCGGGTTGTCTTGACCGCCGAGGCCCGCCAGCAGGCCGCGGAACTGCCACGCCCCATCAAGGCCCGCGTGCTCAAGCTGGTGGAACGGCTCGAACGTTGGCCCGAAGTGAGCGGCGCCAAGACCCTGGCAGGCAGCCTTGCCGGTCGGTTCCGCATGCGCACGGGCGACTACCGGCTGCAATTCCGCATAGAAGTCCGCAAGGTGATCGTCGAGAAGATCGGACACAGGGACCGGTTCTATGAGTAGCAAGACACACACTGCCGACGTGCAAACCCTCAGGCTGGCCGGCAAGCGCTTCGTAGTCTTGCCCGAGGCCGAATATCGCCGGCTGTGGAAGGCGGCCAAGGGCACGGCGCCCCCGCTGCCCGAGGCCGACGCCGAAGGCCACTATCCGGCGGTCGATACGCTGCGGGCCATGCTGGCCCGGGACATGATCGAAGCCCGGCAGGCGCTGGGGCTTAGTCAAGCCGAACTGGCCCGGCGTGCGGGCATCCGGCCGGAAACGCTCAACCGCCTGGAACAGGGCAAGCACAGCCCCAGTGTGTCCACGGTGGAGAAGCTGGACCGGGTGCTAAAGGCCGCTGAGGCCAAACGCACGCGCAAACGCAAAGGCAGGTAGCCGGCCTGCGATTCGTCCCGCGCGCGGCCAAGCGCGGCACCTCAGCGGAACTCGCCCGCGTCGTACCGCCGCCAGAACTCCTCGGGCATAAGCGGCGGACGGCCTTCGGGTGGAAAGACCACGTCCAGCTCCCGCAGGGAGTCCATCTGCCGGACGTGCTCCAGGCCGGTCTCGACGCGGCCGGGCGTGAAGATCAGGCGCGTCAGGCTCAGCCAGCGCAGGACCGACAGGTCGCTCACCGGTGTGCCGGCAATGTGCAGGCGCTGGAGCGAATGGCCCTTCAAGGGCGAGAGGTCCGCCACCTTGGTGTCGGCCAGCGTGAGGCTCACCAGCGGCACGCCGGCCAGGGGGCTGATATCACTGACCGGGCAGCCGTTGAGCCACAGCGACTTGACGGGCGAACGGGCCAGCGGCCTGAGATCGCTCACCGGAGTACCCACCAGGTTGACCTGCTCCAGCGGGGCCCCGCTCAAGGGCGAAAGGTCCTCCACGTCGGTATGGCTCAGGTAGAGTTCCCTAAGCGGCATGCCCCTCAAGGGGCTGATGTCTTTGACTGGCGTTTCTTCGAGGTAGAGCCTCTGGATCGGCATGCCCTGAAGCGGCCCCAGATCGCTCACTCCGCAACGGGCCAGATCGAGCGCCGCAAAGGGCAGCCCGGCCAGGGGACGGATATCCCGCAGCGCCGGGTCGTGGATCGCCAGCGTCAGGTCGTAGGGGCCCTGGCCGGTGATGTCGATCCCACTATTGAATTCGGGATTGGCGGCCTTCAGGGCGGCCTCGAGTTCCTCCGGGTTTTGCGGCGGGCCGGCTGGCTGGCCCGGTTGGCCG
Source organism: uncultured Planctomycetaceae bacterium (assembly GCA_964467075.1). Lineage (GTDB taxonomy): Bacteria > Planctomycetota > Planctomycetia > Pirellulales > Thermoguttaceae > CAYXPN01. Next base: position 11,962 of record CAYXPN010000033.1, read on the forward strand.
GCCGCGGGATCGGCAGAGGCTCCGGATGCTGACTGCTGCTCAGCCGGCGAGCCGGCTGAGCCACTGGGCACGGAAGGTGCAGGCTGCTGGGCGGCGGAGGGCGAGCGGCCTTCGAGCGATGGCTGTGCCTCGGGCCCCGGCTCGCCCGGCCCGCACCCGCCCACTAACACCAGCGCGCCGACCGCCGCGCCGGCCAGGAGAATCCTCAGCAGCATGACCTGCGGCGTGATTTTCGGCAGCGCGGGTGCGAACGTTCTCGTCGGCAGCAGATGGCGTTTCAAGGCTCTTCCTCCTGATCGGTAGTGCGTCGGGTGCCATTGATCGGTAGTGCGTCGGGTGCCATTGATCGGTAGTGCGTCGGGTGCCACTGATCGGTAGTGCGTCGGGTGCCACTGATCGGTAGTGCGTCGGGTGCCACTGCTGGCTTGTCCAGCAGTGCGCGTTCTGCAACTGAAACAATTGGAATCCAACTGCTCAGTGCTTGCAACCGCCCTCAACCTCCGGCCCCGACCGCCGCGTGGTGCCTGCCGCTTCTGCGGGAGAGGGAGCTTCGGCGCCTGGGTGGCACTGCCGGCTTGCCCAGCCGTGCACGGCTTCGGGTGCATGCAGGCACGGGTAGACGAGCCGCGCGTGGCATCCGACGCGGGCGAGCAAGCACGGGTGGACAAGCCACCCGTGCCACCGCGGCTTCAAGGGCGCGGCGTTGAAGCGGTGGCCCGTTCGTGCGATACTGGTGTGATTGCGAAGGCTGCGGCGCAGGCTGCAGCGGCGATCGGCGGACCCAGCCGGCCGATCCTGTGGCTGCGGGTTCCCCGCCGACGGCGAGGAGGAAACGAGTTGTGCAGCGGTTGATGCTTCGGTCGAAAATCCATCGGGCGCGTTTGACGGGCACGGACCTGAACTACGAAGGCAGCATCACGATCGACCGCGACCTGCTCGAAGCGGCCGACATGCTGCCCGGCGAACAAGTCCAGGTGTTGAACCTCAACAACGGCCAGCGCATGATTACCTATGTGATCGAGGCGCCGGCCGGGTCGGGCACCGTGCTCCTCAACGGTCCCGCGGCGCGCCTGGGCATGCCCGGCGATCCGGTGATCGTGCTGGCCTACTGCGTGGTTTCGGAAGAAGAGGCCCGCAGCCTGCACCCGAAAGTGGTTCACGTGGACGAGCAGAACCGCCCGCGCCGCGATTGACACACCTCGCGCGCCTCGGGCCGCCGCGCCCGCGGCGCTGGGGGGACCGGAGCGAGCGCCGGCCGCGTTCGAGCGGAAGCGCCCGCCTGTGTTGCCATCGTCCACCACCAAGGGAGGTTCGAGTATGTGCGCCAACGATCCTCACCAGGATTCGCAAACCGCACCTGCGCAGCACGCATCGGCAGACGGAGTGCGCCGGCGCGATTTCCTCAAGCGGCTCGGCACAGCGCCGGCCGCGCTGGCTGCGGCGGGGGCCGCGGCCCGGGGCGCTGCGCAGGCGTCGGAAGTGCCCAAGCTGCCCCAGATCCGGCTGGGCCGGCATTCGGTTTCGCGGCTGATCTGCGGGGCCAACTGCTTCAACGCCGGCTCGCACCTTTCGGGGTTCGTCAACCGCGCGATGCGCGAATACTACACTCCCGAACAAATCCTCAAGACGCTCCGCCGCTGTGAGGAGGTGGGGATTAACTGCTGGCAGTCGGGCCTGGGCAATCTCGAGTTGTATCGGCAACTGGTCGAAAGCGGCGGGCAGATGCACTATCTGGCCATCGACGCCGGGGGGCCGGACTCCATCCGCCGCCTGGCCGCAGGCGGCTCGATCGGCATCGCCCATCACGGCGAGGTGACCGACCGGCTCTTCAAGTCCGGCGAGCTCGACCGCATGCACGACTATCTGAAACGGGTGCGCGACGCCGGGCTGCTGGTCGGCGTGTCCACCCACATGCCCGCGGTGGTCGACGCCGTGGAATCGAAAGGCTGGGACCTCGACTACTACATGACCTGCGTCTACGAGCGCCACCGCAGCGCCGAGCAGTTGGAAGAGCTGTTGGGCCAGGCGCCGATCCCGGTGGGCGAGGTCTATCTGCCCGAGGATCCGCCGCGGATGTTTCGCGCCGTCAGCCGGACGGCGCGGCCCTGCCTGGCGTTCAAGATTCTGGCGGCCGGCAGGCTCTCCGACCGCCGACAGTGGGTCGAAGCCGCGTTCCAGCAGGCCCTGGCCTCGATCAAACCGACCGACGGCGTGATCGTGGGCATCTACGACCGCTACAGCGACCAGCCGGCCGACTGCGCCGAGCTGGTCCGCCGCTACAGCAGGGGCGCGGCCGGTTTGTAGGGTGGGTCGAGCGACAGCGAGACCCACCGACCAGCAGATTGGTGGGTCTGCGCCGACGAGCAGATTGGTGGGTATGCGCCTACGGCTTGACCCACCCTACAGGTCTCAGCAGATTGGTGGGTCTGCGCCTACGGCTTGACCCACCCTACAGGTCTCAGGCCCGGTCCTTCGATCGCCGGGTGCGGCGGGTCCTCTTGCCGGCGGGCTTGCCGGCGGAGCGCTTGGCGGCGGTGCGCCCAGAGCGTGCGTTCTTTGCTCTTCGACGCGGCGGCGTTGGCCGCGGCGCGGGAGCATCGACGTGCGGAGAGGACTGCGCGGGGCGGCCTCGGCGCTGGAGCTGGGTGAGGATCGTCTCGACCAGGACGGGCCAATCGATGGGCTTGGCCACGTGGGCGTCGCAACCTGAGGCCAGGCACGATTCGATCTGGTGCTGCATGGCGTGGGCCGTCAGCGCGATGATCGGGCCGTCGAAACCCTCCTCGCGCAGCCGGCGCGCGGCCTGGCGCCCGTCCATCACCGGCATTTCGATGTCCATCAACACCACGTCGAAGCCGCCGGTTGCCGGACCCCGGGCGCCCGAGCCCGGCTTGTCGCGTGCCGCGGAGCGCTTGGTCTTGGTTGTCTTGCGTGCCGGCCTCTTGGGCGAGCCTTGGGTGGCGCGGAACTTCTCGACGGCCGCCAGCCCGTTGTCCGCGGTGACCACCGTGGCGCCGGCCTTGCGCAGGATGAAACTGATCAGGCGCTGGTTGTCGGCGCTGTCTTCGGCCAGCAGGATGCGGCAGTCGAGCTGCAGCTCGCCCAGGGGTCGGCGCTCGGCGGTGCGGCGTTGGGGGGCGGGCAGGGTCGGGTTTGGGATGAGCGGCACGCCCTCGAGCGGGCCGGCGGCGATGGTCACCGTGAACGTGCTGCCGCGGCCCAAGGTGCTGGTGACCGAAATCTCGCCGCCGAGCATCTCGGTCAGGCGCCGGGTGATGGCCAGCCCCAGGCCCGTGCCGCGATACTGGCGATTGGCGGGAGAGTCGATCTGGTAGAACGGCTGGAAGAGCCCTTCGACCTGTTCGAGGCTCATGCCGATGCCGGTATCAATCACGTCGAAGCGCAACTGCGGAGCGGCGCCGTGCTGGTTAACTAGTTGGGCGCAGAGGCGCACTTCGCCGGCTTCGGTGAACTTCAACGCGTTACCCAGCAGGTTGATCAGGATTTGGCGCACCCGGGTGGGATCGGTGTGGACGCGTTCCGGCAGCGGGCCGCGCAGGTTGACGATCAGCGGCAGGCGTTTGGCCTTGGCGCGCACGCCCATCAGGCCCACCACGTCACCGATCATGTCCAGCAGCCGGCAGGGCTCACGATGGACTTCGAGCTTGCCGGCCTCGATCTTGGAGATGTCGAGCACGTCGTCGAGAATCTCCAGCAGGAATTCGCCGTTGCGCTTGATGGTGGCCGCGGCTTCCAGGTCCTTCGGTTCGCTCAGACGGCTGATCAACACGTCGGCATAGCCGAGCATGGCGGTCATGGGTGTGCGCAGCTCGTGGCTCACACTGGCCAGAAACTCGTTCTTGGACCGGTTGGCCTTTTCCGCGGCGCAGAGGAACTCCTCGAGTGCCCAACGGTGGCTTTCCACGGCCAGCCGCTCCTCGCGCTCGCGCACGGCCTCCAGCACCGCCTCGGTATGGGCGTTTTTCAGCGTATTGTGTTCTGCACGAAGCTGCTGGTTCTCGGTATAGACCTTGCTCCATTGGTCGTGGTAGCGCAGGGCGGCACAGACCAGCCGCGCGCAGGCCGCCAGGGCTTTCTGCCGGCGCTTGAGCAGCGCGCCAATCTGGGCCGCATGCTCCACCACGCCGCCCAGCAGGTATCGGCCGTCGGGCGCCTCGACGCTGAGCCCGAAGGCTGTGTGCGGCGAGCGGCGGCCGGGATAGCGGAACGTACAGACCCGGCGTCGGGCGAGTTCCGCGGCGAGCCGCTCGGCCAGCGGGCCCACGGTGTCCAGGGATTCGCCGCTGCCGATCAGATCGTCGGCCGCGCGCACTTCCCCCCGGGCATCCGCCAGGAGCAGCAATCGCGGCCCAAGCGGCTCGAGCAGCGGGGCCACTATCGGCAGGCAACCGGTCGCGTCCTGGCGCGACTGGATCAGCCGCAGCAACTGGTCGAGGTCGTGAACAGGGGCTTCCAAAGCAGACAACCTGACGGCAAGCGGTTCGATGGGCTGTAGCGAAGCGTTGTCTGCCCGCCGGATTCTACGGCTACAGCGGTCCTTGGATACGGTGCGGGTAAGGTTTTCAAATGTCGAACAGCCCGGCGCTTTTCTGCAGCTCTTCGTCGAGGCTTTCGGCCAGCACGAGCACGTCGTCGCGCTTCAGCGAAAGCCCCTCGAAGGCCGGCCGCGAGAAGGCCACCAGCTTCATTCCCACCGAGGCGATGCCCTTGGCCGTGCAGATCAGGTTGGCCACCTCCACGCAACGCACCACGTCGATGTGTTCGCCCCGATAGTTGACCGACGCGTGGTGGTGCCGGGCGGCCGTACAGACGGGATCGGGAAAACGCCAGTGGCGGGCGATCTCCTCGCCCAACTGCGCGTGGTCGAATCCCAGGTGGGCCTGCTCGACTGCGGTCAGCGTCTTGCCCTCTTCCAGCGAACTCATCACTTTGCGAAAGCCGAGGTGAGCGTGCTGGTCCTCCAGGATGATCCCCAGGTCATGCAACAGGCCGGCCAGGAACATGTCCTCGAAATTGCGGAAACCCAGGCGCAGGGCGATCATGCGGGCACAGATGCCCGTGGCCACCAGATGGCGCCAGAGGTCCGAGCGGCGATAGGTGACGATCTGGTCGTTTCCTTTGAACAGCTCGCTGACCGCGGCGGTCAAGGCCAGGTTGCGCACCTGTTTCAGTCCCAGGTACGCAATGGCGTGCTGCAAATTGGTGATTTTCTCCCGCACGGCATAGGCCGATGAATTCACACAGCGCAGCACCCGCGCACAAAGCGCCGGATCGCACTCCATGGCCTCTTTCAGGTCCGCGGCCCCCGATTCGGGATCGTTGGCCACGTCCATCACTTTCATGGCCACGTGGGGCAAGGAGGAGATCTCGTCGATCCGCTGCACGATCTGGTCCAGCGTGGCCGACGCGGCTTGATCAACAGACATGACCCGCTCTCCCAAGACCTCATCAATGGAATGTCGGCCGCGGTCGGCGGGCCGACGGTAAATCCTTCCCGCCGCGTTTCGGCGCTGATCACGGTGCAGCCCGAACTCCGTGACGCGGCTGCCGGCTCGGCGGGAAAGGTCCGGGCAACTATAGCTTGCCGCTACGGTTGAGGCGGCGGGCCGGGAGGCTCTTCTCCGCCCGGTCGGCGCAGGCAGTAGGAAGGCCCCAATTAGCGGCGCAGGTCGGACACCACCCCGGCAATACGAGACTGTTGCACCCCAAGCCCCACCTGCGGGGGGGCTCGCTCGCGCGCAGTCCGCGACTTCGCACGGTTTGCTCGGTTCCTGCCACCACACGCCCAGGCGGCCGGACGGCGAGGGGTGCCGCCAAATCGACCTTTGAGCGACCGGGTGATCCGGATAAACTCCCGGCCGAGCACGTGTTTCCTCCAAGAAGCCGATCGCACGGGAAGAGGCAGTGGGCTCGCCCGCTGCGTGTCCCCAAGCCCTGAAAAGGCGCGATACCGTGGCGCAACGGACCGCGCAGCCTTCGGCTTCCAGGCGGCTGAAGAGTCATAAGGAAGGCGAACCCATGAGTGCAGCACCCGACAGCCCCCGCCGAACGCGCCTCAGCGCAGTGATGGTCGTGCGCGACGAAGAGCCGGTGCTGGCCGACATGCTGGCCAGTGTGCGCCCGATCGCCGACGAGATGCTCGTGCTCGACACCGGCTCCGCGGACCGCACCGCAGAGGTGGCCGAGCAGCACGGAGCCCGGCTGGTGCGCGTGGGTTGGCAACGCGACTTTGCCGCGGCGCGAAACGCCGGCCTGCGCCTGGCCACCGGCCGGTGGATTCTGTGGCTGGACGCCGGTGAGCAACTGGAGCGCGAGTCAGCACTGAAGCTGCGCCGGTTTGTGGACCACGAGGCCGATCCCGGCAAGGTCTATCTGCTGCTGGTCCGCATCCCCCGGCCTTCGCCCGACGCATCGGCTGAACAGGCTGCCCAACCGCGCCTGATGCCCAAGGACCCGCGAATCCGGTTCGAGGGTCGGGTGCGCGAGACCGTGCGTGCGTCGCTCCAGGCGGCCGGAATGGAAATGGACACCTGCGAGGCCGTCATCCTGGCCCGTGCACGCCAGCACGACGCCGCGTGGAAAGCCGGCCGAGCCCATCGCCACCTCGAGCTGGCCCGACTGGAGGCCGCAGGTCGCACGGATTGCCCGGCACGCCTCTGGCTGGCGTGGGGAGATGCGTGCCACGACCTGGGAATGTTCGATCGGGCTCGGGATTGCTTCCGGCGGGCCATCGACACGGCCCCGCCCGGCTCGACCGAGCAGTTGGAGGGCTACTACGGGTTGATCAGCGGGTTCGACGGCGACCCGTTCCTGCGCGAACACGCCTTGACCGTCTGCCTGGAGGCCCTGGAGGTGTTTCCGCTGGATGCCCAACTGCTGCTGGCCGCGGGCCACTATCTGGAGGCCCGGGGACAGCTCGAACTGGCGGCCCGGGCCTTTCGCACGGCCTGGCAGTTCGGCCAGGTGGACATGGAGACCTGGCATCTGGCGGACCTGCACGAGATGGTGGCCGCGTGTCTGGGGCTCACGCTGCGTGGTCTGGGCAGAGAGCAGGAGGCCGAGCAGGCGTTCCGGGAGGCCCTGGCCCGCTATCCCGGTTCCCTGCGCTTGATCCGTCGGCTCCTGGACCAGTACGTCCACCAGGGGCGCTGCGAGCCGGCCCTGGCGCTGGCTGCGAAGCTGCCCTTGGACGAGGCGCAGCGCGGTCCGCTGGCCGATGCGGTGCGCGGGGCGTGCAAGGCTGCTGAGCAGGACTGGACGGCTGCCCTGGGCTTCCTCGAGAGCGCACTGGTGGCGGGGTGCCGGGACCCGCTGTGTTTGCGGTGGCTGGCCGTCAGCCTGATCTCGAACGGCCGGCTGCGCGAGGCCGAACCGGTGCTCCGCCAGTGGGAGGCCGCGGAGCCGAACAACGTGGAGCCGAAGCGCTACCTGGCCCTGCTTTGCGGTGACCAGCCGCCTCAGCCCCAAGGGGCCGCGCACACCGCCGAGACTGCTCCCGCGGCCGGCGCGCGGCCCGAGCCCGCCTTTCGGGTGGACCCAGCGTCCACACTGGTGGTAGCCCCCCCGCGGTTTCCGGTCCACGAGACGGTCTTTTACGCTCATACACCGCGAGCGTCGGCCGGGGCGGGTGGGCCCGAGGACTGACCGGAGCGGCTCAAGGCCGGCATGCATCTGCTCGCCGGGGCTGCATGGATCGCGTCCCTCGGCGGGTCCGCGCTCGACTGGACTTGCGGATCGCCCGGCTGTACCGCCCTCCGGGGGGGCCGCGTCCGGCTGGGCCGCCGGCCATCTGGTCGCCCCGGTGGCCCGGCTTGCCCGGCCCAAGCCTGTGGATGGCGGGTTTTCTGCGGCACCTTGGTTGACAGATTGGCCCGGGAGGATAAGAATGTGCGGTCTTTCGGCACTTGGGAGGCGCGACCGGCGGACCCTGGGGCGTGGCCGGGTGGGATGGGCGGGTGTGAGAGCGTTCGCAGACGCCCAACCGTCCGGCTCGGGCATCGGCCCAAAAACGCAGACAGGTTTGGTCGTGCAAGGAACCGCGATTGGTGAGAGGGTGATCATGTTGCAGGACATGCAGAACTTGGGCTACGAGTGGGACTGGGAGCAAGCGCGTCTGGCTGCGGACGACACGCCGTCGTTCCGCGCGCTGCACCCCGCGGCTTCGGCCGCGGAAGACGAAGACTTCGATGAGTTCGACGACGACGATTTCGACGACGATTTCGACGACGACTTCGAGGACGACTACGACGACGATTTCGACGAAGACCTCGACGAGGAAGATGAGGAGGAAGACGAAGAGGAAGAAGACCTCGACGAAGACGACGCCGAAGAAGAGGACGAGGAAGACGACGAGTTCGAAGACGACTTCGAAGACGACGAGGACGAAGACGACCTCGAAGCAGAGGACTTGTGACCCGGGGCGGGGGGATGCCCAAGCCGCTGGACCGCATCTGTGCCGGGGTGTCTCGCTGGCCCACGCATGCCGGTGCAGGATGATGCAGGACCTCGTCGCCCAAATCGAAGAAGCCGTCGCGGGGATTCGCCGCTATTGGCCTGGGCAGGCGCATACGGCGATCATCCTGGGGACCGGGCTCGGCCAGGTGGCGGGGCTCATCGAAGCTGAGGCGACCATCGACTACCCCGACATTCCCCACTTCCCGCGTTCCACCACCGTCGGCCACGCCGGCCAACTCATCTGCGGCAAGCTCCAGGGCCAAAGCGTGGTGGCCATGTCGGGCCGCTTCCACGCCTACGAGGGCTACAGCCACCGCCAGATCACCTTCCCGGTGCGCGTGGCCCGCGCCCTGGGCGCCGAGCTGCTGATCGTCTCGAATGCCGCGGGCGGGATGAACCCCGCTTATGCGGCCGGCGACATCGTGGTCATCGACGACCAGATCAACCTGATGGGCGACAACCCGCTGGTCGGGCCGAACGACGAGCAGCTCGGCCCGCGCTTTCCCGACATGTCGCAGCCCTATGATCGGGCACTGATCGCGCGCGCGCGCGAAGTGGCCCGGCGCGAGGGCTTCACAGCCCACCAGGGCGTCTATGTGGCCGTGACCGGCCCGAACCTGGAGACCCGCGCGGAGTATCGCTTCCTGCGCACCATCGGGGCCGATGTGGTGGGCATGTCTACGGTGCCCGAGGTGATCGTGGCCGTGCACGCGGGCATGCGCGTGCTGGGTCTGTCGATTGTGACCGACATGTGTCTGCCCGACGCGCTGGAGCCGGCCGATATCGACAAGATTCTGGCCACCGCGGCCGCGGCCGAGCCGAAGCTGCGGGCGATCGTGCTGGGTGTGCTGGCCGAGGAAGGCCAGGAAGGGCCTGCCGGGCAATGACCCGCGTGACGCCTCCGGCGCAGGCGATGTCTGGGTGAATCGCGAAAGGGCGAAAGGGCGAGAGCACGAAAACGAGGGGGAGGTAACACTTCAGCGCGACGGAGCGGACCGGTTGCGGGGAACCGGCTGTTCGCTGCTTTTGAGCGAGCCGCTTGCGTGCGAGCGCGCCCCCTACGCACCTGGGACCGGCCTGCTACGCGCCTGGGACCGGCCTGCTACGCGCCTTTTGTCGGCCGGAAGCCCGCAGCCCCAACGGGGCGCGATATGGTAGCCCAGGGCGAGCGGAGCGAAGCCCTGGGTTTTTCTCCAGACGGCTGAAGGCTTGCCGGCGACCTCGTCAGGCGCCCGACGGGCCGGGAATTGACAGTCGGGCAACGGCGGGGTACAGTGAGATGTTTAGTTGAGTCCATGCACGCTGGCTGCTTTGATTGCAGGCCGTTGGGCCGGCCGGGAAGCGGAGTCGAACCGACCGGAAGGCTGTCATCCCCGATGGGGCGCGATAGGAAAGCCCAGGGCGTAGCGCAGCGGAGCCCTGGGGCAGTGGTTCGGCTCCGGCCCTCCAACCCTGAAGGGGTGCGATAACCTGGGGCTTACGGGCGGCGCAGCCCAGGGTGTTCAGGCGGCCGAATGGTTGGCCAGATGTGGCTGTTGTTTTTGGCGTTGTTGTTTCTGGGGACAGGTAGCTCAGTTGGTAGAGCACGGGACTGAAAATCCCGGTGTCGGCGGTTCGATCCCGCCCCTGTCCACTTGCCACATAACGACTTACGGCAATTCACGACGCTCCTCCTCGGCCCGACACTCCACAGACACGCAATCCGCGTCAAGGGAAACCGGGGTCAGCGTCGGCACGAACAGCTTCTCGGCCGTCGCCTTTAACTGCCGGGCCATGCTGATGTAGCGTTGCGTCGTGCTGTAGCTCGAGTGCTGCATCATGGCCTGTAGCTCCTCGGCCGTCATCCGGTCGAAGTTCTGGGTGGCGAACGCTCGCCGCAGGGCATGGAATCCGTACAGCCCGCAGTCCGTGCTGTGCCGGTGGGGCGTCGGGACTCGCCCCTTGGGCTTCTTCCGCGGCTTGCTGTAGGGGGTCTCTTCAAGCCCGCAGGTTGTGGGGATGCCGCCCGCGATCTGAATCCGGTAGAAGTCCAGCCAGAGCGTATGCTCGTTGTGGGGCCACCAGAAGACCCGCCCAGCCCCCGGCCCGGTCCCCACCGATGCGTCGGCGAGCTTCCGCAGGTGATCGACCACCAGAGGGTGAAGCGGTGTCTGCCGGTCCCTCTTGGCCTTGTTGTCGGTGTGCCGGGTGATCGCCGTGGCTCGGTCCAGGCTCACGTCATCCCACCGCAGCGCGTTGACGATCTGTCGGACCCTCCAGCCCGTCATGTAGGCGTAGACGATCAAGGCTCGCCACCAGTCTCCTGCGGTGTAGTCGGGCGACTCGGGCCGCTTCGCCACGTCGGCCGCCCCGTAGATCATCGCCAAGTGGTCCGGCGTCACGTAGCTCTTGATCGTCCCCGGCTCGCGGAGCATTCGCACCTTCGGCACCTTCGGAAGGTAGCCCCAGTCATGGGCAACCCGGAGCACGGCCTTGATATGGCGAAGCTCCTTGTTGACGGTCGCCGGACTGACCTTCGTGCCCTTCTTCACGCCCGGCTCGGTTCGCCGCTTGGCGACGTACTCGTCAACGGTCTGGGTCTTCACGGCCTTGACCAGCTTCGGCTTCACGATCCGCTCGAAGTGCCGTAGGGCATCGAGCGTGCATCGGCATGACTGGGGCTCCATCCCGGCGCCGATCTTCGCCTCCCACTCCGCCCGAAACTTCTCCCATGCCACGCGATCGGTCGCCTGATAGGTGCCCGCCGCAAGCTGCCCCTCGATCTGCCGAGCATACCGCTGCGCTGCGCTCTTGCAGCCGACGGTCTTGGAACGCTTTCGGCCATCCGGGTCGATCCAGCCGACCGACCACGGACACTTCTTGTCGCCCAGCTTCTTCTTCTGCCGCGAATCCTGGAAAAGCCACGCCTTCATCGTGTTACCCTTTCTTCTTGGGCCGTCGCGGGCGGGTCAGCCGCATACCGAAGTAGCCCGCCAGCCTGGAGGCGGTCGCCAGCGTCAAGTCCCGCTCGCCACGGGCGAAGCGGTGCAAGACCTGGTAGGCGATGCCCGAGTCCTTGGCGATGCGATAGAGCGTCAACCCGCTGTCTTCGACGGCCTGTCTTAATTGGTCCTGAAGTGCCATGATTTCCACTCCCGCCTGCTATTATACACCGTTCGGTGCTTACGTCAAGCGGGCTTCAAGAATTTTCTTTTCGGCGTTCCAGGAATTCGAGCAGATCGCCGCGGGTGTAGACGATCCTGCTGCCCACCTTGGCCCCCTGCAATTCGCCCCGCCGCCGGCAGTCGCGGAGCACATGGGGCTTCACGCCCAGCAGGACGGCGGCTTCCGGCTCGGTGTACGCCAGTCGGCCGCTCAGCTTGGCCCGTTCCTCCTCCAGCTTGTCCAGCGCCTCGGCCACCGCCAGGTGGACCAGGGGGCGCAGGGCGTCTTGGTCGAATTGAATTTGCAGGCTCATATCAGCGGACTCCGTTCGACTCCACGGCCATGCTCAAGGCCGGTGTGTTCTCAGATTCTTGAATGTTCGCAACGGGGCAACGGCCCGGGTGCCGATCCACGGTGCTATCGTCAGGGACTTCGCGCTTCAGCGCCAGCCGGAAGCCGATCGCGTCAAACACCTCGTTGAACGCCTCTTCCACCGCCGCCAGACAACAGCGCGTGCTGTAGAGCGAATCGTGAAGGGTCAAGATTGGCACCCGGCCTACGAGTCGCGGGGCGACGGTCTCGACCACCAGCCAGCTTTCCAGCCGTTGTAAGCGCCGGATCAATTCCCCGTGGTCCTCTCGGTTGATGGCGCGGATGAATTGATAGACGCTCGGGAACTCCCGCCGGAACATCTGCTCCACCTTGCTTGGGTAGTGCCCCCGCTTGGCCAGCACGTCGCGCAGGAACGCCAGCTTCACGGTGTTTCGATTCAAGCCAGTCGCCCCCGCCAGGAATTCGTACAGACGGCCGTGAGAGGCCAAAAAGGCGAAGTCAGGAGAAGGCAAGGGGCAGGGCAGGGGCAGGACAGGAGAAGGAACAGCAGGGGAAGGGAGGGGCAGGGACCGGCGGGTATGCTTATGCTTATATGTTGCGCGGTCTTTCCACCCGCCAGCGGGGGTGTTTAGGTCCATTTCCAGGGCCAGCAATGCAGGTTGGGCGTTGCGAATATCGACGCCTCCAACCGCTTCCCCGCCGATCCGCAGCGCGGCGCGTAGCTCGCGCTTCAACCCGGTCAGCGCGTTGAACACCCGGCCGGTCGAGCCGACGGAGAAACGGAAGTCCCGCCGCCGCAGGTCGCCCACCAGCACGTCTTGGCACAATCTGGTGTGCGCAGGGAGTCCGGCCAGGATTGCCTCGGCTGCCGTGGCGTCGATTGACAGGGCGCGTTCCTCGGCGTCCAGGGCGTAGTGTATCGGCAGCCAGCCGGATCGGGTGTCCTGGGCATCGAGCCGTCGCCGCTCCGCGTCGAGTCGGGCCACCAGGCGGGGATCGACGCATGGGACTTGTACGCACCGGTCCCCCAGGTAGCGACGGGCCAGCCGGTATCCCTTGCAGCGGACGCCGGCGCGGTAGGAAGCGGTCTCGATCGCGCCGCCCCGCTCCAGCGCCCGCGCAATGTCGGCGGAGAAATTGCCCATCACCCGGCGCAGAATCGTCGAGTCCAGCCGGACGCACCCCCACGGGTCAACGTCGCGGTTCGCAGTCTTTCGCAGGATCATGCTCACCAGCCACCGCGCCGCGTCGGCATGGAGCATCAGCCGGCCGGGCAGGAACTCTGCCGGCTGGAATGAGCGGGGGAGGGTGAACTCGTAGTGCGTCATCCTTCCAGCCCACCTGCGGTGTCGGTTTTCCGGCTTTGATGGATTTTTGCATCACAGCCTCAGTTCGGAGGCGATTTGCCTGCGAATCTCGGTTAACGTCTCACAGTCGGCCTCCTCCTCGTCGCAGATTTCGTGGTACAACTGCATGTCCATGTTGGCCTCGATGGCCGCCTTGATCTGCTCAACCAGGTAGTCGGGCGGCAACGCCTCGACTTCCCAAGTTTTGGCGTCGCCGGTCCTTTCAATGAAGGCGTCGAGAACGCCCTTTTGTTCCGACTTGGCCGGGTTGAAATCATCGGCCAGGCCTAGCTCGTCAATCTGTTCGCGCGTGACAGCGATACGCTGCCCGTCAACAGCCACGCCATGCAGTCCCAGGGACCGGATAGCGTCGTCCCCAAGGTTCAGCCCAGCCGGATCATAGTCGCTCACGACGATGAGGGTCATACGCTCTTTGCCGGATCGGTTAAATCGCTTGGCCATATCGCGCCAAACGGGGACCGAACAAAAGCCCCTACCAATACTGAATGGGACATAATATTCCGCGCACGCTCGTTCGACGATTCGGTACAGGGTGTTCTTTTCGGCGAAAACCTCGATATGGCGCGGTTGGTCCTGTTGCCGATCGCGGTGGTAGCCCACGAGGAACCGGTCCACCTCCTGCTGCACGAATTCCGAAACAGACAAAAAGCCCCCCCACGTCTTTTGGGGTCGCGTCGGATCGTCAATACAGGTCATTGACACCTGCCCGCAATAGCGGGCGCTCGTCAGCAGGTCGACGAGGGAGCTGTACGATTCGCGGTCATTTCTGTAGCGGTAGTGCTCCGCGTCAAACTTCGACCGCTTGGGCGTTTGCTTCAGGGGCGGGTCGTTCAATAGCTGG
>CAYXPN010000033.1:26131-26378 GCA_964467075.1 uncultured Planctomycetaceae bacterium
GTAGTGAATTTGCCGGATGCTTAACGGCCAGAAGTCGCGGAGGTTCCCAATAACGGCCTGCACGGCTTCAAGGAACGCCAGTCGCCGATCAGCGATCGGCACAATATCCTTGGCGCCGCCCACGTCCATGAACTCGGCATCGACGGTCATGGCCGCTTCGCGCCGCTCTCGGATCGCCTCGTAAGTGTCGGCCGCGTCGTTGTCTCGCAGGAGCGCCTCCCGTAACAGGCTCCCGGGCGTTTTGATT
>CAYXPN010000034.1:0-19144 GCA_964467075.1 uncultured Planctomycetaceae bacterium
CCGCCCAAAGGGCGCGACAGCGGGTGGCCGGGGCTGGACGGCCGCCCAAAGGGCGCGACAGCGGGTGGCCGGGGCTGGACGGCCGCCCAAAGGGCGGGCCGGAAGCCCCGGTTGCTCGAACGCATCGATCGGCAGGTCAATTCGGCAACATATGGGCCCTGACTGAACGACTCTCGTTGTGCCTTTCCCGGGGCTTCGCTTCGCCGTAAGCCCCAGCCACCCGTCCGGTGAGTCCACCATGTCTTCAACCACCCGCCATCCCGTCCCCGGCCTGTTCATCACCGGCACGGACACCGGCGTGGGCAAGACCTATGTGGGCGCGCTCATTGCGCGCGAGTTGGCCGCGGCCGGCAAGCGCGTGGGGGTCTACAAACCTGCGGCCAGCGCGTGCCGGCGCGAGGCCGGCGAGCTGGTCTCCGACGACGCCGTGACCCTCTGGGAAGCAGCAGGCCGGCCGGGTGAGCTTGAGCGCGTGTGTCCCCAGCGCTTCGAGAAGCCGCTGGCCCCGCACCTGGCAGCACGCGCCGAGGGCAAACGCCTGGACGCCGACCTGTTACGCAGCGGGCTGGACTATTGGCTCCAGTCGAGCGACGTGGTGCTGGTCGAGGGGGCGGGCGGGTTGATGTCGCCGCTAGGGGATGAGGAATACGTGGCCGACCTGGCCGCGGACCTCGCGCTGCCGCTGCTGGTCGTGGCGGCCAACCGGCTGGGCACGATCAATGCCACCTTGCAGACGTTGATCGCGGCCGCGGCCTTTGACGAAGGACTGACGATCGCCGGCGTGGTGCTCAATCATCCCGAGGCCCGGCCCGAGGACGCCAGCCTGGCCACCAATCGGGCGGAGCTTGAGGCCCGTTGCCGGGCGCCGGTGGTGGCAGAGGTCGACTTCGGGGTGCAGCAGTTCGACTGCCCGGTGGACTGGCTCAAGCTGGCTCACGTGCGCAGATGAGCGCTTTCGGCCGCGTGCTGGGTGGCACGCCCGAGGCCGAAGCGACGGGCGTGGTTGGAGTAGCCTTGGCACGTCCATCCTGTGGGGGCGACGCATGCGTCGCCCCTGCAGAGTGGCCGCCGTCGCCAGAGAGCGGCAAAATGGAGGGCCACGCTTTGTCGTGGCCGCATAGTTGGACATCAACGGACGCGAGGGACCGCGTCCCTCCAAAAGAACGGACGCGAGGGACCGCGTCCCTCCAAAAGAACGGACGCGAGGGACCGCGTCCCTCCAAAAGAACGGACGCGACGGAGCGCGTCCCTCCAGCACCCAACGGACGCGATGGACCGCGAATCGCAAGATCAGCCACGCCTTTCCAGGGCGTGCCACCCGACCGCGTGCGTGCAAGCACGCACCCTACGAACTTTCAATCTGCGGGAGGCGCTGCGTCAAGTTCTCTGAGCAGCTCCACGGCCGCTTCGACCAGCATCTCGCCGCTGCCCGGCTGCACGCGGCTGTTGACCGTCTCGTAGCTGCCTTCGGCAAAGGCCTTGCGCGTGGGCACGTAGCCCGGCGCGTCATGGGCCAGCTCGACCACCATGGTCAGCCCAAACGGCGAGCGGCGCTTGATCTTAAGCCCCAGGTCCACGAACACCTCGCCCGGCAGCGCCACCAGCGCCACTTCCGGCCCGAAGCGGAAGACCTGCACGGGCATGGCCAGCGTCTTGGCCCCGCGCGAGTGCAGGTCGAGAATCTTGTAGGCGCGCACCTGCTCCAGGAACGGCAGCCCGCGCGTGCCCACCTGTTCGATGGCCTCTCGGGCCCAGGCCAGCTCGTCGGAGGTGAACTCTTGCAGCGGCACCTCGACCATCCGCCAGCGCACGGCCAGCGCGGGCTGGGCCACCCGCGGCAACTGCGGCAGGCGGCCGGCCACCGTCTCTCCCAGCGTACGCCCGATGCGCCCGGCTTCCTCGTGGCCCTTCTGCGGCCGGGAGTGGCTTACGTCGATGTGGTTCAGGTCGCCGCACGTGCCGTTGGCAAACAGCGAGACAAAGTCCGCTCCCCACTGTTTCTGGAGCGTCTCAGAAAGATAGTAAGGGAAATCCGCGCTGAACTCGGTGCCGCCCACGGTGTCCAGGTGCAAGGCAAACACGGTCAAAGCCCCCAGCGGCTCGCGGTCCTCGGCGCGGCGCAACAGCAGCAGGCCCACCTCGGGGTCGATCGGGCCCGCGGGGCGCACAATCTCGGGATTGAGCTTGCCGGGATTGAAGCGCACGGTGCCGTCCTTCATGTGGAACCGGCGGTTGAACGACAGGCCCTCTTGCTCGGCCGTGCCCGCGTGGAGCGTGACCGGAGCGAGCGCAGCCTGGGCATCGGCCAGGCCGGCGAGCAGCTTCTCGCTCAACAGCGCAGCATAGTTCACGGTCTCGCGCGGATCGCGTCCTTCCTGGGCCACGGCCTGTTCGTGGAAATGGGCGCGCAGCGCGCCGGAGTACAACGGGCCGGTGTGCGTATGGGTGGCGGCGATGAGGATGTTCCGGGCCGGGATGCCCAGCTTCTCATCCGCCTGCTCGCGCACGTGCTGCGAGAGATCGAACGGCACACCGATCAGGTCGCAGCAGACCAGCCCGACCCGGCAGTCGCCCTGGCGCAGCACCAGCACCTTGGCCAGGAGCGGATCATGGGTGCCGGTGCTCAGGCGCTCGCGGAAATAGCCGCTCATGCGGAAGCCGGCCGGCGGCGTGATGTCCACCACGGCCAGCCCGGCCTCCAAGGGCGGCACGTCCACGTCCGCAGCCGCAGCCGGCAACATGCCGGGCAACATACCCAATACGCCCAGCAACACGCACGGCAGTACGCCTGGCAACACACAGCCGATACAGCGGACAAATCCGGCAAGTCGTCGCATGGTTCGATCCCCTCGTGCTCAAAGTTTGTGTCTATGGCGCGAAGCGGATGTCCGTGACGCTTCCCCGCCCGCGGCCGGTGCACACCGGTTTGTCGCGCCCGCCGGCTGGCTTGTGCTCGGGTGCAATCATTCCGGCAGGACCAGCTCCTGCCGGGCATGGCCGCCCTTGGGTGAGTGTACAACGACCGTCGCCCGGCCGCCACCGGTGACCAGCCAGCGCACATGGACCGCCTGCATACCCGGGATGCTGGGGATGCGCAGGCGCTGCGGCTCGTGCTCCTGGGTGTGGGCATTGCGGAAGAAGGCGTCCTCGGCCCACATTCCCACGGAGACGCGCACCTTTTCGCCTTCCAGGCCCACGATGTCCGGCGGGGTGAGGCGGTGTTTGCGGTCCGCGGCCGAATGGGTGGGGGTGAGCCGCTCATTGGCCACCACCGCGCTGACTTCCACCAGTTCCGGCGAGAGCCGCTGCGCCCGGACCGATTGGAGGACCACCTTGGGCATCTGGTCGGCGTGGTAGAGGGTGAAGGCCATGTTGCGAT
The DNA here is from genome assembly GCA_964467075.1 of uncultured Planctomycetaceae bacterium. Taxonomy (GTDB): domain Bacteria; phylum Planctomycetota; class Planctomycetia; order Pirellulales; family Thermoguttaceae; genus CAYXPN01. The sequence continues at coordinate 3,380 of CAYXPN010000034.1, forward strand.
GGCACTCCTCTTCGAGCAGGAAGCTGGGCGGCTGGCGGCGCCAATTCTTTTTCAGCCCGCCCACCTCCACCTTGCCGTACTGCGGATGGTCGACCTCTTTCCAGCCCACCGTGCCGCCGCCGAAGAGCAGGTAGCGGTCGAACGCATAGGCCGCTTCCGTTTTGCCCGAGAAGCCCTCGCCCTCAGTGTCGCTCCGGCGCTGGAAGAACCTCTCCGAGGAGAACAGCTCGTTGGTGAAGTGGAAGACGCCCTGCATCTGGTGGAACCAGTCGCCCGCCCCGCCGTGGACCTGGTAGAGCCCGGTGCCCACCTCGACGCGCCGGTAGCCGGGCAGCATCAGCTCGCCCTTGCGCGCGATGGCTTCATAAACGGCCAGGTCCTCGGACGCATAGCGGTCGTCCCGGGTGCCGGGTCCGTGCAGGATCATGCCGCCCGAGTTGTGGTAGGACTGGGCCCCCGCGATGTTGGGATGGTCGGCCACGAAGTCGGCGACCATGCGGTTCTCGAGCACCGAGAACGGATAGCGCCAGGCCCCGCGCTGCACATAGCCGGGCTGCCACTGCCAAGGCCAGTCGCGGTTGGGGTCATAGTAGCCGTCGCCGTCTTCGTTCACGCGCCCGTCGCCGTCGTTGTCATATCCTTCAGTGCCCAACAGGCGATACTGGCCGGGCTCGTCCGGCTCGGCGCGGACCATCAGGTCGGGATATTCCGCGTGGGGCTTGTAGCGGCCGTTCGGGTCGCGTACGCGCATCTGCGTGATGTGCCCGTCGCCGTCCAGGTCGTCGGGCGGGTCTTCGTCCACCAGGCCGTCGCGGTCGTCGTCCCTCGGGCGCAGCCCGCTGCGCGGCGAGTTGGTGCTGTGGGGCTGGTGCATGTGGGCGTCGCGCCCGTCCGGGCTCATCATGGGCAGCAGGTAGAAGGTGCGCTCGTCCACCAGGCGGGTGATGAACTCGTTGCGCCCGTACATTTCGAGCAAGTACCATGCCGTGTAGAGCACCACCTCGGGCCCCTGGATTTCGTTGGCGTGGATGCCGCCGTCGATCCAGAAGGCGGGTTTCCGGCGCTGGTCGCCGCGGTCGAAACTGGTCACAGTCAGCAGCCACATCTCGCGCCCGCCGTAGGAGCGACCCAGGCTCTGCAATCGGGCCCGCTGGGCATGGTCCCGGACCAGCTCCTTGAGCACGCGCGTGGCCTCGGCATGGTCGTGATAGCGGTTCCATTGCACGGCCACCTTCGGATCGGCCGGGGCCCCGGCCGGCTGATAGGGTCCGGCCGGCTCGGCCGCGGAAACCGGAGCGCGGTAGGGCAAACCGGCGCAGAGGCAAAGCAGGGCCAGAGCCCAAGCGAGACAAGGTCTTCGTTTGCCGATTGTCGGGTTTGGCTTTCGGCGTTCCACTTTCGGCTTTCTGCTTTGGGCCATCGTACCTTCGCTTCCAACTTTCTGCATCCGATCACGCGCTTGTCAGGGCGTGTCACCCAACCGACTTCCGAGTTCCGACTTCCGACCTCCGGCGTCGTCTTGCCCGCAGGGGCTTAGGATTCGTCGGACGCAGGTTCAAGTCGGATTCGACGCACCGCCTGGCCGACCGCTGGGCCCCACACGCGCAGCTTGAGTTGCGTCGGCTTCTTCTCATCGGGAACCAGGACAAGCCATGCCTGTTCGGCCTTGCCTCCGCTGCCCTCGAGCCGCGGCAGGCGCACGCGCGCGTGGCCGCTTACCAGGCGCGTGCCCTGTGGTAGCACGAGTTCGGCCTGGAGCGCATGGGGCTCGCCGGTGATCTCTCCCATTCGCGCCATCGTGGGCAGGTAGCCGCGATTGACCACCACCGCCCGGACGCGCCACACGCCGCCGGGCAAGGCCTCGGCCTGGGCGTCGGTGATTTCCAGGCGCGGCAGCAGCCCGGCCACGCAGCAGACGAACCGGTGGTGCTTCTCGGCCAGCGAGTCGAGTTGGTCCTCGGGCGGATTGAGCCGCAGAAAGGGCTTGAAACCGCCGACCTCGACTTTGCGATCGGGGAAGTCGGGATGCTCGACCGGCTGCCATTCGACGAACCCCTCGATGCCCTGCTGCTCGAACCAGCGCAGGGCATTGACCTCGTCAGCCCCACGTTTCTCGTCGTCGGGCTTTGCGCCTTCGGCTGTCTCGTCTTGTTCCTCTGCGCGCTGCTGCGCGTCGTTGGCCGGCAGGTCGGCGTCGTGGTCGGTTTCAAGCTGCGCATCATCGGCAGGCTCGTCGCCGTCGCCCTCTGCCTCGGCCTCAGAAGCCGAGGCCGGCGCCTCCACGCGCGGAATCCACCACCCCCGTGCCGCAAACGACCAGCGACCGTAGTGGTAATAGGCCCAGTGGCAAAACGAACCACCGGGCGGCGGCGAGTCCGGCGCATCGCCCGGATCATCCACACCGAACAGCTCGCGGTATTGCTCGGCCACGTAGTCGTAGTAGCCGGCGTCCGCGGAGAGCACGCTCGTCTTGATCTGCTGCTTCTCGGCCGAGGCGTCGGGCTTCCAGGGGTGGACGAGATTGTCTTGCAGCCCGAAGCTGATCACCACTGCGATATTGGGATGGGAAAAGGCGAAATCCGCCACCGCGCGCGTCTCGACCTCCGAAACCTGGTGCGGTCCGGCACCCGGCTCGAAATACGGATACTGGAAGGTGAAATTGCGATCAAAGGCCACGCCGCCGGGCGGGTCTTCGTTCAGGGCGCCGTCCTGGTCGTTGTCGCGTCCCTCGACCAGCACGCGCCAGCGCCCTTGTTCGTTGCGCTTGGGATCGGCCTCGATCAACACGCGCGGCTCGGCCGGATGGGCCATGAAGGGCCCCGCGGTGTCGTCGATCCGCATCATGGTGATCCATCCGTCGCCGTTGAGGTCCTCGGGGCCGTCCTCGTCCAGCGGGCCGTCGCCGTCGTCGTCCATTGGGCGCAGGTTCACCGAGCGCTCGGCGTAGGGCGCCTGGAAAAAAGCCTCAGAGGCGTCCGGTGCCGGCCGGGGAATCACATAGAAAGTCATGCTGCGCAGCAGTTGGGCGCCTTCGCGCTCCGACTCGGCCTGCTCGACCAGGCGCCGGGCCGTCTCCAGTGCCAGCCGGCTGCCCAGAAGCTGCGGCGCATGGATTCCGCCCACGATGAGCACGGCCGGCTTGGAGTCCATCTTGCCCGTGCCGATGCGCAAAAGCAGCACCTCGCGCCCGCCCAGGGTCCGGCCCAGCGATTCCAGGCGGGCAAAGGGCGAGGCGGCCAGTTGTTCCATCTGCCGGCGCAAGGTTGCGTCGTCGGCGTAGCCCGAGATGATCGGCTCTGTTGCCGCCACCTTTTCGGCACCAAGGAGCAGCACACACGCAGCAAGCCACGCTACGGCAATGCGCAGCAATCCGCCGGAGACAGCCGGGCTCCATTGCCCACCGCTTGCCGCCAACGGCTCGTAGGGAAACAGATTCCCGGGGCTTCGCTTCGCTCCAGCCCCGGCCACCCGGCGTTTTACTCCAGCCCCGGCCACCCGGCGTTTTGCTCCAGCCCCGGCCACCCGGCGCCCGCGAGCCACCAAGGACTCGTAGAGGCACAACCTTCCGGGGCTTCGCTTCGCTCCAGCCCCGGCCACCCGGCGTTTTACTCCAGCCCCGGCCACCCGCGCCAGAGAAGCACCGCCGACCACAAAGCCCGACATTCCCGCGATCATCAGCATGACATTCCCGCGCTCAGGAGGACCGGCTGCTGCAAATCCACACTGCACCTTGCCACATCATAACGACACCACCGGCCGGAAAGCAAAGAATCCCCGGCCGGAGCACCGCCCGCAGCGCAAGGGCATCCTTGGCCGAGCGACCGGCCGGAAGGCAGAGAATCCCGCCGGCCGCGAGGCACGTAGTCTGTGCAGGGGCACAGGCAAAAGCACCCCCGAGGAGCATGGGCACCGGCGTGCGGAGCTACCGCTCGGCCAGCACCGCTTCGACGGCCCGGTCCAGCTCGTCCAGGTCGATCTGCTGGCCGCCGCTGGAGAAGGTGCGCACCAGCTTTCCCTGGCGGTCGTAGAGCCGGTAGAAGGGCACGCTGCCGTCCTCGATCTCAAAGGCCTCGAAGCCCCGGGAGCCGGTGCCGTAGCGGCTCAGGAAGTTGGGAAACGCAGCGTGGTGCTTTTCCAAAAAAGCGCGCACCGCGGGCTCGTCCTCGGGATCGTCCATGCTGACGGACATCACGACCAGCCCGCGCTTCGATAGACGCTCGTGCAGCTCGACCATGTGCGGAAAGGCCTCGCGGCAGGGCTCGCACCACGTGGCCCAGAAGTCCACCAGCACCACTTTGCCCCGCTGCGCAGCCACGGCCTGGTCGAATTCCTGCTCGTCCACGACGGTTAACGAAACGGGCTGGGCCGCCGATTGCCCGGCGGGGTTTGGCGACCGGCGCGCGGGATCCTGCTCGTGCGGTTCCGGAGCTGCCGGGCCGCAGGCGCTGGCCAGAAAGCCCGACGCGCAACACGCCAGAATCAACAGCGGCCTCGACGGCTGTGTCCTCATGGTCGGAGTCCTTGCCGACAGGCGCGGTGTTTGGGCGCCAGAGCGCGTGGAGCGGTCGGCAGCCCGCTCCACAACACGATGTCTGCGCGGTTTCCAGCCGTAGCCGCCGTCGCCAGACGGTGGAACGATCTGTCTGAGGCAGGATGTCGGCACGTGTCGGTCCACGCTCTGGCGAGCGTGGCTACAGGGCGCCCTTGTCGATGCCGCACCACCACGCTCTGGCGAGCGTGGCTACGATTATCAGACACACCCTGGCCCGCATCGGCGAGCTACTCTTTTTTCTCGTACTTGATGCTGCAGCCGAACTGCCTGGTCACCGCCTCCGGCGGCGCATTGCCGGCCAGCAGGGCGTCCAAAGCATCGCGCAGATAGTGCTTCTGAATCCTGTCGGGCTTCTGACTGTCGTCGACCGACCCCATGTAGGCGATGTTGCGATCCTGGTCGAGCACGAACACGTGCGGAGTGACCGTGGCGCCGTAGTCGTGGCCCATCTTCTGCGACGAATCGTAGATGTAGGGGAAGTTGAAGCCCTTCTGTTCGGCGCGCTCCTTCATCTTGTCCAGCCGGTCCGCGGGGATGTTGTTCACATTGACCGCGATCACCTGGACGCCCTTGTCCTTGTAATCGGCCTGAAGCTGCACCAGCCGGTCCTCGTAGGCCACCGCCACCGGACAGTGGTTGCAGGTGAAGACCAGCACGATCAGCTTGGCGTCGCCGTAGTCCGACAGACTGTGCTCGTTGTCGTCGATCCCGATGATCTTCTGGAAATCGGGTGCCGCGTCACCGATGTCCAGGGCGGCCGAACTGCCGCAGGACACCAGCAACACGGCCAGGGTCGCCAGTCCCATCGCCACTTTCCAACTGCTGCTCATGGGCACTCCTCCTCGTTTGAATCGAGTTGCCGCCAGTCAAGTCTACCGACGCTACGCTCATTTCCGTTCGGGCCGCCACGAGGCCGGCTGGCTCGCCGGGCCGCCGGACGCGCGAATAATCTTTCGCAGCAACCCGCCGGCCGGCAAGACTCCGGCCCCGGCCGCCCCCTGTGCTGCACGTCCAATTTGACGGCGCCGATCGGCCGTGTCAAGCAATATCGCGACTGTTTGCAGACCGCTCCGCCCTGCGAGACGGCTCGTGCTGCGGGAAGCGACGATCCTACCTCTCTGTGCGAGCCGGAACCATCGTGCCGCGGGCCGGCAGGGTCGCGGCTCAGGCAGCAAAAATCGAGCAAAAAAAGTGGACACGATACGCAATCCGTGGACCCAGCCGACGGACCTTCAGCGTCCAGGGATGCCGGGGCGTTGCCGCCGCGGGTAGTAACTCCTTGCGCAACCGTCGGTTAGGGCTCACGCTCTGGGGCCTCAGACCATAGCCGCCCTTGGTGTGGGAGGTCCCCCGGATGGTTGCAGGCGGGTGCTGGGTGGGTGTGGGTGTTGGTTGCGATCGCCTCGGACATCAGGAATAATCGCGTCCATCACCGTGCAGTCGTCGTTTGGATGTGCAGAGCCCGGTGCCCGTGCCGAGAGCCCGTTGGCGAGCCGCGCGGTTGCCCGGGGCACATTGTCGGGTGGCAGTATTCCGAGGATTCGCGCGAAGCGAAATCGCCAGAACACAGGAGACACATGATGAACCGGTCATGTGGACAAAGCGGACCTGCGGGCAGCGGACAGGGGGGTGGGACAAACCGGATTGCTCGGACAGGCGGGTTTCTCTGCGCGCTGGTAGTGGCGCTGGCGCTCCGCTCCGCGCCCTTTGTGCCGGGCGCAGCCGCCAACGCGGCCGACGCCCCGACCTCCGGCGGGCCGGCCGCCTGGGAACGGATCGATCGCGGGCTGGTCGCGCGCACGCTCGAAGGCGGCAAGGTGTATCTGGGATGGCGTCTGCTGGCATCGGATGCCGCGGACACGGGATTCCACGTCTATCGCCAAGAGGCCGACGGCGAGCTGGTGCGCCTGACCGATGAGCCGCTGCGGCGAGCCACGAACTTCATAGACAGCTCGGCGCCGCGCAGGCAGGTTTGTCGCTGGGTGGTCCGCCCGGTGGCCGACGGCCGGGAAGGCGAGGCGTTCCAGAGCAAACCGAAGGTGATCGGCGAGCCCGAGGGGCCCTGCATCCGCATTCCCCTCGAAGGCGACTACACCTTCCAGAAGGTGGCCATCGCCGACCTGGACGGCGACGGCCGGTTTGAGTTCGTCATCAAACAGCCCAATGCGAACATCGACCCGTATGTGAACTATTGGAAGCCCAGCCCGGAGACCTACAAGCTCGAAGCCTATGACGACGACGGGCGGTTTCTGTGGCGCTACGACCTGGGCTGGGCCATTGAGCGGGGTATCTGGTATTCGCCCTATGTGGTCTATGACCTGGACGGCGACGGCAAGGCCGAAGTGGCCGTGAAGACCGGTGAAGGTGACCCGCGCGATTCGGACGGACGGGTGTTCACCGGCCCGGAGTGGCTCACGATCCTCGAAGGCAGCACCGGCAAGCCGATCGCGCGGGCCGACTGGATTGCGCGCGAGGGGTTCGGCAGCGGGGGCAACGACTACAACCGCGCCAGCCGCAACCAGTTCTGTGTGGCCTTTCTGGACGAACAGCGTCCATCGCTGGTGGTGCTGCGCGGCACCTACGACGTGATGAAGGCCGAGGCGTGGCGGTTGGCCGACGGCCGGTTGCAGCTCCAGTGGCGCTGGGACAACTCGGCTCTGGGGCGGGAGTGGTCGGGCCAGGGGGCCCATTGGACCCATGCCGCGGACGTCGACGCCGACGGCCGCCACGAGATCGTGCTCGGCTCGTCGGTCCTCGACCACGACGGCACCCCGCTGTGGACCACGGGGCTGGGCCATCCGGATCACTGCTACGTGGGCGACATCGACCCGGAGCGCCCGGGTCTGGAAATCTACTACGGCCTCGAGCGCCGCCAGGCGGAGCGCAACGGCATGTGCCTGGTCGAAGCGGCCACGGGCAAAATCCTTTGGGGCCACGAGGGACCGACGCGCCACGTGCATTCCCGGGGCATGTGTGCCGACATCGACGCCCGATATCCCGGCTCCGAGTGTTACAGCGCGGATACCGACGCGCAGAAGAAGTTTGCCTGGGCGCGGCTGCGCACCTGCAAGGGCCGGGTAATCAGCGAGGAGAACCTCGGGGGCTTCGGCGCCTTGACGGTCCTCTGGGACGCGGACCCGCAGCGCGAGCTGATCCTGGGCAACCGCGTGCAGGATTACCAGGGGGCGACCCACCTGAGACTCGAAGGCAGCGTGATCGCCGTGGCCGACATCCTGGGCGACTGGCGCGAGGAGATCATCACCAGCGTGCCCGGCGAGCTGCGAATCTATACTACCACCGTTCCCGCCCGGCAGCGCCACGTGTGTCTGATGCAGGACCCCATCTACCGCATGGATGTGGTCTGCGCAGCAATGGGCTACTATCAGGTGCCCATGCTCAGCTACGACCTGGCCTCCAGCGCGCGGGAGGAAAACTAGGCGCGGTCCCTTCGTGCGTAGGGTATATGCCGGGTGCCACGGCTGACTTTGTCCAGCAGTTTGTCGTGACCGTACTTGTACGGTCCGTGAAGGACCCGATAAATCGGGTCACTACGAACGGGCGATAAACCGGGTCACTACGAGCAGCGCGGGGTGCCATGGCTGGTTCTCTCCAGTCGGGCCGTGCCTGCTCAGGCCGCGTCGCGCTCGCGCCCAGCAGCCCCTTCCAGCCCGTCGAGCGAGCGCTTGGTTTCCAGCTCGGCCGCGGCTCGGACCGCCGAAAGCGTTGCCGGGCCCAGGGCCGGTTCGCGGCCCGAGCGCAGGCCGCAGAGATACCGCCAGTAGATGCGGCTCAGCTCGAAGAAGGCCTTGAAGAAATCCCGGGGCCGGACCTTCGAGCCGGCCACGTCGCGCCATTGGTGCAGGGGGTATTCGTAGATCGCCTGCTCTGCGGGCCGCCGGCCTTCTGCACTGCGCCCGCGCACGAATCGGGCCAGAAGCTCCACGTCGAAGACCCACCGGCTGCAAAACGGTCGCAGGAACAGGGCCCGGGTCTCGTCGCACACGCGCAACAGCTTGGCCCCACACTGCGTGTCATAGACGGGCAGCCCCAGCACGGTGCTGGCCGCGGTGGCAAAGATGCGGCCCAGGTAGTGGCGCAGCGCGCGCCGCTCAATGCTCCGGCCCAGCAGTTTCACGCGCGCCCCCATCACGATGCGCAGCCGCGGGTCGCTTGAAAGGACCGCCTTGAGCTGGTCGATCGCTTCGAGCGGCGTGGCCAGGTCCGCATCCCAATAGCCCACCGTCTCGGGCTCGTCGATGAGCGCCTGCAAGATGCCTTGGCGCACCGCTTCGGCCTTGCCCTGGTTCTGCTCCAGATGGAGCACGGCGAATTGCCCGGGCCGGGCGCGGGCCAGGCCTTCGAGCACTTCGAGGGTCGCGTCCGTGCTGCCGTCGTTGACCAGCAGGAAGCGGACCTCTTCTCTGCGGGCGGCAAACGCCAGGAAGGCGGCCGTGTCGAGGCGCTCGGCCTCGTTGTAACAGGGCACGACGATGGTTGAACCGGGCATGGGGCCGTCCTTGAGAATTCGTTGTTGATTGTGTGTGCACCACGATTGCGGGTTGGACCGGAAACACCTCGTTTAACGGCGAGCCGCAGGCGACTGTGTCCATCACGCCTGCACCTCGTTTAACGGCGAGCCGCAGGCGACTGTGTCCATCACGCCTGCGCCTCGTTTAACGGCGAGCCGCAGGCGACTGTGTCCATCACGCCTGCGCCTTCAGTCACACCGACGCCTTCGGCTAGCCGTTAAACGAGTCCCCCCACCGGTAGCTCGACGCATCTTGTTTGTCGAGTAGCGTAATCAGCCGGAACGCCGCCATTTCCCGCATTGGCCAGCGAATTTCATCCCGACGTTTGAGGTGCGCTGCCCTGCTACGCGGCCCGTCGTCGTGCCGGCTGGCGCTGGGGAAGCCGAATGATCCGCGGCCGGCCGTGGGCAGGCGCGGGCTCCCGGCCGTCGGCTTCTTGCTCGACGCTGATTTCGGTTGGCAGGCCTTCCTCGGGGACGCAGGCCGCGGCCGACGGCTTCCAGTGGTAGGCGACGAGCCAGACCACAAACAGCGCGGCGCCCAGCGGCATGATCATCGGCGCAGCCGGGAAGTACGGCAGGATCGCCCGTTCCACCGCTCCGGTGCCCAGCAATCCGCTCAAGAGCCACGCGGTGATGCTCAGAACTTGTAAAGGTACTGTTTTCCGGGGCTTCGCTTCGCTCCAGCCCCGGCCACCCAGCTCGGAACGCAACATTGGCGAGGCAATTCGTTGCCAAGCCCGCAGCGCGCGCAGCCGGCCTTGCGCAAAGCTCTCCAGCACGGCCCAGCTCGCCGCCGGCGCGAGGATCAAATAGGTGAGCCGTTCCGAGCCCGGGCCGAACAGCAATTGCCAGCCCAGCCACGCGGCGAACACAGACGCAAGCAGACCGCGCCCGGCGGACCCGCGCCGCGCCTGCCACAAACACCATCCCAAGACCGCGGCCGCGGTGGCCAACTGCACGGCCAGCATGACCTGCGGGCCGACTGGTCCGAGGCCCACCTCCCATGCGCGCCAGAAATCGCGCAGCGTGGGGCGGCGCCCCGCGGTCATCTGTGTCACGCCTACGTACCACTCGCGGTATTGCCACAGCACGGTCTGCCACGGCCGGGTCAGAAACGGCACCGCGGCCAGCCCCGCGGCCACTGCGCAGAACCGGCCGACCAACTGCCGGGGCCAGATCGCCATGAGCAACATCACCAAGGCCAGCGGCCAGATCTTGATATACACGGGCAAGGCCAGCAGCGCCGCGGCGCGCCACCACCTGCGCCGGGCCACGGCCGCCAGGCCGAACACGGCCAACGCCAGCAACAACGCGTTGCTGTGGCCCGACCACACACCGCGCACCGAATTGACCCAAACCAGCGCCAGAAGCGCGGCTTCGCGCCGCGCAGACCACTCGCCGGGCAACACGCAGCGCACCAGCACGCGCATGGCCCAATAGAGCAGGCCGATGCTCAGCAGGTTCCACAAGATGCCGCCCAACCGGTCCGGCAGCACGGCCAGCGGCGTGAGCGCCACGGCCATCGTGGGGCTGTAGACGTAGTAGTCCAGCCCTTCGTAGGGCGCGTACAACGACTGGTCGGCCCACCAGTGGCGCGAGGCCTCGGCAAACACGGGATAGACGAAATGGTCGCGCCCCTGGATGAGCGTCTTGCCCGTGGCCGCCACGGCCAGTGCCACCCACAACAGGCTCGCGCGCCGAAGCCAGCGGTCTTGCGACCGGCCGTCCGGGGGCTGCGCCAGCGCCGCGGCAGGCGCGGGGCCGGTGGTGGGACCGTGCATCTTGTTGTTCTCCGCGGTGGTGTTGGGGCTTTCGGCGCGATGCCGGAACGCGGGACCTTCAGGCCGCAAACCGTTGGCGCGACGACCGCGTCTCGGCGCGCTCGGCCGCGGGGGCGGGCTCGCTGGCCTGTTGCCACGGCTGTTCGAGCATCCAATCGACGATCCGCTCTGCGGCCCGGCCGTCGCCATAAGGGTTGGCTGCACCCTGCCAGGCCCGGCAGGCCGCGGGATGAGCGAGCAGGTCCTGCGCTTCGGCAACGATTCGCTCGACCGACGTGCCCACCAGTCGGGCCACGCCGGCCTCGACCGCCTCGGGCCGCTCGGTGGTCTCGCGCATCACCAGCACGGGCTTGCCCAGCGAGGGGGCTTCCTCTTGCACACCGCCCGAGTCGGTCAGGATCAGCACCGCACGGTCCATCAGCCACACGAACTCCGGGTAACCCACCGGCGGCAGCAAATAGACGTTTTCCAGCGCGCCGAGCAAACGGAACACCGGCTCGCGCACGCGCGGGTTGAGGTGTACTGGATAGACGAACTGGCAATCGGGGAATCGCTCGGCCAGCGAGCGGATCGCCCGACAGATGCGCTCCATGCCCCGGCCGAAGTTCTCCCGACGATGGCCGGTCACGAGCACCATGCGATCGCGCCGAAGCGCGGCGTGTTTCTGTCGCCAGAGCACGTCGCGCAGCCGCTCGCGCTGGAGCGTCTTGAGCAGGGCGTCGACCACCGTATTGCCGGTCACGCGCACGGCCTCGGGCCGCACGCCTTCGGCCCGGAGCGTCTCGGCCGCACGCTGCGTGGGCGCGCAATACAGGGCCGAGACCAGATCGACCACCCGGCGGTTCAGCTCCTCGGGCCAGGGCGCGTCGAGCCGGCCGGTGCGCAGGCCCGCCTCCACGTGGACCACCGGCAGGCGGTGATAGAATGCGGCCAGGGCCGCGGTCATGGCCGTGGTCGTATCGCCCTGCACCACCACGCAATGGGGCCGGCGCCGGCGCATCACCTCGTCGAGCGCGTCGAGGCAGCGGGCCGTCAGGCTGCTGAGCGTCTGGTCGGGCCGCATCACGGCAAGCTGCTCGTCCACCTCGATGCCGAAATAATCGACCATCTGCCGGAGCATCTCCCGGTGCTGACCCGTCAGACACACGATCGGCTCGATGCGCTCGGGCCGGTCCCGGCAGGCGCCGACCACCGGGGCCATCTTGATCGCCTCGGGGCGCGTGCCGAAGACCAGCAAGGCCCGTAGTGGTTCGCTCATGGGTGGCTTCCTCAAATGGTCTCGCACGATCCTGGGTAGGATGCTCGGAGCCGCCGCCGTGCCCGGTCTGTGCGTTCGCGTGCTGGCGCATCAAGCGGCCTTGCGAGCGCGCGTGGGGGGCTCAAGGTGCTGATCGGGCGAGGCGGGTGGCCCGGCGTGGACCGAGCCGGCGGGCAGGTGCGCAGGACTCGGCCCAAGCGGCTTGTGATGCACTTGCGGAAGTCTCTCCAGGCGACGCCGCAGCATGAGGGCCAGGGTCTTCCACACGGTCCGGCCCACGCGCATCTTGCTTTCGCCCTGCTTCTGGTCGTAGCGCAGCACCATGGGCACCTCGCGACAGATCGCGCCGGCTCGGGCCAGCTTCAGGAGCAGGTCCACCGTACACTGGAAGCCGGCCTCGCTCAGCAGTTGCTCGCCGTAACACTGCCACGCGCGCCGAAGCGCCCCCGCCCGATAAGCCCGATAGCCGCACGTGTAGTCCTTCACCCCGGCAATGGGAAAGACGAGCCGAAACAGCCAGGCGGCCACACGGCTGAGCAGTCGCCGCAAGAACGGCACGCCCAGCACACGCGCGCCCGGCCGGTAGCGCGAGGCGATCACCACGTCGTTGCCCTCGCGCACCGCGCGGACCATCGCACCGATCAGTCCGGGCAGATGCGAGTTGTCGGCGTCCATGGCCACCACCACGTCGTCCTCGCCGCAGCGCGCCAATGCCGCGCGCAGCCCGTCGCGCAGCGTGGGGCCGAGCCCCAGGTTGGCCGGATGGCGCACCAGGCGCAGGGGCATGCGCGCGGCATACCACTCGGCCACCGGGGCGGTGGCGTCGGTGCTGCCGTCGTCGACGACCACCGTCTCATACGGCAGGCCCTCTTCGGCCAGACTGGTGGCAATGCCGTCCAGCAGCGGCGCCAGGTTGGCTTCCTCGTTGTAGGCCGGCAAGACGACGACCACCTTGCGGCCGTGCCGGGTACGCGGTGGAGCGACGTGCATGGCTCATCCTTGAGCTTTGGGGAAGGGGAGGATTCGATCGCGCGCTCGCGCGGACCGGCTGGAGGGACGCGGTCCCTCGCGTCCGTTGCGTGCTTTGCGCGCCGATTCGCGGCCACGACAAAGCGTGGCCCTCCATTCGCCCCGCAATGCCGATCGTGTGCCTGCGGTTTCAGCGCGGGCCTCCCTGGGTGTGTCTGAAGCGCGGGTGGCGCGGGCCGAAATCAGGCCGCGAAATGCTACCGGAAGCCACGCTCTTGCGGCAATGGCAATCAGACGCCGATCGGACAGTCGTCCTTACGACTTTCAGGGGGAGCAGTTCCGGCCCGGCGAGCGTGCGCGGCGAACGAAAATGAAGAGAATTGGGTATTTGCGACAGTTCGGAAAAGCAGGCAATATGGGCAATCGGCTTGATTTGCCACGAGAAGGGCGCCCGAAGCGATGGCGCTTGGCGCGGTGCGGAGCTATGGGCGTCCGATACGTAGCTGGACCGGCACCCCTGTTTTCTGTCTCCTGGCGGGCCCTCACCCGTCACCCGATCACCTTGTCACCCTACGGGCTTCTGCGTGCGTGCAAAGCACGCACCCTACGGGCTACGGGCTTCTGCGTGCGTGCAAAGCACGCACCCTACGGGCTGGCGGGCTTCTGCGTGCGTGCAAAGCACGCACCCTACGGGCGTGTTTTCGTCACCCCCCGTCACCCTGCACGCCCGCTGCGTGCCCCAGGGGATATCCACCGTTATGGGGGGATTTTCCTGGCCCGGCGCTGCTCTGCCTGGGTATAATGGGGTGTGTAGACGGCCGGGTGGGCTGGCGTGCCGTGGGCCGGCCCCCCAAGGCACATTCCACTGCGCCCCGTTCGTGGCGCCACACACCACCGGGGAGGGCGGTCCATGGGGTCGATCAAGCGCGACGAACCCTCGATCGGGCGCGAACCCCGGATTGCGGCCGCGGCCGAGCGACAGATGCAGGCCTGGTCCAGGTCGGCCGAGATCGCCCAGAGCAAGCTCCGGCAGCCCTGCGAACCGGCCGGAGCGGGCGAAATCCAGCCCTACGTGGCTCTCTCGCGCGAGGAGGGCTGCGGCGGCGAAGAGGTGGCCGAACTGCTCGGCCGGCGCCTGGGCTGGGAGGTGCTCGACAAGAACCTCCTGGACCATATCGCCCAGCGCTATCAGCTCAGCCGCAGCATGCTCGAGATGCTCGACGAGACGCCCGGCAACTGGGCCTACGACACGTTTGGCTCGTGGTTCGACCGGGGCCTGGTGACCCACGACAAGTACGTTTCTCTGCTCTGCCGGGTGGTGCTCGCCGCGGCGCGGCGTGCGAGCGTGGTGTTGGTCGGCCGCGGGGCCCAGTTCATGTTGCCCCGGGAGAAGGGGCTGGCGGTGCGTCTGGTGGCGCCGGTCTCCTGGTGTGTGGCGCGGGTGATGCGCGAGCAGGGCCTCAGCGCCGCCGAGGCCTACCGGCACATCTGCCGGGTCAATGCCCGCCGCCGCGATTTTGTGCGGCGTTTCTTCCACCGCGACATCGACGACCCCCGTCTGTATGACCTGGCGATCAACATGGCAACCGTCGGACCGCAAGCCGCGGCCGGCCTGGTGATCGAAACCATGCAACAGCGCGCGAGGCCGGCAAGCGCGTGACGTTCGGGCCCTGGTGTTGCGCAGTGCAGCAGCCCGCGGGGATGCGAGTTCGGATCGCCGGGTGGCTTGTCAAGGCAAGCCGGCGGGGGTAGTCTAAGGGCAGAACCATCCGGCCTCGGCGGCCGGGCGTCATTTGCGGGCCTGGTGTCCGACCGACCGGGCTCCGCACGCCGGATGCGCCGGGGACGGCCAGTTACGCTTTGACGACTGATTTCTGAGCAGGTGCGCTGCATCATGCCGGTTTCCGACCACGCTTATGTATTGAACGTGATGGCCGACGACCACCCGGGAATCGTGGCTTCGGTCAGCCAGGCCATCGAATCGCTGGGGGGCAATATCGACGCGTGCAGCCAGACGGTCTTAGGAGGGTTCTTCACGCTGATCATGATTGTCAGCCTGCCGAAAGCCATCGACCAGGAACAACTGGCCGAATGTGTGCGCTTGGCCAATTCGACCGGCTCGCCCTACCAGGTGCTGGTGCGCCCGGCCGAAGCCGGCAAGGGCTTCAGCTACGGCGAGTCCACCGACCGCTTCGTGATCACGGCCTTCGGCCAGGACCAGCCGGGCATTGTGCGCCGCTTCAGCCAGTATCTGGCCGGCAAGGACATCAACATCGTGGACCTGTACGGCGATCGCACCGGCGAGGAGTTTGTGTTGATCGGCCAGGTGGAGGTTCCCACGCACTGGGATATTCGCATGCTCCAGGCCGATCTGGAGCAGATGGGTGAGGAGCTGGGGTTTACGGTCAAGCTGCAGCACGAAAACGTGTTTGTGGCCACCAACCAGCTCCGGCTGACGCGCTCGCCGCCGCGATAGATCGGCGCCGCGCCCGGGCGTGCGTGCGAGCACGGACGCAATGGTTCGCTGCGCGCGTTACGGTTCGCGCGTGCAAAGACGGTAGGGTGGGTCGAGCGATAGCGAGACCCACCGACAAGGCTTTCGTGGTGGGTCTGCGCCTACGGCTTGACCCACCCTACGCGCTGCGCGTGCGTGCAAGCACGCACCCTACGGACT
>CAYXPN010000034.1:19244-20799 GCA_964467075.1 uncultured Planctomycetaceae bacterium
CGGCTTGACCCACCCTACGCGCTGCGCGTGCGTGCAAGCACGCACCCTACGGACTTCCGTTGCGGCCGCAAGGGCCCACCGGGCAGTGAGGTTCGCGGATGTTACGCACCGACGAGATTCTGTCCACCATCGAAATGCTGCACGCCGAGCACCTGGACGTGCGCTCGGTCACCCTCTCGCTGAACGTCGAGGATTGCGCTGCCCCCAGCGTGGATCACCTCTGTCGCAAGCTGCGGCAGAAAATCCTCAGCCGGGCCAGCCGCCTGGTGGAAATCTGCGATCGGGTGGGGGCCAAATACGGCATTCCCGTGATCAACAAACGCCTGGCCATCTCGCCCGCCTCTACCCTGCTGGCCGGCCACGGGCGCGCGGCCGCGCTACAGGCGGCGCGAACCCTCGACGCCGCCAGTGCCCAATGCGGCGTGGACTTCGTGGGCGGTTTTACGGCCTTGGTCCACAAAGGCATCACCGCGGGCGACGACGTGGTCATCCAGTCGCTGCCCGAGGTGCTCTCCCAGACCGAGCGCGTCTGCGCCTCGGTCAACGTGGCTTCGCGCAAGGCGGGCATCAACATGGAGGCGATCCATCTGATCGGCCACGTGCTGCTGAAGATCGCCGAGGCCACGGCCGACCGCCGCGGGTTCGGCTGCGCCAAGCTCGTGGTCTTCTCCAATATCCCCGAGGACAATCCCTTCATGGCCGGGGCCTATATGGGCGCGGGCGAGCCCGAGGCCACGGTGAATATCGGCGTCTCGGGTCCCGGTGTGGTCTGCAGCGCGCTGAAGCGGCGTTTGGCCATCGGCGGGAAGCTCACGCTGGGCGATCTGGCCGAGGAGATCAAGATCACCAGCTTCCGGGTCACTCGCGTGGGCGAGCTGATCGGGCGCGAGGTGGCCGCGGAGCTGGGCGTGGCCTTTGGCATCGTCGATCTTTCGCTTGCCCCCACGCCCATGGTGGGCGACAGCGTGGGCGAGATTCTCAAGACCCTGGGTATCGACCGCGTGGGCGCGCCGGGATCGACCGCGGCAGTGGCCATGCTCAACGACGCGGTGAAGAAGGGCGGGCTGTTCGCCTCCAGCAGCGTGGGGGGCTTAAGCGGCGCGTTCATCCCGGTAAGCGAAGACGCCGCGCTGGCCGAGGCCGTGGCCGCAGGACACCTGGTGCTGGAGAAGCTGGAGGCCATGACCAGCGTCTGCTCGGTCGGGCTCGACATGATCGCCATTCCCGGCGACACCCCGCCCGAGACCATCGCCGCCCTGATCGCCGACGAGATGGCCATCGGCGTGATGAACGACAAGACCACGGCCGTGCGCCTGATTCCGGTGCCCGGGGCCAAGGCGGGCGAGCGCGTGGACTTCGGCGGGCTGTTCGGCGCAGCGCCGGTGATCGAGGTGCGCAATGCCGACGCCAGCGAGCGGTTCGTCCATTTCGGCGGGCGCATTCCCGCGCCGGTGCAGTCGCTGCGCAATTGACCGGCGGCTCATCCGCCGGGTGCCGGGTGCCACTGCTGGCTTGTCCAGCAGTGCGTGCGCGTGCCTACGGACGCGCGTGCGTG
>CAYXPN010000034.1:20899-25950 GCA_964467075.1 uncultured Planctomycetaceae bacterium
CTGCTGGCTTGTCCAGCAGTGCGTGCGCGTGCCTACGGACGCGCGTGCGTGCGAGCACGCACCCTACGAACTGCGCAATTGACCGGCCGCTCACCCGCCCAGCGCGTCTCTGAGCCGCTGCACCTCGTTGTCCGCCTGTTGCTGGTGCTGGGCGATTTCTTCGACCTGGCTCTCCAACTGCTTCAGTTGCGCGCGCAGCTCGTCGATTTCCTGGCGGATGCGCGGGATCAGCTCGGCCTCGGGCGGCCGATAGCCCGCGGCGCTCACTCCCGCACTGCCCGCCGGTGCCGCAGGGCCCCCAGGGCCAACCGCCCCGGCCTGAGATGGGCCCGGCGCAGCCGCCGCAGCAGCCGGCGCAGCAGCCGCGGTCGCGCGGGTGGCGGGGCCGGCGCCTGTGCCGAACTGGGCCTTCAGTGCGTCGAGCTCCTGCGGCTCATCCAAGGCGTGGGTGACCACGTGGCCGCGGCCCTCGGGCGTGAGCGGCACGACCAGTCCTTTGGCCTTCAGCCCATCCACGATGGGACGCAGCTCGGTCAGGTCGCGGATGGGCTCCATGCGTGCGGCCCGGGCGCGCAGCTCGCCCTCGGTCTGGGCCCCGCGCAAGAGCAGTTCGGCCATCACGGCCAGCTCCACCTTGTCCACACCCAGCCATTCATACAGATAGTGGCGATACTTGGCCACGCGTCCGTGACCGTGAATCACGCCCACGGCCCCCAGCCCGCGCAGCCGCTCGAGCGACTCCTCGATCTGGTCGGCTTCGAGAGCCATGACCGGGGCCCGGTTGCTCTTCTGGTTGCAGCCGGTGCGAATGGCGTTGAGCGTGAGGGGATAGGCGTCGGGCGTGGTCTTGGCCTTTTCGGCCAGCACGCCGAGCACGCGCCGGTCGATGGCCCCGAGCGGTTGCCAGCGCGGCTCCGCGGCCGGCTGCGCTGCAGGCTGGGCAGCGTCCGGTTCTGTAGCGGCAGGCTGGGCAGCGGCGGGTTGTGCAGCATCGGCTTGTGCAGCGTCGGGCCCCGCATCCGGCCGGCTCTCAGCGGCCGACATATCAGCCTCGGGCGCCCCGGCGTCCGGCTCGGAGGGCTCCGCTGCCCCGCCCGGGCTCTCACGGCCCGTCGGGCCCGGGGCCGGCTGAGCAGCCTGCGGGTCGTTCGACCCGCCGGGCGGATCGGGTTGCGACGGGAACAATCTTCCTTCAGCCATGGCAGGCGACTCCTGAGGAAAGGGGCTGTTGAAAGGGCTTTGTTAATCCTTGCACTGACGCAATGCCCCGCCGTTGCCGGCACTGCTTGCCCGGCGGGCAAGCAGTGGCACACGCGCCGAGCAGCGCTGCGCTTTCCCGGGGTTTCGCTGCGCTCCAACGTGTTACGGAGCGGTCTCCTGACCGCCCTACACGACTGCACGTCGTGTGGAGGGCTTATCGCTCCATTCCCCCCAAGATTTGACCCGGAGGCGCAGGGTGGGGCAAGCCGCAAACGCAGACCCGCCAAGTCCTGTCGGTGGGTCTCGCTATCGCTCGACCCACCCTACACGACTGTGCTTTCCCGGGGTTTCGCTGCGCTCCAACCCCGGCCACCCATGGTTGCGCGCCGCTTGTCCGGCAGTTGCCTACTCTTCCATTCCCGCCAGAATCCGATCAAGCATCTGGTCGAACGACAGTTCGGCATAGCGGGCCAGTTGGCGCCGCTCGACGCGCAGGCGTGCGGCAGCGGCCGGGGTGGCTGCCTGGCCCATCTGGCGCTCGAAGTCGACCACCACAGCCCGCGCGCGGCTGCGCCCTTCCGTATACAATTGCAGGGCCTCGCTGGTGTGTTGGCCCGCGGCCGCATCTGCTTCGGCGAGCAGACTCTCCGAGGGTCGCCAGGCATCCTCCGGGACCAGGGCGGCGAACTCGCGCAGTCGCCCTGCCCAGTCGAACAGCGCGCGGTGCTCCGGCGCATAGGATTCCGCGGGACCCTTGGGCACAGGAATCGCCGCGATCATGTCGCGCAGCTCTTGGACGCCCTGCGGATAAGTCCGTTTCTCGAAGCGCAACCACACGATGACCATGCGGGGCAACAGCAATTCCGGGTACTCCAGCTTGAGTTCCTCGAAATGCTGCAGCGCCTCGTCGCGCAGGCGGGCCTTGGCCAACAACAGGCCGTAGATCAGCCGCGGCTCGGGTTCGCGCCCGGCCAGCTCGACAGCCTCGGAGTAGGCGGCCTCGGCCGCCTCCACTTCCGGCTGGTCTTGCTGCAAAAAGGCCGCCAGCCGGCGGATGGCCTGCTTGGCCTCTGCGCTTAAGCGCGGCGGCCGCTGGTCGGGCAGCACCAGGCCCGGCGTCTGTTCGCCCTCGACCGAAGCCGCGGCCATGGCCGACTGGAGGAAGCCGTACAGCTCGGTCGGATCGATCCGCGTGTCGCGATCCGCGTCGGCACGGCCCGAAAACCCCACGGCCAGACACCAGGCGAACAGGCCGTGGGCCTGTTGCCCATTCTGCTGCGCGGGGAGCACCAGGCCGCGTTGTCCTTCCCGTGCGCTGACGATCGCCGTGAGTGTCTTGAGCGGCGAACGCCCGGGTGCGGGCGCGAGCGAGGCGAGCATTTCCTCGGTCGAAGGCTGCTGTGCGGTATCGGCGCCCGGGCCCGCATGGCAGCAGTCCAGCAGCAGCAGCTTCCTGCCGGCCGGACAGCTCTCCAACTGCTCGACCAGCCAGCCGAGCGGCAGCCCGGTCACGCTCATCCGGCTGAACTCGAAGGTCGTCGGCGCCAGGTACACGGTGCCGTCGTCGTCCTGATAGGCGTGTCCTCCCACGTAGACCACCAGCATCGACTCGGGCTTCAACTGGCGCAGGAAATCGGGAATCTTCTGCTGCAATCGCACCCGCGGGGCATCGACCAGCTCGAGCACTTGCTCTTCGGGCACGCGATAGCGATCCTTGAGCACCGTGGCCAGCAGCTCCACGTCTTCGGCCGCGGTGGGCAGTTGGCGCAGGGTGACGTCTTCGTACTGCTCCGCGGAGATCAGGACGGCAAAACGGTTGCGGTCTTCCGGGCGGCGGGCCGTCAGGCTCAGGGCCATGGGCGTCTGGGCCCCGGGGGTGTCGTGGCGCACGTCCACCACGTCGCCCGGCCGCAAGTCCGCGATCTCCACCCGCTCGCCGCCCAGGCTGATCTGCGTTTCCGGACCCACCCGGTAGGTGCGTGCGCTCGCGGCGCCCTCGGGCAGCACTTCGAGCAGGCCGGTCTGGTAGTCGATCCGCCGCACCGTGCCCGCCTCGCCCAGCACGCGATAGGCGTTGATGCGCACGGCGCGCACGTCGTGGGTGATGGTCACCTTGTCGCCCGGCTGCAAGTCGGCCGCTGTCAAAAGCCGGTCGCCCAGGATGCGCAGGTCGTTGATGATCACCTCGCAATCGGGCGCGTAAGGCAAGATCGTTACTTCGGGCTGCTCGACCGAGCCGCGGGTGAAGGTCAGTTCGCCCTTTTGCGTGTCCACCTGCCGGACCACGCCCTGGCTGGTCACCAGGCGTTGGGCCGAAAGCTCCAGTGCGCGGTGCCCGGTTTCCTCCTCGATGTGGCGCACGGTGACCCGATCGTCCACTTGCAGATCGGCCAGGGTGATCGGCCGGCCGTCGATCTGGTCGGATGCGTTCAGCGATATCTTCAGATCAGGCGGCACCTGGATGACCAATTCCCGGCCGCCCTGGGCACCTTCCTCTGCGCCGCGGTCGACGGCCAGCGTGAACGCCCCCTCGTCGACCTCGAGCGACTTGATGCGCCCCTGGTGCTCCACGGGCCGGAAGGCATAGATCTCCTGCATCAGCCGCCCGGATTCGTCGCGTATCTGCTCAATCCTGACCCGGTCCTGTGGCTGGAGATCGCGCAGCAAGGCCGGCTGGTTGTTGACAAAGATATGGTCGTAGCGCTTCAGCTCGATATCCCGCGGCGTGCTCCCGCCGGGCTCGCGCACGGCCAGCTTCCACTCGCCGGGAAACACGTCGGTGACCACTCCGCGGATCGGTTCCGGTTGGGGCGGGGGGCCCGTCGTGCCGTTGCGCGGCCACAACAAGGCCACCGACAGCAGCACCGACAAGGCCAGCGCAAACACCGCTCCCATGCGCAGCCGGCGCCGCTTGCGGGCCTCGGCCTCGCGCGCGGCCAGGGCCTCGGCGTCGTCCTGCACGGGCGGGGCCGCCACCAGGCGCGGATCGGCCCGCAGGTCGGCCAGCACCTCCGCCGCACTGGGGTAGCGCCGCGCCTGGTCTTTCTGCACCAGGCGCTGGACCACGTGGGCCAGATCGGGCGGCACTCCTTCGAGCACGCGGTGGATTTCGGGCAACTGGCGGTCGGCTGCCGCGTGCCACATCATCCAGGCGATCTGCCGATCGCGCCCGAAGCTCTCCAGACCGGGAAAGAGCGTTTCGAACTGCCGGCCGCACATCAGCGCATACGCGCTGAACCCCAGCGAATACAGGTCGCTGGCCGGGCCGACCGGGCCGAACTGGTCGGAGACCAGCTCCGGGGCCATGTACCTGGTGGTGCCTTTGAGCAGGCTGCCCTCTTCGCTGCTGGCGCGGCGGGCCAGCCCGAAATCACCCAGCTTCACGCGGCGCTGCACGTCGTAGAGCATGTTGCTGGGCTTCACGTCGCCGTGGATCACTCCGTTGCGGTGCAGAAAGTCCAGCGCGCTGAGGCAGCCGATCAGCCCCAGCCGCAGAAACTCCAGGTCGATCGGCTCACCTTCGGCGTATTGCTTCAGGTTGCCCTGCATCAACTCCAGGATCAGCCAACCGCGCGAACGTACAATGTCGTAGATCGTCACGACGTGCGGGTGCTGCAAGGTGGCGAGCAACTGGGCTTCCTGCCAGTA
Source organism: uncultured Planctomycetaceae bacterium (assembly GCA_964467075.1). Lineage (GTDB taxonomy): Bacteria > Planctomycetota > Planctomycetia > Pirellulales > Thermoguttaceae > CAYXPN01. Next base: position 25,748 of record CAYXPN010000034.1, read on the forward strand.
GCGGGCCAGTTGGCGCTCGTCGTGGAGGAACTGCGGGTGGATTTGCTTGACCGCCACCTCGCGGCCCAGTTCCCGGTCGCGCGCCCGATAGACCGTGGCAAAATCGCCCACGGCGATCTCATTGACGATTTCATAGCGTTCCGCAATATCCATGGCCGAAGTGTCCGTTCTGCTCCCCGCACGCGGATGTTGCAGGCGAACGC
>CAYXPN010000035.1:0-17487 GCA_964467075.1 uncultured Planctomycetaceae bacterium
AGGGTCGCCTGGAAGGAGGTCCAGATGAGCAAGAAGCGACGGAGGTTTTCGGGGGCGTTCAAGGCCAAGGTGGCCTTGGCGGCGGCCCGGGGGTACAAGACCACCGCGGAGCTGGCCGCGGAGTTTGGGGTCCACCTCACACGCTGGCTCGCCACGCGCGCTTGTGCGAACTGGGCCGCGGGCTCGCTACGCGGTTTTTCTTGCTATGGAACAGTTGCTCAAACCGCCGGACAAACCGCCGGCTTACGCCGGCGGCTCGCCACGCGCGCTTGTGCTGACTTACGCCGCGCGCTCGCCAGACTATGGCCGTTTCGTCTTGCTCCGCAACGCCCAGTCGGCTACACTTCCGACGCTCGACCGTTCGGAAAACCCGGTGTGCCAAAACCCAAGGCACGCAGACCGCGAAGAGCAATTGCCAGCAACCCGCAAGACAGCAACCGCAACGCCATGGGCGCACTGCTCCTGACGCTCTGTCTGGCTGCCGGGCCGGATGCGCCGGACGTGGCCGTGGTCTGCCCGGAGCCGCTGCGCGCGGCACTGGGTCCCTGGCGGGAGTATCGCGCGGCCCAGGGCCACCGCGTGGCGGTCGTCTCTTCCGCAGGCACGGTGGAGGACATCCGGACCCGGCTGCGCGAGTTGGCGGCCGGGGGCAAGCTGCGCTACGTGGTGCTGGTCGGGGATGCGGATTCGACTGCCTCCGCCCGAGCAGCCGATTTTTCAGCCCAGCCAGTCGAAGCCCACGCTGCCGCCAACCAGCCAGTCGAAGCTGACGCTGCTGCCAACCACGCAGCCGATACTGGCGCCACTGCCGACCACACAGCCGTGCTTGAGACACGCGTACCCGCCGCCTATGTCCCCGCCCGCGTGGTGGCCCGCTGGGGTTCCGGGCCGGTGATCGCCACGGACAACGCCTATGCCGACCTGGACGGCGACGGCAAGCCGGAGCTGGCCGTCGGACGCCTGGCGGTCGACGAGCCCGGGGAACTCAAGGCGGTGGTGGACAAGATCCTGGCCTACGAGCGCTCGACCGACACCGGGCCGTGGCGGCGGCAGATCAACGTGGTGGCGGGAGTGGGCGGGTTCGGAGTGCTGGCCGATCGCGTGCTGGAGTCGGCCGCGCGCTATTTTCTCACCCAACACGTGCCGGCCGATTACCGGGTTTCGATGACCTATGCAAGCTGGCACAGCCCCTATTGTCCTGACCCGCGACGTTTCGGGCGCACCACCCTCGAGCGGCTCAACGAGGGCGCGTGGTTCTGGGTGTATATCGGCCATGGCGGGCCCACGGAGCTGGACCGGGTGCGCGTGCCCGGCGGGTGGCAGCGCATCCTCGCCCCGGGCGACCTGGACCGGCTGGACTGTCGCCACGGGCGCCCGATCGCCGTGCTCCTGGCCTGCGAGACCGGTGCGTTCGACTGGGACGCGGAGTGCCTGGCCGAACAGATGCTGCGCCATCCCCGGGGCCCGGTGGCGGTGGTGGCCGGCTCGCGCGTGAGCATGCCCTACGGCATGACCGTGCTGTCCCAGGGCTTGATGGAGCAGTGTTTTCGCCGGCGGGTTCCGACGCTGGGGCTGGCCGTGCTGCGGGCCAAGCAGGCGATGCTCGACTCGTCCTCGGACCACGCGCCCCAGCGCGCCATGCTCGACACGCTGGCCCGGGCCTTCAGCCCGCCGCCGGTCGAGCTGGAGACCGAACGGTTCGAGCACGTCCACTTGTTCAACCTGTTGGGCGACCCGCTCTTGCGTCTGCGCTATGTGGAGCCAGTCGCCCTGGAAGTGCCGGAGCGCGTGCAGGCCGGGCAGGCGTTGCGCGTGCGCGGCACGAGCAGTGTGGACGGGCACGCCACCGTGGAATTGGTGCTGCCGCGGGGCACGCTGGGCTTCCCGCGCCCGCGGCGCGACCCGTTGACCGACGATCCGGCCGAGCTGGCCCGCTTCCAGGAAGTCTATGAGTGGGCCAACGACCTGTGTCTGGGTGTGGCGAACGTAGAGGTGGCCGGTGGCCGGTTCGAGGCCGTGCTGGCCGTGCCGCGGGCGTGCCGGGGCAAGTGCCACGTGCGCGTGTTTGTGGCCGGTCCGGACGGTTTTGCCACCGGATCGGCCGAAGTGCTCGTCTCCGTGCCCCAGCCCGTGCCTGGGTCGGCACCGGCGCGGTAGCGGGGAAAAGGTGACAGGCCATTCAGAATCCCAGGCCCGGCCCGTCGAGCACCGCGGTGCCCAACTGGCCGTCCGTGATGCGGAACATCGTGGGGAAGCGTTCGTCCCATCCGCGGTTGCCCTCCGGGCAATACTGCCGGCCGTTGCCCTCGATGGCCGCCACCGTGGGGATGCGGGCCGAGAGCGAGGCTGAATGGAGAAACGAAGCGCCGGGGCAGGTGAGGTCCTGCACACAGAGAAACATCTTATATTTCTGCGCGGCCGCGCCCATCAGCAGGGCTTCGCTGTGGCCCTTGCAGGCCTTCAGCGCCACGCCCGAGTAGCCCAGCTCGCGGGCCATAAGCAGGCTTTGGAAATCGACCAGCGACTCGTCGATCACCACGGGCTTGAGCTGGGCGGCGCGGTGCATGCGGTTCTCGGGATGGGCCTTCAGGTCGCGGTGGGGGGGCTGCTCGATGTATTGCAGGCGATCGAGCGCCTTGGGCGCCAGCTCGCGGAGCCGGGCGAGGAACTCGATCACGTAGTCCACACTGCGGCACTTCTCGTTGAAGTCGGCCGAGTAGAACCACTGCGTGCAGCCACGCGCGGCTTGAGCCTCGGCAGCCACGCGTTCGACCCCCACCACGCGCTGGACGTCCCATTTCAGGTCGTCGCCGGCCAGCTTGATCTTCAGGTGTGTGAGCCCGTCGGCCGCGATCCACTCGCCCAGGGTCTCGGGCAGTCCGTCGCCGATCGGCTGGGCGATGTCCGCTTCGGTCAACGGATCGAGTGCCCCGACCAGATGATAGAGCGGCATCGAGGGCTTGGGTTTGCGCAGGGTGTAGCGATCGAGGTATTCGTTGCGGAAGTCTGCGTTGAGATAAGCGGCCAGATCGCGATTGACAAACTCGGGGCCCAGCAGGTTGTAGGAATTCTTGCCCAGCGCCTTGCCATAGGCATCGTGGATGGCGGCCTCGGTGGGGCTGGCCGACACGAGCTGTGCCAGGCGCGGCACCGGCTCGGCCAGGTGCATGGTACGGACCACCTCCGCGGTTGCGGGCGCGTAGCTTCGGGCCAGATCCGCGGTGATCTCCAGCGGATGGCCCCATCCTTCATAGGCCCCGGCCAGCCGGGCCACGCGGTGGCCCAGCTCGACCATGGCTTGCAGCGTCTGTTGCGCAGAGAGTTTGTCCGTGGGCCAGGCCCAGATGTTGCCGACCGGCATTGAACCCAGTCCGCGGCCGCGCTGTCCGTGGCGGGTTTCCACCTCCGCGTGGACGCTCAGGAGCACCGCGTCGCTCACCACCCGACCGCCGAACTTCAGCGGCGAGCGGTACTTGATCGACTGGGTGTCGGCGGTCACTTCCAGCAGGCGGATGTCGGTAGGCTTGGACATGGGGCCGATTCCTTTTTGGTGCTGGGGATCTTCTTTTGAGCTGGGGATCTTCGAAGTTGCCTGCGGCCGAGGGCCGCGCCGCGCGGGTCCGCGCCCGGAATCAAACACGAACGCGCGCCCGGCCCAACCCGGCCCGGCGACCCTGCCATCCTACCGGCAGCGCGTGGCAATGCACAAGCGGGACGGCAAACGGCGCGAAGTGTGGCCGGGTGGCTCGCCCTGAGAAGGGCGTGGCTGCGACTGCGGGCGGTGGGCAGGAAGGGCCCGTGTGGTATAATCCAGCCGGAGGTTGACGCCTCCGTTTTCGTCGACCAGCTTCGTTTGTCGACCCCTGGCGGGCCGAGGTGCCGGGATGGCCCTGGAGAGAGAGCAGTCCCTGAAGATCGATCCGTTGCTGCGCGAGCGTTTCGAGTCGGTCCGTCGCAACCGTGCAGAGCAGGCGATCGACGAGTTGCTGCCGCCGCCCGACCACACGGACCATCTGCGCGTGCTCGAGCAACTGGTCTGCCTGGAACTGGAATGGCACTGCAGCGCCCGGCAGCAGGGGCCGGCCGGCCGGGCCGATCCGGTGGGAGAGACCGTGGCTGGGCCCCCGCGGCTGGAGGACTTCCTGCAGCGCTATCCCCGGCTGAATGACCCGGACGTGTTGCGCCGGCTGGTCGAGTACGAGCGCCGACTCCGGCAGCGCCCCAGCGGGCCGGCGCCGGAGGGGCAGCCGGGCCGATCCACGCCCGAGCAGGCCGACCAGGAGACCAAACCGCCCGACTTGCCGGCGATGAGCGGTTTCGGTCCCGGCGGCCAGCCGGCCGACACGCTCGCCGGGCCGGCGACGAGAACCGAACCCAGCGCAGCGGGCCCGCGCGAGTTCGGCCACTACGAGCTCTTGGGCGAGCTGGGCCGCGGCGGGATGGGTGTGGTCTATCGTGCGCGCCAGCGCGAGGCCAACCGCGTGGTGGCCCTGAAGGTGATCCGCGCCGACCGCCTGGAGGCCCTGCCGCGCGATACCCAGACCAGCGCGATCGACCGCTTCCGCCACGAAGCCCAGGCCGCGGCCCAATTGGAACACGACAACATCGTCACCGTCTACGAAGTCGGCGAGGTCGAGGGCGAGCATTTCTTCTCCATGCGCTATGTCGAAGGCCAAAGCCTGGCCGAACTCCTGCGCCAGGGGCCCATGGACAACCGCCACGCCGCCCAATACCTCGAACCCGTGGCCCGCGCCGTCCACCAGGCCCATCTGCGCGGCATCCTTCACCGCGACCTCAAACCGCAGAACATCCTGGTGGACGAAAAGACCAACCGGGCCCTGGTGGCCGACTTCGGGCTGGCCAAGCTCTCCGAGGGCCAGGAGGAGCTGACCCGGGCCGGCGAGGTGATGGGCACGCCCTCGTACATGTCGCCGGAGCAGGCGCGGGATTCGGCGCGGGTCACTGCGCTGGCGGACGTGTATGCCCTGGGGGCCACGTTGTATCACATGCTCACGGCCCGGCCGCCGTTCCACGCGGCCACGCCCTTGGAAACGCTGCGCCAGGTGATCGACCAGGACCCGGTCGCGCCGCGTCAGTTGAACCATGCGATCGACCGCGACCTGGAGACGATCTGCCTGAAGTGCCTGGAAAAGGAGCCCCCGCGGCGCTACGGGTCGGCCGAGGCGCTGGCCGACGACCTGAAGCGCTATTTGCAGGGCCAGCCCATTGCGGCCCGACCCCTCGGCCCGGCCGGGCGTTTGTGGCGCTGGTGCCGCCGCAACCCGGTGGTGGCCGCACTGCTGGGGCTGGCCGTCAGCTTCCTGGTCCTGGCGCTGGTGGCCACGGGGGTGGGGTATGTAGAGACTTCGGCCGCCCTGCGCCAATCGGAAGCCAATTATCTGAAGGCCAAGCAGGCCGTCGACGAGTTCTTCACCACGGTGAGCGAAGATACGCTGCTCAACCAGCCGGGCATGCAACCCGTAAGACGCGAATTGCTGGCCAAGGCGCTGCCGTTCTACCGCGAATTCCTCGAGCAGCGGCGCGACGACCCCACGGTGCGCGACGAGCTGGGGGCGGCCTACTACCGCGTGGGCTTGGTCACCGAGGCCATCGAGTCGCCCGAGAAGGCGCTGCCCTACTACCGGCAGGCGATCGAATTCCAATCGCCTCTGGCCAGCGAGCATCCCGGCGACCTTTCGCGCCTGGAAGCTCTCGGCGATACGCACAATGCGATCGGGCGCGTGCAGGTCCGCTTGCGCCGGTTCGAGCAAGCCGCGGCAGCCTACGAAGAGGCCATTCGTCTGCGCCGGCGCCTGGTCAAGGCGGCGCCCAAGCACGCGGAGTATCGCCGCGTGCTGGCCAACGCGCAGATGAATCGCGGCCTGGTGGAGAAGGAGCAGGGCCGGCTCGATCAGGCACAAGACTGGTTCGACCAGGCGCAAGCGCTGCGCGAAGCCATCCTGGCCGAGCAGCCGAACCACTTCAACACGCTGCGCGATCGGGCGATCGGCCATTTCAACCTCGCCGGTCTGGAACTTCTGCGCGCCGGCCGGGATTCCTCCCAGGCCGGCGAGTGGATCGACAGCGCGCGCCAGAACTTGCGCCGTGCCGTGGCCGATCTCGAACAGTTCCTGGATCAACAGCCCAAAGACCTGGCCAACCAGCACCGGCTGGTGGTCTGTTGTCGGCTGTTGGCCGGCCTGCTCTCGGAAAGCACTCGGCCCGAGGAGCTGGAAGAGGCGGCCGCCTTGTGGCAGCGGGCCGAGGAGCGCATGGCCCGCCTGGCGCTGGGCAATCCCGACGTGCCGGAGTATCAGGCCGAATTGGCCGGCCTCTACACCGACATGGCCGGCTACCATCGCTCCCTGGCCGGGCGCAGCGGCGATCCGCAGTCGGTCGAGGCCCGCGCCTCTTACGATCGGGCCCTGCGGTGCTACGAGCAGGCGGTTGCCATTCTCGAGGAACTGGTGGTCGCCTTTCCGGCCGCACTCCGCTACCAGCGCGACCTGGCCGCGGCCTGGTTCGCCTTGGGCAGTCTGCAGGCGCAGTTGGGCGACCAGGCCGGCGCACGCGAGAACCTGCTGCGCGCGGGCAAGCTGCTGGAGCAATTGGACCGCCAATTGCCCGAAGATGCGGACATTGAGCGGCTCCTGCAATGGTTGCACTCGGAGCAACAGAAGCTCGATGGGCCCGACCCATCGCCGGCGCCGAACGGGGCTCCGCCGGCGCCGGGCGCTTCGCAAGAGCCCGCCGCACCCCGGCCGGCGGAACCTGAAGACTGACGTCTCCGGCACCGGGGCGAGTGGCGGCTGGGCACTTCTGCCGGCCCGCTCGGTTCCCCCCGGGGTGTGTGCGGGGCGGGGTTTGGATCGGCCTTCGTGTGCCGGCCCGCGGTGTCCAGCCGGTCTGCGAGGTCTCTGCGCAGTTTCGCCACAGCCCTCTGTTTATCTAACCTGCGCAGTGCATCAGGTCAGATCGACCTCAATGTCCCCCCCAACCAACTTGCCCTGGACCACGCGGCTGCAATCAACCGATACAACCCGTGTACGTGGAACTGTTGCGCAGACGGGCTATGGTCCGCACCAGCGGTGGGTGCGGGACGACTGCACCGAGGATTTCAGGGGGGTGACGCATGTTTTCCCACAAGGCAGTTCGCGGTGTGTTGGTCTGGTTGGTGGCCGGGGCATGCTGGGCGTCTCTGAGCGCTTCGGCCGATGCACAAACGGACCTCTGGTCCCAGATCCAACCGGGCGGGGGCGCCCAGTTCTACTTGGCCCAACAGCCCGGCGGGGCTCCGGCGGCGCCCGCGCCCGCGCCTGAGCCCGCTTACCCGCCGGCGCCCAGCTACGATCAGCTCGCCTCGGCCGCGCCGTTTACGCGCCTGGCCAGTGTGCCCAACATGTTCGGCGATTTCTTCGCGCCGGGGATGAAGATCCACCAATCGTATGACTCGATGTACGACCCCAGCCTGTTTGACAGCGAGTCGTCGCCGTATCCGGTGGCCAATCTGCCCTTGGGCGGGGCGGTGCGCAGGATCAAGATCGCCGAGAACAACAAGGCCCTGCCCATGGATCGGGTGTACTTCATGTACAACCGGTTCGAGAACGCCCTGGAGGCTTCCACAATGGACCAATGGGGCCACGTGCGCAGCGATCCGGTGGACCGCTACACGTTCGGCGCGGAAAAGACCTTCTGTGGCGGCTGGAACTCCATCGAAATCCGCATGCCCTTCGTCGACCGCTACGGCTATGAAGCCACCGACATGGGCATCATCGGCGGGCCGGTCGGCAACCTGGGGGTGAGCCTGAAGCAGATGATCTATGCTTCACGTTGCATGGCCCTGGCTCTCGGCCTGGGCATCGAGACACCCACGGGCAGCAACGTGCGCGGGTTGCTCGGCCCCACTCCTTACACCCTGCACAACGATGCCCTGCACCTGTCGCCCTGGGTGGGCATGTTGATGCTGCCTTGCGACAGGGTGTTCTTCGAGATGTTCCTCCAGTGGGACGTGGCGACCAACAGCAACCGGCTGACGGTCGATGGCACACAGGTCGGCAAGCTGGACGACCAGAACCTGATGTACGTGGACCTGTTGCTCGGCTACTGGCTGTACCAAAACGCCGCGGCCCGCTGGATCAACGGGATCGCGCCGGTCATCGAGTTCCACTACACCACCACACTCCAGGACACGGACCTGGTGACCGTCAACGGCGTCGACTCCTTGTACTACCATTTCATCAATCCGGAGAACCGCGTCGATGTGGCCAACTTCAACGTGGGGCTGCATACCCAGCTCGGACTGACCACCGTGTCCGTGGCGGGTGCGTTCCCGTTGCGCGGCGGGTCGAACAAGCTCTTCGACGCAGAGCTGCAAGTCTACCTGAATCGCAACTTCTGAGGCCGTGGCGTGCGGGCAGGCACGCGCGCTGCGCGGCTTAGGGGAAACCCTCGTTTAACGGCCAGCCGAAGGCGCCGGCGTGGTGAACACACTTGCCTGCGGCTGGCCGTTAAACGAGATGCCCGCGCCGGCGCTGGGGCTTCCCACCCTACTCTACGGCCAAGGTGTGTCGGGCTACTACACCAGTTGCTTGCGCACCGCCCAGACCGCCGCCTGTGTGCGATCCGACACACCGATCTTGCGCAGGATGTGCTGCACGTGCTCCTTGACCGTCTCGTAGCTGATCTCCAGCGCCTGGGCGATCTCCTTGTTCGTCAGCCCGTAGGCCAGTTGACGCAGCACCTCGCTCTCGCGCTGGGTCAGAGGCACCTCCACGTCCGCGCTGAGGCGCGGGGTGGCCAGCGCGCCGGTCACGCGCCGCAGCTCGTCGCGCGTCCATGCACTCTCGCCGGTCGCGGCCAGCCGGATGGCGCGGACCAGCTCGTCACGCGAGCAGCCCTTGAGCAGAAAGCCGCTCGCCCCCAAGGCCACAGCCCGCGCGATGTAGGTCGGATTGTCGAAGGTGGAGAGCATCAGCACGGGCATATCCGGCTTGTCCAGCTTGATGCGTCCCAGGGCCGTCAGTCCGTCGCCGTCCGGCATGCGCACGTCCATCAGCACCACGTCGGGATCGTTGGCCAGGGCGTATTTGACCGCCTCCGAGCCGGTGGCCACTTCCGCCATTACGCGAATCTCGGTCTCGGCCAGCATCGTCTTCAGCCCACTGCGGACCACCTCGTGGTCGTCGGCAATCAGCAGATCGATCTTTCCAGTCATACGAAACTCCTTGTCCAGGACGTGTGGGGTCGTTGGTTTGTTCGGCAGTGTGGAGTGTGCACCTGCGTTGTCACCCTGCCCGGCGGCGCGCAGCCTGCCGGGGTTCGGGCGAGGCGGCCCGCCAAACCCACCGCGCTGCCGGCTCAAGCAGTCCAGGCCGCCCCGGGCTTCTAGCGGGGGCTTTGGAGGTGCCCCGATGGTTGCCCCCCAAGGTGAGCAGGACGCCTGCCACCGATTGAATCATAGCAAAGGCTCAACGCACGGGGTAGTCCCGGATCGCGAATTCGGGGGATGGGCGCCCAGGGGCTTTGGGCAGGTTTCGCCTCAAGTGACCTCTGTAGCGGCTGCCCCCCCTTTCAGCGGGGTCTGTTCAATAAACAGGCAATTTGCGGGGAAATTCGTCTGGGCATCCGACCCCGCCGGCCGAGCAAGACCGCAGCCTCGACGTCGTATTTCTCCCTGGTTCACACACCGACCGTCAGCAGGGCAGACCGCCGCCCGCGCTTTCGTGCCCACCGCAGCCAGGCGCGTAGCCGGCGACAATCTAGGCAAACCTGAGTCGCGCCGGCGCAAGGCGCAAGCGGAGCACGGCATTCACCCAAGCGCCTTGAACGTTGGCGCCGGAAAGGGGCGGTCTCTGCCACCGGGCTGCATGCATCGGGACGCAGCCCGCCGTCTTCCCCCGTGCGCAAGCCCACCGGAGGGCGACACCGGGAACCGGTCTTTCCGGAAAACCGGTGGCAATTGCTTGTCGATTCCGGGAGCAATCCGCTACCATGGCGTGGGCATCCAAGTGCGGTTGCGCGCATGCACCCGCAGAAACCACGCTACCTTAGAGGACGACCATGGCACAGGCTGATTCGGCCAGGCGAAAACAGCGCAGACGGCGTGCCTGGCACCCGTCGAGCGAAACGGACGAGCTGGTGTTCGCCGTTTGTCAGCGGTTTCTCCAGAACGCGGCAAAGAGCAAAAAAGGGGTAGCCTCGGAGATCGCGCGGTGGGTCAAACTGGACTACGGCCGGCCCGATTTGAACCGCGAGAAGATCTATACGCTGGTCTGGGAGGGTGTGCGCCGCGGCATGGTCTTTTTCCGGCCGCCTTGCGAGCAGTACCTGGCCCAGCGCATTGCCGATATCTACGGCATTACGGAGTACGAGCACGACCACGAGCGGCTCCAGGTAGTCAACGTGCGCGGCAAGGCAGCGTTTGCGTCGGTCTGTGAAGTCGGGGCCGACCTGGTCTTGAAGCTGATCAACAAACTGAAACACCACGGACGCGATCCGGTCCATATTGGACTCGGCTCCGGGGCTTCGGCCATGAATGTGGCCAAGCGCCTGGCCCAACTCCTGCGCACGGAACCGGAATGTCCCGGCCTGGTGATCCATGCCTTGAGCGCCGGCGGCTTCTCGCTCAACAGCCGGAAGCAGGATTCGCCCATGGCCTACTTCGGGCTGTTCGAAGACGTGTTGCCGAAAGTGGAGTTCATGGGGCTGTTTTGCCCGACGGTCACGGCCCAGGAGAGCTACGCACAACTGAAGCAGACGGTGGGGGTGAGGGAGCCGTTCGAGAAGCGTCACGAGATCGACATCGTGGTCACCTCGCTGGCTACCCGATGGGACGAACACGGTCTGTTGCAGCGATTTTTCAACACGGTCCAGGCCGCAGAGGAACTGCGGCTGCTTGAGGAGGCGGGGTGGGTCGGCGAAATCCAGTTCCGGCCCTTCTCGCGCACCGCACCGATCGTCACCCAGCGCGGGGTGCGCGCGGTCACCCTGTTCGAAATCGCGGAGCTGGTCGAGCTGGCCGGCATGCCGAACAAGTACGTCGTGCTCTTGTCCGCTCCCTGCCTCGTCTGTAAGGAGACGCGGGCCAAAGCGGTGCAACACCTGCTGGGAGTGCCTGCGCTGCGCACTTGGACCCATCTGGTCACCGACATGCAGACGGCCTTGGATTTGATCCAAGGGGTCGGCTGATCTCGCGGCGCAGGGTGGGGCAGCCGGGTTCGGGTGATACGACACCGCCCGCGGAATCACCGCGGCGCTGGGCCTTCTGCCCCGCGCCGGGCGAGCCGCCGCGCTCAGACCCCCCAGAACGTGTCTTCCCGGCCGTCCGGGGCAGGCCGGCCGCTGGTCCACTGGTCCCAGTGGTCGAGCACCAGGCGCAACAGCGGGCAGCCACCCAGGGCCGGCACGCTGCGCTGAAGGCTGCGCAGGCGTTCGTGGTCGCGGCCGCGCATCTGGCTGTCGTTGCCCAGCCGGCTGCGGATCAACAGCGATCGCGTCTCTCCCATCGAGTGCTGCAACTGTTCCTGGATCGACAGTGCGCGGTTCACGTGGGCCAGCGCCGCCGCGGGGTCTTGCTCGAGCTTGGCCAGGCCCACGAGCGAAAACTCAGCCAGTTCGCCGAGGAAGCGGCATTCATCCTGTCTTCGGGCAGCGCTCTCCAGCAGCTCGCGCGCACGGCGCTCGTCGCCCAACCGGCGATACACCTCGCCGAGAGTTGCTTCGGTGCGGGAAAGGATTCGGCCGTTCTCAGGCGACGACCGAAGCAGGCGCTGCGCTCGTTCGAGTTCGACACGTGCCGCTTCCAGTTGTCCCTCGGAAAGCAGATAGTAGCCGCGGTGTTCACGGAAGGCACCCATTCGACCAGGCGAGCATTGCGGCGCGGCGGACAACTGCCGCTCGCCGCGCTCGAGCCAAGCAGCGATTCCGGGTTCGGGCACCAGGCCGCGGAACCGATAGGCCGACACATAGTCGGTGATCAGCCACAGGCTGAGCGCATGCCGCTCGGCCAGACGGTCGAGTATGCCGATGCTGTCGAGCAATCCGCACCGGCTCTGCACCCAGGACGTCAGGCGCATCAGTTCGGTATGGACATCCGACTCCAGAACGTCGGACACGACCCGCAGCGCCGAGATCAATTCGAGGGCCTGGCGATAACGCCCCTTGTCGTACATCTGTCTGAGGTATCTCATCTCGCGCCGCACGACGTGGTCGGCCGGCTGCGCCCGGCGGGCCGGGCCACAATCAGACATGCTCTTCCAGTGTTCACGGTCGGCCAGGGGATCTGAGAGGTCGAGCATTCGCCGGTTGTCGATGTCCCACACGCCCTGCCAGTCGCAGCCATACCTGCCGTGCTGGTGGTGGAAGCGCTGCACACACTGGCCGCGCAGTCTGGCACGCCCCTGTGCCGGTGGGTTGACCATGGCGTGTTCGATGTTGTCCACCCCCGGCACGCCGTGGTCCAACCGCCCGCTCTGTTCCAATGCGCGGAACAGCCCCTCCTCGCCGAGCTGGGAAAACCGCATGTCCAGCTCGAGCAACTGCGCACGCAGCCGGAGCACCGTCCCACACTGGCCCGGATCGAGGCCCCGGCCTCTGACCGTCGTCGCCATGCGCCCCACCACTTCCTGTTCCAGCAGGCCGCCGGGTTTCAGGACCGCACCGGCCGTGATCGTCGGGCCCTCGGGCCTGGCCGCGAGCGCGGCCGACACCGCTCGGTACGCCTCGGCCAAGACCGCGTTCCACTCGCTCAGCGTGGGCCATTCGACCTCTGCCCGACGGGCTAATTGCTGGAACAATGCCAGTTTGATCGCCCAATCCAGACATCGGGCCACTTGGCCCGCCCCGTGTTCCAAACGATCCAGTGTCTCGCCCAGCAGCTCGCGCGCACGCGGGGCCCAAGGCGGCATGATTGGGTGATTCGCATGTTCCTCCAGTTTCGCCAGGATATGGCGTTGCACTTGGAGAGCTGTGCGATAGCGGTTGTCGGCTGTGCGTGCCCGCGCCTGCAACGTCACGTCCCGCGCAAAGCGGGCCATCGCAGCCACCGGGGAGCTGAGCATGATCTCCTCACACGGTCGCAGGCCGGCCTCCACCATGGCCAGCACCAGAGCCGTGACCCCCGACTTGAGCCACATGGCTCGATGCGAGCACAGGCTTTCGCCGGCCAGGAGGTGCAGCCGGTGGTAGCCCTTGCCGGCCAGAGTTTCGTCCTTGTGGTGGAAGATTCCCCGATTGTGGGTCGAAGCCTCGGATGCGGCCCGTTGAAGAAACGCTACGCGCGGCGAAATCATGAAAGCGATGCCGGGCGAGCTGTTGTCGAATCCGCCCGCGCCCGTGTAGATGATCCGGCTGACCAGGTGCGGGATCATTTGCCCGGCGAGGTTCTCCACCTGGCCCTGGTAGGCGTAATTCTCGTGACACCCCCAGGTGCTGCACCTCCCCGGAGCGTAGCCCACGTTGCAGCGGGAAAGGAAGATCTTCTGGAATTGCCGGGCCTCGCACGCCGCGCGCTGGGCCACCTGCTCCAGCAGCCGGTCGCCCGCCAGCACATAGCGACAGATGTCCCAGGGGTTGACCACTTCGGGCGTGGTCAGCTCCGGGTGCCCGCCGCTGTCCACGTACAGGCGCCCGCCGCTTTGGAGAAAGAATCCGCCCGAGCAATGCGACGGCAGATGGGGCAGGTGCTCACGCGCCGCCTCCATGAACCGGTTCAGCGCATACCCCATGTCCGCACGCTTTCCCGTAGCCGTCAGCGCGCAAAACGCATACTCCGTCTCCAGCCCGAACAATCGCTCGGCCAAGGGGGGGCCCTCCGTTCTTGATTTCCAGACCAGGGACTGTCTGATTATCGCAACCACGCTCGGCAGAGCGTGGTCGAGCTGCACCAACGTTGCGCGACGCACAGGCTTTTCCGCATCGTAGCCACGCTCGCCAGAGCGTGGATTGTCGCCGGACGTCATCGACTTTCCTCCGCCGTCTGGCTTTCGGCGGCTACGGTCTGGCTTTCGGCGGCTACTGGCCGCCGTCTTGGCGCGTCAGCTCCAGGGTGGCCAGCGCGTCGCCGGAGAGTGCCCGGCGGATCGCCTCATCGTTCTCGCGGAACAGCTCCTCGCCTGCCTGGCGCAGTGTGTCCAGGTTCTGCCCTGCCGGATCACTGCCGGGCGGGCCGACGGCCTGAGCTTGCGTCTGGCCGTGTCGTTGAAGCAGGTCCATGACTGCTACCTCCTTTGCTGGCGTGTGGGTGGAAAGACACACTTCCGCTGTCGCCTGCCCCTGGTCCGGCCGCGCCGCCCGATTCGTCGGCCGGATTGTCGACCGAATCCTCGATCGAATCGCCAGCCGGATTGTCGCCCAAATCGTCCATCGAATTGTCCGTCGGATTGCCCGTCGGCCGGTTCTCGGGCGCCGGCAGCAGCAGCGGTGATTTCGACTCGGCCGTCTCGCCGGCCGAGTGGCCCGTGGGGCATTGGTCGCGCGCGCTGCCGGTCGCTGCGCGGGGCTCGTCGCGGCGTGCTTCGCTGGGATCGGCAGGAGCCGCATCCGCCAGGTGCACAGCCGAGTCCGCACATGCCAGGGCGTCGAGCAACTCGTCGAGCGGCAGTCCGGCGGCGAACAGATGACCGGTCCGCGCCCGGGTCATGCCCAACGGATCGCCCATCTCCAGCGTGCGATAGCTCCACCAATTGCGCCGTCCCTTGAGCCGGAAGCCCATCGAGTCCCAGTCGACCCGCGAAAACTCCTCGGGCCGCGCAGTGCGCAGCAGCATGGCCCGGGCAAAGGCCCGGGTGTCCGGCGGCGGCTGATGGACGAAGCGCTCAACACGGCCCGGCCGGACCAGTCGGGCAACCAGCCCCGAGCGTTCCGCGATCCAATAGAGCCCTTCGTGGGGATCGAGGCTGCTGTAGAGATGATCGAGGAGCTTCATCTGGGCCGAATTCCAGCGCAAACCGGGCTGCTGGGCCCGGGCGCGCTGGAGCAGGCGCAGTTTGAGCACCCAGTCCAGCCGGCCCGCCACGGCGTCCAGCTCGCCGGCGCGGAGTTTCTCGAGCGTATCGGCGTAAAGGTCGAGGATTTCGCCGGCCCGGGGCACCACGCCCGCAAAACCGCCCTGCTCGTGGAAGGCCCGCATCTGTTCGAGAAACCCCAGTTGCAGCTCCACGCCGGTCAGTCGCCGGCCGTCGGCCATGCGGAGCTTGGTTTTCAGCGCCGGATCGTGACTGAGCTGGACGACGGCTTCCAACGGCCGGTCGAGCACCAGGCGCGAATCGGCCCATCCGGCCTCGAGCATGGCCAGGACCATCTGCATGGTGCCGGCCTTCAACACGTTGGCCGCATGGCAGAGGTTGGTGTCATAGAAGATGCAGTGCAGGCGTGCGTAGTCGGGGCGGTGGTCGTCGGCCGCGCCGGCGCGCCAGGTGCCACAGAGGGCCTCGTCGCGCGAGTTGACCAGGGGACGGTTCATGGTGGTCGGCAGTCCGACCACCGTTTCGAAAAAGTCGGCCCGCTGCGAAAGCTGGTAGGGGACCCACGGCCGGCCGTTCTCCGAGCCCACCTTGCCCTGGCCGGCGAAGACCAGGCTGGAGACCTGGAACGAGGCCAGATAGCCCAGGCTGGTGGGGCGCAACTGATAGAAGATGTCGTCCCAGGTGCGCCGCGCCACCAGGCAGTTCAGGTGCCCGCCGTAGGAGTTGTCCAGGCCGTCCGAGTTGTTGGCCAGCACCTGCACCCGGCGCCCCGGGCCCAGTTGGCCATTCACCTCGTTCATGGCCTGCCGGGCCACGAGCAGCATGGCGTGGAAGGCGGCCAGGTAGTCGAAGGCGCTGAGGACCTCGGGAATGCAGACCTCGAGATGCCAGAGATCGATGTAGCAGCAGCCGCCGTTGGTGGGCAGGAATTTGCGTCCCCAGTCCTGGAGGTTGTAGTGGCCGATCGACTTGGATTCGCCGGTTGCCTGCACGTCAGCGGCAGCCGAACGCTGCGCAGCTCCCGCGGTGCGTGGGCCATCTGTGCCATACGCATCGCGCGAGCCCTGCCGGCTCTGGGTGTTCTGCCCTTGCTGGGGCCTGGCCGCGTAAGCGGAGCGCTGGCTGTCGGCGCCCTGGCTGTAGGTGCCGGCCGGCGGGCTGGAGCTCCAGCCTCCCGACCACCCGCCGGAGGAGGCATACTGCGCCACGCCCTGGATGCGTGCCAACAGCAGGCGCGAGGCAATGCGCCCGGTGCCCTCCGGGTCGCGAATCCCCAGCACGGAATTGGCCAGCTCGACGTCCGCACCGAGCAGCTTGGGAAGAAGGCTGCCGCCGTCCCGGTCGAGCGGTCCGAATGTAGAACTCATCGCCGAGTTCTCCTGGGCAAGAAGGGATGATTGTCGGGCGAGTGTGTCTGGCCCGGTCGTTTGCGCAATGTTCAGCTAAAGCGAGGGGCCCCGGCAATTCGGTGTGCCGCTGCTTCGCCAGAAGCAGTGCTTTGCTGCTCGCAGCACTGCTTGCCCGCCGGGCAAGCAGTGGCACACGCTCGTTTTCCAGCGAAATCTCCGGGCGATTCGCGAACACTTTCAGTCAAAGTACAAGTCCAATCCTCAGTTGGTGCGCAGGTAACGGTGTGCATGCCGGGTGCGCCCGCGCAACGGCTCGACTGCCACCACGTCGAGATCCTGGGGCAGATCCGAGAGGTAGACATGGGCGTTGTAGCGAGTCAGCGTGGTCGAAAACCGGTCCAGGGTCGCGGCAACCGCCTCGTCGATGTCCTCGCAGCGCACGCCGCCTTCGCCGGTCCGCACCTCGCGCAGGAAGGCGGCCTGGCAGGCCTCGCGACAAATCTGTTCGATCACCCGGCCGCTCATCAACTCTGCCGCTCGCACCACGCGCTGCGAGCCGTCGCGGAAGCGGATCGCACAGACCTCGTTCTCACCGTTGGGACTATAGAGCCGCGAGACGGCCCGTTCGATGATCTGCCGGCGCGTCTGTGCCGCCGAGTTGCTGTTGGGCGAGAAGGGACGCGACGCCGGCAGATGAATCTCGAAAATCTCCCGGGCCCCGCGCATGTCAGGCCGGGGCACGGTGATCTCCACGTCGAACCGCGAGATCAACGCCGCGTCGCAGAGGTCCTTGCGGTTGGTCGCCGCGATGACGGCCACGTCGGTCCGGTCCTCAAAGCCGTCGATCTCGGCCAGCAAGGCGGCCAGGAACTTGTCGCCGTGGTAGCCCACGGCCGACCCGCGATGGCGACCCACGGCCTCGATCTCGTCGAGAAACAACACGGCAAACCCCTCCGCGGCCGCTTCCCGGAGCATGCGGAAACAGTTGCGGATGTTCTGCTGCGTGACGCCAACATAGGGGTCTTCCCATTCCGCGGGCTTGACCACCGCGAACTTGCACGAGCGCCCGCTGTGGCGGCGAATCTCCGCGGAGCCCACGCGCGCCATGAGCGTCTTGCCGCAGCCGGGCGGCCCCTCGAGCAGGATCGCCTGCCGGCCGGTCAGGCCGTAGGCCA
>CAYXPN010000035.1:17497-25498 GCA_964467075.1 uncultured Planctomycetaceae bacterium
CGTCAGCGCCCCGAGCAGGCGCTCCAGGGCCCGGCGCTGGCCGCCGACCTGCTCCACACCCACGTCGGGCACATCCTCGAGCAGGAACCGCCGGCCCGCGGTCTGTTCCAGCCGCTCGTAGGCGATCCAGGTCCGGCGATCGAAACGCACGTGGTCGCCTGGTTTGAGCTGATCGACTTGCAGGCAGCCCGCCGCGTCGACCACCAGCTCCTCGTCGCGCGAGCGCAACACCAGCCGTCCGTCGGGCAAGCGGCGATCCAGCGCAGCCGTCTCGCCCACTTGCAAGACCTCGGTTTCGCACTTGGCGACCACCGCGGTCAAATCGTTGCTCAGGAACACCTCGTCGCCCAGTTCCAACTCGGCCACCGACACGTCTTCCATCAGCCCCACGACCACGCGCGTGCCCTGGTAGTCCACCATGGCCCGCAAGCCGTCGGGCCTCTCGACCGGGCAAAGAAACACGCCCACGCGCCACGGCGGGGCCGTAAGCTGCTCGAACAGCTCCTTGCACTTCTCGACCGTCTCCTGCGACTGGTGCAGGGCCTCGACCAGCCGCTGGGTGTTGCGGATCAGCAGCCGATCGACGTGTGGCTGGCCCGGCGGCCACGACGCCCGGTGCATCTCGAGCAGGCGCTGTTTCTCCTCCAGCGTGGGAGCGCCTTCGCCCACGGCATTCAGGCTGCGGAGCAGTGCCTGGTCGGCACGGCCCCGGAGTGACTCAGAAAGCGTCATGGCCTATGCGCCTTTCTTCTCAAAAGAAGGTGGGAGTGGCTGCCGGACGCGGCTGGTCGTCCAGCACGTAGAACCCTCGGGAAGCGATCATCCCCTGCTCCCAGCCGAACAGCCGGCAGCTGGGCTGCCCGTCCGCCTCACACGGGCCCCCGAGCACCAGGGCCAGGCTGTAGGCGCGGGGAAACACGGTCCGGTGAAGCTGCGCATCGTGGGTGCTGAAGTAGTCGCCCCGGCCGGCCACCGGGCAGCGGGCCTTCTTCTCCGGCGGACAGTCGCGGCACCAGTGGTCGCTCGGGTGGGTGTGCCACCACCCCACGAACAGCTCGTCCCGACCCCGCAGGTCCAGGGCCGCTTCGACCGACGCCCAGGTCTCGGCCGTGAAGGTCAATCGGGACAGCTCCTGCTGGGCTTGGCGCGCCGGGATCTGTGCGGTCACTTGAACGAAGACGTCCCCCCGTTCGACGTCCCGCCGCAGATGGCCCAAGAGAATCCCGCCCGTCTCGACCGCCCCGGCGATGCGCATCAGCTCGATGCACTCGCTGAGCACACTGGCGGGGATCAGCACGGCAAACTGGTCCGCGGTGATCGTGCCTTCCGGCACGGCCGCGCCCAGGTAGTCGTCCAGACGCTCTTCTTCCAGACGGACACTCTGTGCCAGCGGCGTGACGTCGGCTTCCCAAGCACTGTCCGGCTCGCTCTCTCCGGCCGCGGCGGGCCGGGCCTGGGGGTCGGCGTAGGCGCAGACGCGATACGCGAACACCTCGCCGACCTCGAGCCGCCCTGCCGACACCAGGGACGACGACGCACTGCGTGCCAGCTCGTGGAAATAGGCCAGCGGGATTTCGGATTCGCCGCTCGCCCCATTCCCGCCTTCCACCACGGCGCGCAACCTCTCGACATAGGGCGCACCGCGCTCATGGTCGAAGACCGGCTCGATCCACACCCGGGCCTCACGCAGTTCGACCTCCTCCGAGTTGCAGCGGCGCAGCGCCTGGAAGCGGGCCCACTCCAGCGCGGGAGCCCAATCAGGCCTGACGGCCACCGTGGCCAGCAATGCTTGCGGCTCGCGCTTGTGCAGTTCCAGGGCGTAGCGATAGCGGTCGCTCACACCGTCTTGCCCGGACATGGAAGTCCCCTTTGCTCGCTCGGGCTGCGCTCTTGGACCCCGCTGATTTGCAGGCCCCGGCTGGGAAGTGCCGGACACAGCGGTATGCGCACGCGACGGACGTTCCCCCGAAGCTGTGCAGCTCGACCCCGCCTCGCGCGACATACCGCCGGCCCGGCCTGCCCCCGGACAACATTCAACCGGCCTGGATATTGGGTTGAAGCACCAGCGTGTCGGTTTCTTCCCGGATCACATCGCCGATGTGTTCCGAGGCGTGCAGATGCCGGCCCTCACGATCCAGGCGGGCGTGGTACACGAGCGGGCGGCCCTCTGCGTCGGTCCGCGGCAGGTTCATCCTGCTGCCGACCAGCGCCTCGACCACCTCGCCCACGGTGGCCTCGACCGGCACACCGCGTACGCGCACGAGACGCTGTCGCGCAACGTCCCGGGCCCGCAGCGAAACCCGCCGAGGCTCCACTGTTGCAACCATCTTGAGCGTTCTCCTTTTTCTGCAAGGAACGAAACCAGAAACCACAACGATCACCTCTTCGGCCACTGCTGAAAGGCCAGGTACTGTTCGGCAATGCCCGCATCGCCGAGCGCCTCGACCTCCCGAATCGTCAGCCGGCAGGCCACCGACAAGGCGGTTAGCCCCACACTCAGCTCGGCCGCCTCGGGCAGGCTCTCCCAGCGAACCTGCCACACATAGGGCCCGCGCGCGCGTCCGGAGGGATCGGCCACGCCCGCAGCCCCCGACATGCGCACCGCCCCACTGGCCCGCAGCAGCAAATAGTCGATCGCCTGGCGGCAGACCGCCTCGTCGGCTATCGGCCAGCACGGGTCGCTGCGGACCCGCACCGCCTCAGGGCCGAGCGCCTCGAACCGGCCGGCGCATGAGCCTTCGGGCACCCCGAGCACCACGCTCAGCGAGCCGTCGCGGCGCTGGCTTGCCGGCCAGCCGGCCTGGAGACATCGCTCGCGCAACTGCTCGGCGTGGGGCCCCAGGTCGTGCTCAGCCGCGCTGTCGCCGGCCGTAAGATCGCTGCTGAACTCCAGTTCGATCTCCTCCCATTGGGGGCTCTGCGCCGGGGGTGAAGAGCCGACCTGCGGGTCGTCCACGCCGTGAGCCGCCGGCTGGTCGTTGCCGGGGGCATCCTGCTCGCAGACGGCTTGGGCTTGCCGGGCCGAGACCGCGTCGTCGCCCGGAGTGGGCGACGGCGAGTCGGTGGCGAGCGAATCGAGCAGCTCGAGCGCGGTTTTGAGCCCGGCCGAGGCATCGTTGACTCGGCGGCAGAGTGTCTCCGCATCGGCTCCCTCCGCTGACCCGTCGCAGGGGATTTCGGCCAGCACGAGCAGGCAATGGGACTTGCCGTCGATGGCCAGTTTCGCCCCGCCCGGCAGTCGCGCGTTGAGCTCCAACAGACAGCCCAAGTCCAGTTTCTGTGCCGCGCGCAGCCGAGCCGCGGTCGCGCAGAGGGTCACAAAGCCGTCGTCCTCGCCGGCTGTCACACTGATGTTCTGCGCACCGGGCAGCTTGAAACGCCACGCGTGATTGCGCCGCGTGGGCGAGAATCCGCAACGCTCAAGCAGCTCGGGCACCGACACGTCGCTCTTCAGCCATCCCAGGTTTGTCATCCCAGTTCCTCCGCCGCGTGTTCATCGACTTCCAACTCCAGGGCCCGGCGCAGCAGGGGGCGCCGATCCAAGGGCAGCTCGAGCTCGGCGCCATGGTTGCGCAGCCACTGCGCGGCTTCGGCATTCAGCGCGTCATGGGTGGCATAGTTGTAAAGCGCAATCATCTCGTAGAGATGAAACGCCAGGTCCACGAGCGGCGTGCCCGGCGCAATGTGGCCCAGGCACACCGCGGGCGGACGCACGTTGGGATGCCAGACGTTTGCCGGATACAGCCAGGTGACCACCTGGAGCGGATTCACATGTCGCAAGTAGTCAGGCGGAAAGCGCAGGCCTACGTGGAACTCTGAACCCTCCCTCACGGTCCCGTCCCGGGTGCGAATCAGGCCCTTGCACCTGAACTCGAGGACGAATCGATTGCGACCGAAGGGCAGGACCGTGAGCAAATCGCTGCGCTCGTTGAGCTCTTCGGCTGCTTGGCGCTGAGCGTCCAGAAACGCATCGAACACGGTGTCGCGCATGGCATTGTCCCTTTGAGTCAGGGGCGGTTTCCTACAAGGTCTTGGGCAAGCGCCGCGCTTTGCGCGCGGGGCCGCGCGCGCTTCTATTGTGGCTCTCCGAGCAGCCCGACCCGGCCCCACAGCTACCTGCGCCAAGCTCGAAATGCCGCGTCACGCCTCCGATGACCACGGCCACCACGTCGCCGGCCACGAATCCCAGGTGCGACAGTCGCGTGCGCGCCTTGACCTCAGCGCGCAGCTCCGGTCCCTCCAGCGAGTCGAGCACATCGAACCGACTGACCTGCATCCGCGCCCCGCACCGCGCACAGGTGCCCCGCCGCAGCGGGATACGCCCTTCGAGGCGCAAGTCGATGCGCTGCTCGCGGCTGCACTGCGGGCAGACCAGTTTCTGCGCAAAGCCCTGTGCGGGCACCGGCAGTTGGAGCGCGGCGGCGGCGGCGTGGTCGCGTTGCCTGCCGTGGCAAGGCTCCGGCGCCGCACGACGCAACAGCTCGCCCACGCTCAGGCGCGACGGCGGCTTGTGGACTGGCTCGATGTCCCAGGCCGCGTGGTCGAATCGGCACCGTGGGTTGCGCGTGATCGTGGTCATTTCGAAGACGTGATTGCGCAGATCGAAGAGCAAGTAGCGTGCGCCGGTTCGCGGCGCGTCGACCCCTTGCCGCGGGCCCCCAAGCAGCACGCGCCCCTCGACGGCCATCATGCCCGCCACCACCGCGCCTAGCTCGGCGGGTGCCCGTGTGGGTGCCGCTGCGTTGCTGCCGCCGCACGGATAATCCTGCGCTTCCAGCGCATGGTCCTCATCGCACCACGAGCAGAGAAGACACGCAGCCCCCGGTCCGGGCACGTACACTCCCACCCGGCCCATCAGCGCGGCGCCATCCACCGCGCCGTCGATCAGTGGCACGCCCAACCGCCACGCCGCCTCGGCCAGGTGGCGGCGCGCCGCCCGATTGTCGACGCACGAGAAGATCACGTCGGCCTCGAGCACCAACAGCGGCAGGTCCTCGACCCGCTCCGCGCAAGCCGTCACTTCCAGTCCTCGGGCGATGCGGCGCGCGCGCCGCGCCTGGACCGCGACTTTGGATCGCCCCACATCGGCGCGCCGAATGTCCTGGCCCGTGAGGTTGGTGATTTCGTACCGGTCCGGGTCGATGAGCGTGATCTGCGCGGCGCAGTCCATGCGCGCCAGATGGCCGACCAGGTGCGAGCCCGTGTTGCCCAGGCCCACCGCCACGGCCTTCTTCAGGCGGGAAGAGCGCGCGTGTGCGTGATCGGGCCTTGTCGTCTGGGTCGGCGTGGCAGTCATCTTTACGACCCCCGATCCGATCGGTTCTGGGTTGGGATTCATAGTTCGTCCGGCGTCCACGTCAACGCCCCGTCAAGCGCCGTCGGCGCCCCGCAGTTGGCGCACCGATCGAGGTATGTCCAGCAGGGACGCTGGCGAGATGGCTCGTCGGGGTGCGCTTGAGCGCTCGGCTCGATCTGATGGTGCCAGAAACCACACACCGGGCAGCGCACCGCCGGGTCGCCCGGCTCGATCGGCGTCTTACAGCGCGGGCAGAGGACGGGGGGGCCGGAAAAAGGCTCGATCGCAGCCGGCTCCTCGGTCGAGAAGTAGTACTCTCTGGGGCTGGCCTCGGTAGCGCAGTCCACCACGATCCGGTCGCGGTTCTCGAGCACGCGAATCCCCAGTAGCGCTGGGCGGCCGTTGATGCTCACGCCAGCCGACCGCGGACCAAGCAGCAGCCACCTGGGCAGTCGGCCGCCAGCGGAGACCCCAGCCACTACGGCCGGCGCGGGCGCCTGGCTCGGTTCAGCGCCCGGCACGCGTTCCGATCCCTGTCTTTCGTGTTCGGGACAATCCGGGTCGAAAGGCGGCCCGTTCAGGGGGAACGGCGACCGGTCGTCCAGCCTGCGCGGCTGCCAGCCGGCTGGAGCGTCGTGTGCGCCGTTTCGTTCGACGAACAGATGCGCCATGCTCGGTCTCCTCGTGCCAGAACCGCTTCGCGTCCGCCCGTCGCGCCGGCAAGCAATCGACGCTTGGGGTGCAAGGCCGTTTTTGTTGGTTATGACCTCGTTTTCCGCACTTTCCAGGCTGTGCCTTAAAGCCGGCTCCCAGTCACAGCCCGGCAGGTGGCCCTCGACTGCGCAACGGCCGGGAAGAGCCGCCCGCAGTGCTGCTGGCCGGCGGGCCGACAATTCTTCGATCACACAAGCGTACTCGGTGGATCACAGGGCGCGCGTGCGCGCGATCAGGCCGAGCCGCGCTGGAGGTCGTCACGCGGGGCAGCGCGTCGCCAATCGCGCGGCAGGCGTCCCGAGATCACGAGCCTGCGCACGCGAAAACGCACATAATAGCCGTCCCGCCGGTTGTCGGTTTGCAGCAGCAGGCGCGGCCAATGATGCCCCTCCAAGGCTTCTCTCAAGCGGTAAATCAGATTGCCGACGTCACTGCCGGCGAACTCACGTACGGATTGCTTCAGTTCGCTCACCGAGCGGAAAGCCGGCAAGCCGTCGACCAGGTGGCGGTCGTCGGATGCGGCGTGGAAGAGCAGACAGGTCAGCTTGCGCGAGAGCAGGAACGGCCACCCACCATCGATTGACACCAAACCCTTGCCATGCGGCTGGACGTCGATCTGAATCTCGAGCAGCGGTTGTGGAAACGCGTCGTTCGAATCGTCGGACGTTCCGCCGCCCAGTTCCGGCCACGCGGAATCCCAGCGGCCCTCGCGCAGCGCCCGCTTTTCATATTCGATTGCCGCACTGTAGAGGTCCTCGAGTGCGCGAAGATGAGAAGATGCGATGCGATGGACATCAGCCGACTGTTTCGCGAGGAGCTGGCACTGTTGGGCCAGCCAGTCAATGCGCTTCAGCAGCGTCTGCGAAGTCACCCCGCCCATGGCTCATTCCCCCGGTCTCGAGCCGTGGTCGCGCTGTGGGAAGCGTGGATACGGAGTTCGCCGCCGCTGGCTGGTTTTTCGAGGCGCGATGTGGTGTTCTTTTTACATGGCAGGTCGAGCAACCAGTCACCAGTGTTGAGTGCCCCCGATCACAATTCCACAGCCGCCACTTCCATGCCCTTGCCCGCCCGAATCATAATGCACTGGAGGTGCATTCGTCAAGCATTTGATCGACGTAATTGTTTTCCCTGTCCACAGTTGTGCCGATTCAGTGCCACTGTGGACCGAAGGCGGCTCGGCTGCGCACTGAGCGCCACAGATCGGGCATCCCCACAATCGGGTGCCCTCGTTTTCAAGTGTGGCGAACTCCACAGCGCACACCGAGCCGCACCGATTGTGGGCCGCCCTTTGGTGCGCCATTCTGCACGCAACTTGCGCGCAACCAGCGCCGCGTCTTTCTCCGCGAACGTCGCGCCTTGGCACTGCGCGCTTGCGCCCGCCTAAACGCCGGACAAGCGCGCAAGGCCATAAGACGCGGTTTGCAGCGACAGCACTGCAAGCTCCCCCGCAACTGTCCCCCGCCGTGCCTCTGGCGCGGCATGCGCGCCCTGCGCGCTCCGTCGCCGCGACCAGTAAGAGGCTCGCGCGACGCACAACAGTCTCATCTCTATACACTCGTACGCGGATGTGGCCGGTCCTTTATACATGAATCCTGCAATTTGGCAACAAGTCGTCCCGCTCCAATCACCCCGGGGCTGCCCGATTCCGGCAATCCCCGCGGCTCAGCGCGCGAATTCGGCCCAGCTTCTGACGCGTCCAGCACACTTTGGTGGATCGATTTCGCCCCGCGGTGGCCGACAGACCGCCGCAACCTTTGGCGCCGAAACCGCCGGAATGCTAGCAATGCTGCCCCCGCGGGGGTGCGTCTTGCGCCCAGCCGTGTGGTTACAGAGCGCAAAAGGTGACAGGCACCATTTGCCTTTGGGCGGCCCGCGGGTGAGGAAGACGGCCAGCGTGGAGTGGTAGATGCGCTGGCGGTAGTAGTACACGCCCGTCTCGGGGTCGAGCTCGCGCCCGGTAAAGAGCGTGGTGTTGGCCACGTCGGACGTGG